>DASYVD010000123.1:0-11446 GCA_036000545.1 Actinomycetota bacterium | reverse complement strand
TGCGAGGATCCCTCACTCCCATTCCAGGCCCCCTCGCTGCCACACGTACACGTAGGCCACGAAGACGAGGGCGATGAAGATGGCCATCTCCACCAATCCGAACAGTCCGAGCTGTCGGAAGGTCACGGCCCACGGGAAGAGGAAGATGGTCTCGATGTCGAAGATGATGAACAGCATGGCGATGACGTAGAACTTCACTGGGAAGCGCTCCCGCGGAACGCGCTCCGGCACGATCCCGCACTCATACGGCGACAACTTGGCGGGGGTCGGGCGATGGGGGCGGAGCAGGGCCGAAGCGCCGAGCGAGGCGACGGCGAACGCTACCGCGACGCCGGCGAGGACGACGACGGGGAGGTACTGGCTCAACATCTCCTTCCCCCCGCGCCGAGCCTAGATGCAGCCATTCGGAGTGCGCAAACCGCCGTCACCCGCATGTCGATCACCGTTCCGGCGACATCCGGACCAGGATGTCCATCAGCCGGTCCGACCCGTCGCCCTCTCTCCCATCGGTGAGATTGGCCAGGACCCGCAGGGCGAACCGCATGACTCGCTCCCTCGGGAGCCCGAGCCGCGCCGCCACCCGCATCACGGAAGGGTTCCCCATGGCTCGGACGAAGGCGCGCCCGGCCGTGAAATACCGTCCGTACCGCTGCCGAAGGACCGCAGGATACACGTGCGCCACGCCGGGTCTTCCCCGGGCCAGCGCGTCGTGTACCAGTTCCGCGGCCAGCTCGCCAGACTCCATGGCGTAGGCGATGCCCTCACCGTTGAAGGGGTTGATGATCCCACCGGCATCGCCGACGACGAGCAGGCCGGGCAGGGACAGCGGCCGGCGGTTCATACCCATCGGCAGCGGGCCGGAAAGGATCGGGCCCAGGGCGACCGCTTCCTCGAGGCCCCACTCCTCCCCGACATGGTCGATGAACAGCTGGTAAACCCGCCGGGAGTTCCATGCGTCGAAACGAACGTAGCTCGACAGAAGCCCGGCGCCGACGTTCACCACCCCGCCACCCACTGGGAAGATCCAGCCGTAGCCGGCCATGAGCCGATGTCCGTCCCACAGGTCGAGCCACGATTCGAGGAACGTCGTGTCCCCTTTGGGGCTGTGGAAGTAGCGACGGGCGGCGATCCCCAGGGGCCGCCGGGGATCGCGACTGACCCCGGCCCGGGAGGCGAACCGGGACGACGCCCCATCGGAGGCGATGACGAACCGGGCCCGTACCTCCTCGGACGTTCCGTTCCGCTTTACCCTGGCCCCGGTGATCCAGGCCCCGTCGAGGATCGGGGCCTCCGCCTCGGCCCCCTCCCACACCCGGGCACCGGCTCGCTCGGCCTGCCTCAGGAGAAGGTTGTCGAGGTCGTGCCGGGTGCTGACAACGCCATATCGAGGGAACGACGATAGGTCCGGCCAGGGCAGGTCGAGGCCCACCCCGGGGCCGTGCACCCGCAGCCCGTCCACCACGGTGAATCCGGGGGTCCGGAGCGGTTCCACGCCCATGGCGAGGAGCGCGCGTACGCCTCGCGGGGTGAGCCCGTCGCCGCACACCTTCTCCCTGGGGAAGGTCGCCCGGTCCACCAACAGCACGTCGACGCCGTGCCGGGCCAGATGGTAGGCGGTGGCCGCTCCCGAGGGTCCCCCGCCGACGACCAGGACGTCGGCCTCGGTCACCTCGTTACCCCCCCGAACGACTCGAGGCGCTTGTGAATGAATTCACAAGGAAACTCTATGCCCGGCTTGGGGAAGGCGCAATCGCGGGGGGTCCGGGGGGTAGCTCGCCCCGAGCGGGAGGATGTTGGGAGCGGCCAGCGAGCGAACCCCCCGGCACCGGACGGGAGATTTCGGGCGTGCCCTAGCTGCTGCCGGTCCGGCGCCGGCCCGGGCGAGCGATCCTCTTACGGTCTCGCCCTGCCGCGGGCTTCCCGGCCCCCGCCCGGCGCCGGACGGGGCGGGCCGGCTCGTCCCCCATGCCCCGGTGATCCCAGTTGGCGAGGCGTTCGGGGCGCACGCGGAGCATACCCGGATCCTCGACCTGCTCCGCGAAACGGCGGAACGCTTCCCCGCCGAGGAGCGACCGGTACTTCTCGTACCAGGACGACATGACGCCGGCGAGGGCGGGGTGCGCGGGCGACAGCGGGTCCGCCCGCCCGTGCAGCACTGCCCCCACCAGCTCGTTCCACTTCCGTCCGTGATGAAACGTGAGCGCCACGCGGGGATCGCGCTCGACGTTGTGCCACGTTGCCGAGGTGCGGCGAGCCGACACGTACAATGCCTCGTCGCGCCACACGAACCACAGCGGGACGACGTGGGGGCTCCCGTCCGGGAGCGTGGTGGCCACCTCCACGACTTGGAGGTCGCCGAAGACGAGACGCGCCTCGAGGAGATTCACGCAGAATGTTTCGCACAGGGCCAGGGCTCAGGCAAGCATCCTCGTCCGTTTGCGACCTACGCTGGGCGCAGCGCCAGCGCGTCTGCCATATCCCGAAGCGTCTCCGCCACGGTCGGGGGCACCACCGTCGGATCCAGCGCCGACTTCGCCCGCTCGGTGAGCTTCTCGATGAGCTCAAGGGTCGAAGCGAGCGCGCCAGAGCCCTCCATCAGCAATCGGATACGCTCCACATCCGCCGCGGAGAGGTCAGGGCGACCAAGGGCATCGTCGATGAACCGACCCTCGTCCGGTGAGACTCGGGCCAGGGTCCGGGCTAGGAGCACCGTCCGCTTTCCCTCTCGGAGGTCGGAGTCCCGGTCCTTCCCCGTGGCAGAGGGATCGCCGAACACGCCGAGCACGTCGTCGCGGATCTGAAACGCCTCACCCAGCGCAACCCCGTAGCGCGATAGGAGAGTCAGCACGTCTTGCCCGGCGGCGGCCAGAAGGGCCCCGATGTGGAGCGGCCCCTCCACCGTGTAGAGCCCGGACTTGAGGACGGCCACCCGGCGGGCTTCCCGCTCTCCGACCCAACCGTGGTGAGCGGCGAGGACATCCAGGTATTGGCCCGCCACCATCTCCCCGCGCATGCGGTTGTAGCGGTCGAGCGCGGGCAGAAGGCGGGCGGGTGGGAACCCCGACTCCAGCAAGGCCTGGTCGGCCAGGATCAAGGCGAGGTCTCCAACCAGGACCGCGGCCGCCACGCCATAGAATCCCGGATCGCCCCGCATGCCCTCCCGGCGGTGCGCCTCCCCGAACGCCATCCACGAAGCCGCCTCGCCCCTCCTGACCTTCGACCGGTCCATGACATCGTCGTGGACGATGGCGAAGGTGTGCAGGAGCTCGAGCGCGGCGGCGGCCCGGACGATCCGAGGACCGGGGTCGCCTCTCCCGGCCCGATAGCCGAGGAGACAGAACAGAGGACGAAGGCGCTTGCCGCCCGAGCCGAGGATCCGGTCGAGCTCCTCGATCATCACAGACACGCCCGGGTCGACGGCCACCATCCGATCGCGCTGCCGGTGCAGAAGACGAGCGAGCTCCTCGTCGACGTCCCGGACGAGCTCCCGGCATCCCGCGGGGAGCTCGACCTCCCGGCTCACCGGAGCCGTTCCAGCCACGGCTCGATCTCTTCGCGGGTTGCCACGTTGTCCCACCGGGCCAGGATCCGTCCGTCGGGACCGATCAGAAAGACCCAAGGCTCCGTGAGGTCGCCCCTCCGTAGAAGCCACTCGGCGGCGCCCCGGTTGACGATCTGCTCCTGGAAGTTCCGCCAGATCTCGACATGGATGAACTCAGCCACGCCTCGGTAGTCCCGGGCAAGGCCGGCGACCATGTCGGTGACCGGCCCGCAGAACTGGCTGATGCAGTAGACGGGGGTGGCGAACACCACCACCGCCGGACGGCCCCGGCGGATGGCGTCAGCAATCGTCGTTCGGTGGAGCTCGGGATCGGGGATCTTCCCCTCGAGCCCGGCTCGGGAGTCGATCGCCTCCGGCGGCGCGTCGGATCCGATGATCAGGTTCTCCGTCCGAGGAGCGCGGTCCCCCGGAGCCGGATACGCGGGCTCCGCGACCACTTCGAACGCCGCCGAAGCGGTCCGGACGTCTTCTTCGCCGAGGTCGGCGCGGACCTCGACCTCGTAGAACCCCGGACGGTCGAACGTGACGGCCTCCGCTCGGTAGACGCCACGGGCCTCCGCCGGCGAAACGATCATGGGTCGGTCCGGGAAGGTCGTTCCCTCCTGCCCCGGAAGAGGAAGGAACTCCCCGGTGGCTGTACCTGCCGGCTCGCCCTCGGAGGGCGACTCTTCATCGCCGAGGAAGGTGAAGCTGAATCCCACGTCCCCTCCGACCACGAGACGGTTCTCTTCGGTCAGCAGTCCCACGATCAGTCGGTTCTCTTCTCCGGACACAAGGTCGTAGCTCGCGACCTGAGCGATGAGTCCTCGGGCCTCGGGCGACCGGTTCCCGTCCCCGGTCTCCGGGCCCTGCGAGCACGCCACCATCACCGCGGCGGCCGCGGCGATCACGATCCGGGGCCTCAACCGCCACCTCCGCATCGAGGCGCGGGCGTGCCGAGCGCGCCGGCGAGTTCACGGGTAGCGACCTCGAGGTCCTCGAGGAGGACCGCCACCTCAGCGGGGGTCGCGCGCCGCTCGGTTCCGAGAGCTGCTTCCACCCGCTGCTTGGCCTCGAGAAGGCGCGCCACGGCGGGACGCGTCTGCTCGTCCCCCCTCGCAGCCAGCTCGTGGAGGAAAGCGTGGGACCGGTTCAAGAAGGTGCGCCGGGCCTCGAAGAGATCGCCCGACCGCGCGAAGTCGGCCGCCCGGCACAGCCCCGCAAGTGCCACGGTCAAGTCCGCGGGGGCGACAGCCGTGGCCGAGCCGCCCGACGGGCCGCAAGCCCCCGCCAGAAGGGAGAGGACCAGTGCGAGCGTGGTCATCGCCCCCGATCGCGTCATCAGTTTCATCTGGCCCACGATACCGTGCGCCTCGGGAGTGCCCGCCGGCGATATAGTGGCGACGCCCTCCGTGACCCCTCTTCGTAGGCTCTCGGCGGCAGCGGCCGCGACGACGCTCGCCCTCGTTGCGATCGGCGGACTGGTCCGAGCCACCGGCTCGGGCGACGCCTGCCCGGACTGGCCTCGCTGCTTCGGGAGCTGGCTGCCGCCCTTCGAAGCACATTCGCTCATCGAGTACTCGCACCGGCTGGCCGCGGCGGCCGCCGGGCTCCTCATCTTCGTCACCGCCTGGGTGGCCTGGCGCCGGGTGCGGGACGCCGCGGTGCTCTGGCCGATCCTCGCCGCGGTGGTCGTGGTGATCATCCAGGCGGGCATCGGGCGCGTTCGTATCGTGGGCGGGCCGCAGGCCATCGTGGTCACCATCCACTTCCTGGTGGCGATGACGCTCGTGGCTCTGGTGATGATGACGGCGACCGCCGCCCGGGTGCCGCGCCCTGGTCCCGGTGAGCCCGATGCGTCCGATCCCGGCCTCCGAGCGGTGATCGTATGGACCATGGCGGTGACGGCCGCGCTCCTCCTGGTCGGCGCGTACGTCCGGGGGGAGGGCGCCGGACTCGTCTTCCTCGATTGGCCGCTGATGGACGGTCGGATCGTCCCCGACGTGTCCACGACTGCCACCGCCGCAGCCTTCGTGCACCGGGCCCTGGCCGCCCTGGCGGTGGCGCTGAGCGCGCTCCTGGCGTTCCGGGCCCGAACGGCCCGCCGCCGAGGTCTTCGCCTCCTGGCGTGGATCGTGTTCGGCCTCCTCCTGGCCCAGACGACAATCGGTGCCGCTGCCGTGCTCACCCGGCTCTCTCCCGCTTCCGTAGCCGGTCACGTAACCGGCGGAAGCCTGGCGTGGGCGGCGCTCGTCGCCCTGGGGACCGCGGCGTTCCGACTCGCCCCTCGAGGCGACCCCTCTCCTCGCCGCGGGACCCGGGAGACCGTCGGCGCCTACGTTCAGCTCATGAAGCCCGACATCATCGTCCTGCTCCTGGTAACCACGGTGCCGGCGATGGTGCTGGCGGCGCAGGGGATGCCAGCGTGGAACCTCGTGGTCGCCACGCTCCTCGGCGGGGTCCTTACGGCCGGCGGCGCCAACGCCATCAACTGCTACGCCGACCGGGACATCGACGAGATCATGGCACGCACCCGCCGCCGTCCCATCCCCGCACACCGTGTGGAGCCCGAGGCGGCCCTTCGGTTCGGTGCGGGAGCAGTGGCCGCGGGGTTCCTCTGGCTGTGGGCGACGACGAATCTGGTGTCGGCGGCTCTGGCCGTGGGTGCGGCGGCATTCTACGTCCTCGTGTACACGCTGTGGATGAAGCGATCAACTCCTCAGAACATCGTGATCGGGGGCGCGGCGGGCGCGGTCCCCGCGCTGGTCGGATGGGCGGCGGTGACCGGAAGGGTGGAGCTACCGGCCGTCGTGCTCTTCGCCATCGTGTTCTTCTGGACACCCCCGCACTTCTGGGCCTTGGCCCTGCGCCACGCCGGCGAGTACGCGCGCGCGGGGGTGCCGATGCTGCCGGTGGTCCGGGGCCGCCGTGAGACCGCGCTCCACATCCTCTACTACTCCCTCCAGCTGTTCGCCGTGTCGCTGCTGCTCTTCCCGGCGGCGCGGATGGGCCCCGTGTACGTCGGCTCCGCCGTCATCCTCGGCGTGGTTCTCGTCGGCCACGCCGTGCGCGTCCTCCGCGATACAGGAAACCGGGCGGCCATGGCCCTCTTCAAGTACTCGATCACCTACCTCGGGCTCCTGTTCGCCGCCGTCGCTGCCGACACGCTGCTGCGCGGGTGAACGGTGGACCTGGGATCGCTCATCGAGCGGCACGGCTGGCACGTCATCGCGGAGCTCGCGATGTTGGCCGTCGTGGCCGTGTTCACGGTGTTCTACCTGACGGCGCTCCTGCGTGGGAAGGTCCGGGCCACGACGTGCCCCTCCTGCGGCCGGGTGGTCTCCTGGGCGGACGCCCGATGCCCGCGCTGTGGAGCGTCACTCGAGGCGGCTCGCCAGGTGTGAGCGCCGGGACGTTCATCGGGCCCCTCGGGGCTGTGTTACAACTGACGCGAGCCGCCCGGGGACGGCGGCTCGCCGGACCGACCCGCAGACCGTGACCCCATCCAGGCGAGACAGGACCACGACCCGCCGCCGGAGGCGGATGACCGCCGCCGTGCTGGCGCTGGGCGCGTTCCTGTTCGTGGCGTGCGGCCAGGACCTCCCCCAGAACACCTTCCGGGCCGAGGGCCCGAACGCGGAGCTCCAGAAGGATCTCTTCTTCCTGGCCTTCTGGATCGCGGTGTTCATCTTCGTCCTGGTCGAGGGGCTCATCGTGTTCGCCGCGATCCGGTTCCGGGCCCGGCGCCGGGAGGAGGCCCCGAAACAGGTCCACGGGAACACTCGGCTGGAGATCGTGTGGACCGTCATCCCCGCGCTTCTGCTGCTGTTCATCGGGGTGCCCACGATCGGGGGGATCTTCACCCTTGCGGCCCAGCCTCAGGGCGACGTGCTGAACGTCAACGTGATCGCCCACCAGTGGTGGTGGGAGTTCCAGTATCCGGACCAGAAGATCGTGACGGCCAACGAGCTTCACATCCCGGTGGGTCGGCCGGTGCTGCTCTCCATGGAGTCTAAGGAGACACCCGGGGGGCAGGAGCAGTTCGGGCTGACGCCCGCCGACGCGGTGATCCACTCGCTGTGGGTCCCCAGGCTCAGCGGGACGCAGGACATCATCCCCGGGCGGGTCACCCACCTGACCCTCCAGGCCGAACGGCCGGGTACGTACTTCGGCCAGTGCAAGGAGTTCTGCGGCATCTCCCACGCCAACATGCGGTTCCGGGTGATCGCCCAGACGGCGAAGGACTTCACTGGATGGGTCAGTGCGCAGCAGGCGGAGGCAGCCGAACCGCCTCCGGGAACCGATGCGGCCGAGGGAGCCGAGCTGTTCGCGCAGTTCCCAGGGGGCTCGTGCGTGGCGTGTCACGCGATCGACCCGGGCGGCGAGGGCGCCAGTGTGGGCCCCAACCTGACGCACTTCGGCAGCCGGACCACCTTCGGCGCAGGGTTGTTCCCCAACGATGCCGAGCACCTGGAGCGGTGGCTCCGGGACCCGGGCAGGATGAAGGCTGGGGTGCCTGAGGGGGCCAAGATGCCCAACTACAACCTCTCGAACGACCACATCCAGGCGCTGGTGGCCTATCTCCAGAGCCTGAAGTGACGGGCAGGTTGGATAGGATCGTGATGAGGACATGGCGGCTGTAACGGTTCCCACGCGCCCAGCGCCCTTCCGCCGGCCGACCGCCGAGCACGGCCTGGTGAGCTGGCTCACGACGGTCGACCATAAGCGGATAGGGATCTTGTACGGGGTCACCGCGTTCGCCTTCTTCATCATCGGCGGGGTGGAGGCCCTTCTGATCCGCGCCCAGCTCACCGCCCCGAACGGCCGGATCCTGGACGCCGAGACATACAACCAGGTCTTCACCATGCACGGCCTCACCATGATCTTCTTCGTGGTGATGCCGCTCTCGGCGGCGTTCTTCAACTACATGGTCCCCCTCCTGATCGGGGCCCGGGATGTGGCCTTCCCCCGGCTGAACGCCTTCTCCTACTGGGTGTTCCTGGCGGGGGGGCTGTTCCTGTACTCGAGCTTCTTCCTCGGCGGGGCACCAAACTGCGGTTGGTTCTGCTACGAACCACTAGGCGTCGCCGAGATCGGCAACAACAACAGCTTCTACGCCCTCGGCCTCCAGATCGCCGGCCTGGGATCGCTGGTGGCCTCGGTGAACTTCATCGTCACGATCGTCAATTTGAGAGCTCCCGGGATGAGCCTCATGCGGATGCCGGTGTTCGTGTGGATGACCCTGGTGGTGTCGTTCCTCCTGCTGTTCTCACTGCCAATCCTGGCCATCGGGCTCTTCCAGCTGGCCTTCGACCGGCTGTTCGCGACGAACTTCTTCAACGTGGCCGCCGGGGGCGATCCTGTGCTGTGGCAGCACATGTTCTGGCTATTCGGACACCCGGAGGTCTACGTCCTGGTCCTGCCGGCCATGGGGATCGTCTCCGAGGTGCTTCCGGTGTTCAGCCGGAAGCCGCTGTTCGGCTACCCAGCCATCGTATTCGCCGGTGTGGCCATCGCATTCATCGGGTTCGGGGTGTGGGCGCATCACATGTTCGCCGTGGGCTTGGGCCCGGTGGCGAACTCGGCCTTCGCCATCTCGACTATGGTCATCGCCGTTCCCACCGGGATCAAGATCTTCAACTGGCTGGGGACGATGTGGGGCGGTTCCATCCGATTGCAGACGCCGATGCTCTTCTCGATCGGGTTCGTGACGATGTTCGTCATCGGAGGGCTGTCCGGCGTCACTCACGCGGTCGTGCCATCCGACTATCAGCAGACCGACACGTACTACATCGTCGCTCACTTCCACTACGTGCTGTTCGGCGGGGCCATCTTCGGGCTGTTCTCCGGGATCTACTACTGGTGGCCGAAGTTCACCGGGCACCTGTACTCGGAGCGGCTGGGACAGGTGCACTTCTGGCTCATGCTCATCGGCTTCAACCTGACGTTCGGTCCCATGCACATCCTCGGTCTTCAGGGCATGCCTCGACGGATCTACCAGTGGCCCCCTGGGATGGGCTGGGAACTCTGGAACGCCGTCTCCACCGTGGGCGCCTTCCTTATCGCCGCCTCGATCCTGGTGTTCATGGCCAATGCGGTGCGGAGCATGGCCCGCGGGGAACGGGCCGAGGAGGATCCGTGGGACGGACGGACCCTCGAGTGGTCGATCCCCTCGCCACCGCCCCATTACAACTTCGCCGAGATCCCCACGGTGCGGAGCCGGGACGACCTGTGGCACCGCAAGTACGCGGAGGACGAATCGGGGCGGCCCGTGACGGTGGTGGCCGGCGCGGCGCACCCCGAAGAGGGTGACGGGGAGCACGACGAGGTCCACATCGACATGCCGAACCCTTCGTACTGGCCGATCGTCGCCGCCGCGGGTTTGCCATTGATCGGCTACGGTCTCATCTACCATTGGGTCTTCATCCCGGTTGGCGTGCTACTCCTGCTGGCCGGCCTGTACGGGTGGAAGATCGAGCCCGTCGAGGAGCACGTGGAGGGGGCTTCAGACTGATGGCTGCCGAGCCGCACGTCGTCATGGGCCACGAGGCCGCCACCGCCACCGGGCTCGACAACCGCAAGGTCGGGATGTGGGCGTTCCTCGGCTCCGAGTGCCTGTTCTTCGGGGCCATGATCTCGACCTACCTGCTGTACCGGAATCGCATCGGCGAGGGGCAGCCTCGTCTAGGCGACGTGTACGACATTCCCTACACGTCGGTGAGCGCGTTCGTCCTGCTGATGAGCAGCGTGACCATGGTCTTGGCCCTGGCCGCCATCCAGCGGGGCGAGCACCGGAAGCTACGGGTGTGGCTCATGGCTACGGCCCTCCTCGGCCTGGTCTTTGTCGGCGGCCAGGCCTTCGAGTTCACCGAGTTCGTCCGGCACGGATTCACGTTCCGATCGAGTGCCGCCGGAAGCGCGTTCTTCATGCTGACCGGGTTCCACGGAGCACACGTCACCGTGGGCATCCTCATGTTGCTCGGGCTGTTCTACCTGTCAGTGCTCGGGAGGCTCCCCACCGGGGACAGCCTCAGGGTGGAGCTCGTGGGGCTGTACTGGCACTTCGTGGACATCGTGTGGATCGTGATCTTCACCATCGTCTACCTCTTCCCACAGTGACGGCGCAGGTTCCGCCCGCGGGGGCCCAGACCGAGCGCCCCGACGTCGCGGTTCGGGAGCGCCCCGTCCCACACCCCACGCCGCGCGACTACGTGAAGATCGGCGTGGCCCTGTCGCTCGTTACCGCCCTCGAGGTCCTCACGTACTACTTCAGCCCGCAGCAAGCGTTCCTGGGGGTCCGGATGCCCAGCGCCGTCATGATCCCGGTTCTCCTGATCCTGGCGGTCATCAAGTTCGCTCTCGTGGTCCTGTGGTTCATGCACCTCAAGTTCGACAGTCGTCTTTACATGCGGCTCTTCGTGGCCGGGCTGGTCCTGGCCCTCGCCGTCTTCTCGGTCGCGTTCGCCTTCGCCTTCGGAGGCTAGCGGTGTGATCGGCTGGCACGCTCACCCCGACATCTGGCTCGCGATGGTCCTGCCCCTCGTCGGCTACTTCGCGGCCCTAAGGCGGCTGGGGCCTCGGTTCGCCGGTCCCGGGGAGCCGGCCGCCACGCCCCGGCAGAAGACCGCCTTCGTCCTGGGCGTGGCGACGCTGTGGATCGCCTCCGACTGGCCGATCCACGAGCTCGCCGAGCACTCCATGTACTCGGTCCACATGGTCCAGCACCTCCTCCAGGCCCTGGTGGCGCCGCCCCTCCTGCTCGTTGGGATCCCGGCCTGGATGGCCCGGGCCATCCTCCGGCCGAGGCCGCTTCTTCGCCTCGCGCGAATCCTCGCTCGGCCGATCCCCGCCCTGCTCCTCTTCAACGCGGTGATCGCCCTGATCCACTGGCCCGAGGTGGTGAAC
>DASYVD010000122.1:0-17475 GCA_036000545.1 Actinomycetota bacterium | reverse complement strand
GGCCTGCCGTGCTGCGGGTCCGATTCTTCAGGGTTCGTCCCGACAAGATCGATCGCTTGCGCGCGTGGATGGAAGAGCTGTCGCAGCGGCGTGAGGAGGTCCTGGAGACGTTCGCCCACGAGACCGTCTGTCATGAGGCCGCGTGGCTGATGGAAACCGTGGAGGGGACTATCCTCGTCTACGCCATCGAGGCCGAGGATCTCGACCAGGCCCAGCGGGCCGTGGAAGAGAACCCGCTTCCCATCGACCTCGAGCATCGAGCGGTGATGGACGAGGTGATCGAGGTGCCCATCGAGCTCGAACAATTGCTCGACGAGCGCGCCTAGGGGATCAGTACCGTATCTCCAGCGCGAAACGGAGGGCCCGGTCGAGCTCCATCAGCTTTCCCGTCCCGAGGGAACCGACCGGTTGGCTATCAAAGGCGCCCTTCGGCACGGTCCACAAGCTGTCGCACGAAGCCACGCATTCCTCTCGTACTCCCTCCGCCGGACCGAGCAGAACCTCGGACCGGATGCCCCGCACGGTGGTCGTAACGGGAGCTGTGACCAGTGCCCCCAAGACCGGGATCGCGACGTCCCTGGTGATGATAACCACGGGGCGCCGCCCGGCCGGCGGCCCAAGATCCGCCCAGTAGACGTCCCCCCGGTTCACTCGCGTGGAGGAGGACCGAGATCCAGCTCAGAGGCGAGGTGCCGGCCGGCATCGACGATCCAGGCCTCCTGTGGCACGCGACCGTACGCCTGGAGGCGGTGACGATCCGCTTCAGCTTCGGTGAGGGCATCCAGCAGCGCCCGGCTCGCTCGGCGGATGAGATCGCTGCGGCTCACCCCGTTCCGCTTGGCGACCCGGTCGAGCGCCTTGACCAACTCCTCGTCGAGCTGAACGATGACCTGCTTCCTCGCCATGGCCCCAGCGTAGCACACATATGAGTCATCATATGGTCCTCACCTGGGGAATCCGACGTGGACGGTAGATTTTGCCCCGGATACACTGGGAAAGCAGGCTCGAACGTGTCGTGTGGCCTGCCCTTTCCCTGAGGAGCGCGATGTCGGAGGCCCTGACCAAGACCGGATTCGACGAGGAGGCGCTGGCCGCCCTTCCTCCGGCCAGTCCGTTCGTGGAGGGGCTCCGGAAGCGGGGCCTGGAGGACTTCCGGGTCCTCCCCATCCCGTCGCAGGAAACCGAGGAGTGGCGGTATACGGACCTCTCCGATTTCGAAATCGACTTCACCCCGTTCGCCGCCGGGGCCCAGGCAGAAACCCTCGACGACGTGCCGGAGGAGATCCTCGCCGGGATCGGTCACCTGGGAGACCGGTCGGGGCTCCAGATCCAGCACAACTCCACCGTGACCATGTCTCACCTGGAACCTGACCTGGCCTCCAGGGGAGTGGTCCTCACCTCCCTCGACCGGGCGCTGGAGGAGTACCCCGATCTCGTGGAAGAGCGGCTCCACGGCCTGGTCCCCAGCGACCGCACCAAGTTCACGGCGCTTCATGCTGCCTTCCGCTCAGGGGGCACCTTCGTGTACGTCCCTCGCGACGTGCACGTGGAGCTTCCCCTCCAGACGATCATCTACGTCGGGGCAGAGGGTCTGGCGGTGTTTCCTCATACCGTGATCCTGCTCGACCAGGGAGCAGAGCTCACGTTCATCGACCGGTACGTGTCTCCGCGGCTCTCGCGAGCATTCTCCGACGCGGTGGCGGAGCTGTACCTCGGCGCGAACTCACGTCTCGGCTACGTGGCCCTCCAGGACTGGGGCGAGGGGATGACCCATCTCTCCGTGCAGCGCGCGCGGGTGGGCCGCGACGCTCAGCTTCGGTCGCTCGAAGTGGCGTTCGGGGGAACCCTCGCCCGGGCCGAAGTCGAGAGCGTGCTGGAGGGCGACGGTGGGTCGAGTGAGATGCTCGGGGTGTACTTTGGCGACGGGGACCAGCACATCGACCACCGGTCGATCCAGGACCACGTGGGGAACCGGACCTCCAGCGACCTGCTGTACAAAGGGGCGCTCAAGGATCGCTCGCAGGCGATCTACACGGGAACGGTGATCATCGAGAAGGGCGCGCACCTGTGCGACGCTTATCAGACCAACCGCAACATCCTGCTTTCCGAGACGGCCAAGGCTCACTCGGTTCCGAACCTCGAGATCCTTACGAACGACCCCACCCGGTGCGGCCACGCCGCCAGCGTGGGGCCGGTCGATGAGGACGAGCTGTTCTACCTTCAGACTCGGGGGATCCCCCGGGACGAGGCGGTCCGGCTGATCGTCACCGGCTTCTTCCGGGAGGTCCTCGACCGCGTGGAGCTCGAGGAGATCAGGACGACCCTCGAGCGGGCCATCGAGGCCGAGGTGGAGACCGCTTGATGGCCCTGGTCAGCGTGGCCAAGACCGCCGAAATCCCCGAGGGGGAGGCCCGCCGGTTCACCGTGAACGGGCGAGAGGTCGCCGTGGCCAACATGGGCGACGGGGAGTTCCGAGCCCTCGGGGCGATCTGCTCGCACGCCCAGGCGTACCTCGATGAGGGCGAGGTCGACCCGGACCTCGAGACCATCGAGTGCCCGCGGCACGGGTCCACGTTCGACCTGGAGACGGGGAAGCCACGGTCGCTGCCGGCGACGACCCCGGTGCCCGCGTACCGAGTGAAGGTGGAAGACGACGAGGTGAAGGTGGAGATCGATGAGTGAGCGAAACGGAGCGGCGACACTGGAGATCAAGGACCTGCGGGTGTCGGTGGACAAGCGTCAGATCCTGGAGGGGGTGGACCTCACGGTGCGCCAGGGCGAGGTTCACGCCCTCATGGGCCCGAACGGATCCGGGAAGTCGACGCTGGCCGGAGTGATCATGGGTCGCCCCGGTTACCGAGTGACCGGGGGCGACGTGCTGATGAACGGGGAGAGCGTCCTGAAGCTCACCCCCGACAAGCGTGCGCGCCTCGGGCTGTTCCTGGCGTTCCAGTATCCGGTCGAGGTTCCCGGCGTCTCAGTGGTGAACTTCCTGCGATCCGCGTACAACTCGGTGAAGAACCCGGAGGGCGACGAGACCAAGAAGGTCTCTGCCCTCGCGTTCCGCAAGTTACTCAAGGAGAAGATGGGCCTGGTCGGCGTGGAGGACGACATGGTCCGCCGGTACGTGAACCAGGGCTTCTCGGGCGGGGAGAAGAAGAAGATGGAGGTGCTCCAGCTGGCGGTGCTCGAGCCGCAGCTCGCGGTGCTCGACGAGACCGACTCGGGTCTGGACATCGACGCCCTCAAGTCCGTGGCGGGTGGGATCGAGCAGCTGCGCGGCCCAGACCTGGGGCTGCTGCTCATCACCCACTACCAACGGATCCTCAACTACGTCCAGCCAGACCACGTCCACGTGCTCATGGGCGGGCGGATCGTGCGCTCGGGCGGGCCCGAGCTGGCCAAGGAGCTCGAGGAGAAGGGATACGAAGGATTGCGGTCCGAGCTGGGGATCGATGTCCAGGGCGACGAGGCCGAGGGCCATGGAGGCCAGGGCGGGACGGGAGCGTAAGATGAGCGGAGCGAGCCAGGAGCGAATCGCGATGGACCCTAGGGAGCTCCGGAAGGACTTCCCCATCCTCTCCCGTCCCATGGCCGGGAAGCCCCTCGTCTACCTCGACAGCGCGAACACCTCTCAGAAGCCCCGGCAGGTGATCGACGCCGTTCGGGAGTTCTACGAACAACACAACGCGAACATCCACCGGGCCGTCTACGAGCTCGGTGAGGACGCCACCGCAGCGTACGAGGGCGCCCGGGCAAAGGTCGCGGCGTTCATCGGCGCCCCGGACGAACGGACCATCGTCTTCAACCGAGGAACCACCGAGTCGATCAACCTGGTGGCCCACGCCTGGGGGCGGAAGTTCCTCCGCGAGGGAGACGAGATCGTCCTCACGGATATGGAGCACCACTCCAACATCGTGCCGTGGCAGCTCGCGGCCCAGGACACTGGCGCGGTGCTGCGGTGGGTTCCGATCACGGACGATGGGCTGCTGGAGATCGACGCGATCCGAGCCGTCATCACCGGGCGCACCAAGCTCGTGTGCATGACGGGGCAGTCGAACGTCTTGGGGACCCTGCCGCCGCTCCGGGAGATCGCCGAGATGGCCCACGAGGCGGGCGCTCTGGTCCTGGTGGACGGGGCCCAGTTCGTATCGCACAACCCGGTGAACGTGGGCGAGCTCGACATCGACTTTCTCACCATCTCCGGCCACAAGGTGCTCGGCCCCACGGCCTCCGGCGGTCTATACGCCCGCCTGGAGCTCCTCGAGGAGATGGATCCATTCCTCGGCGGCGGGGAGATGATCGTCGAGGTGCATCGGGACCACTCCACGTACAAGGAGCCGCCCTTGAAGTTCGAGGCGGGCACGATGAACATCGCCCAGTCCGTGGGACTCGGGGCGGCCGTCGACTACCTGACCGACGTGGGGATGAAGAACGTGCGCGAGCACGAGCGCGAGCTCACCGCGTATGCCCTGGACCGGCTGACGGAGGCGGGAGTTCGGATCTTCGGTCCCATGGACGCCGACCTCCGAGGTGGGACGATCTCGTTCTTGTACCGAGACATCCACCCGCACGATCTGGCTCAGGTGCTGGGGAGTGAGGGGGTCGCCGTACGGGCCTCGCACCACTGCGCCCAGATCCTCATGCGTCGCCTGGGCGTGCCGGCCACCGCGCGAGCTTCCTTCCATGTGTACTCGCTCCCCGAGGAGGTCGATGCCCTCGTCGACGCGCTGAAGGTGGCCGAGGGGGTCTTCGCGTAGTGGCCGCGCTCGACGAGCTGTACAAGGAAGTCATCCTCGACCACTACAAGAGCCCCCGGAACAAACGGGGGATGGAATCGGCCACGGTGTCCCGCCGCAAGACCAACCCGCTGTGCGGGGACGAGATCGAGATCCACGCCCTGCTGGCCGATGGTGTGGTGAAGGAGGTCAGCTTCGAGGGACAGGGGTGTTCGATCTCCCAGGCCTCCGCGTCCATGCTGACCGAATCCGTCCAGGGCAAGCCCATGGACGAGGCCAGCGCTCTGGTGGCCGACTTCCGGGGGATGATGGAGGGCAGGGTAGAGCCCGATGAGGATTCGTTCGGCGACCTCGTGGCGCTGAAGGGGGTGGCCAAGTATCCCGTGCGCATCAAGTGCGCCGTGCTGGCCTGGGACGTCCTCCAGGAAGCCCTGAGTGGCCCTGGCGGCGGGAGCGCCTGAGGGAACGCCATGGGCACCGCGCTCCGGCGAGCATCGCCCCTCGACGACGGGGGGGCCGGGCGGCTGATCCTCGAGGCCGCTCCGAGCCTGGCGGTGATCCTCCATGACAGTGCCGTGGCGAAGCGCGCCGCCGCAGCCGCCTTCCGCACCGAGCGGAGCGTGTTCGGCTACCGGTTCGCCCTCCTCGCCGACGGCGACGCGGGGCTGGTGGGTCTGGTGGTGGCCTATCCCGGACGGCTGCACGCGTCCCTCAAGCTCGGCACCGGAGTGGCCCTGGCCCGGGCGGCCGGGACTCGTCATGTGGGTGACCTGGTTCGTCGAGGGCGGATCCTGGACCGCCTCCTGCCCTCGGTTCGGAGCGACTGCCTGTACGTGAGCGTACTGGCCGTGGACTCGGAACACCGCCGGCAAGGGATCGGTTCGGCGCTGATGGAGCGGGTCCTGGCGGGGGCGGAACGGCTGGGCCTGGCCGTGGCGGTCGACGTGGGCGTAGAGGACGAGCCGGCGCGCAGCCTGTACGAGGGGCTGGGGTTCCGAGTGGAAGAGGTCCGGAGGACGACCTCGCTCGACCGGCGGCTCCTCCCCACGGAGGGGCTGGCCCGGATGGAGCGCCGGGGGTCCAGGGGGCCAGCAGCTCGCGAGGCGAAGCCGAGCGAATGAGGCTCCCGCAGTCCCCCTGGCCGAAGCCCCTCCCGAAGGGGAGGGGCTGAGGAAGCGAATAGAGGGAACAGACCGGGTGCGCCCAGCGTTGGAAGCGGTGCCGGGCACCCGCCCGGACGACCCACCACACGAGAGGAGCGTCATGACTGCCAAGGCCACGTTCGCCGGCGGCTGCTTCTGGCAGGTGGAGGCGGACTTCAGGAACGTCGAAGGGGTGACCGCCACCCGAGCGGGCTACACGGGCGGCGAGGTCGACAACCCCACGTACGAGCTAGTCTGCACCGATCGGACGGGCCACGCAGAGGCGGTGGAGGTGGAGTTCGACCCCCAGCGGGTCTCCTACGAGCAGCTTCTGTCGGTGTTTTTCAGCGCCCACGACCCCACCCAGCTCAACCGGCAGGGCCCGGACATCGGGACCCAGTACCGAAGCGCCATCTTCGCCCACGACGACGAGCAGGAGCGGACGGCCAAGGAGTTTGTGGAGGCGGTCCGGCCCCGCTACAAGCGCGCCGTGGTGACCGAGATCGTCCCGGCCGCCCAGTTCTGGCCGGCCGAGGAGTATCACCAGCGTTATCTAGAAAAGCGCGGCCTGGCCTCCTGCACGATCGCGCTTCAGGAGACCGTCGAGCGAGCCTGACCGGGAGGACTACGGGCTCGTCCGGAGGCTCTTGAGAACCGTCTCGGCGAGCTCGACGTCGCCGCCAAGCAGCAGCACGCCGTCGTAGAGGCACAGGTCGGCGTCGGCCCGCCCCGCGGCCACCTCGGCGAAGGCATGCCCCTGCCCCGAGATGATGGCGTCCGGCCGTTTCCGCTCGGGCGGCGCGTAGCGGGCGGCCAGGCCCTGATGCCAGCTCCCCCCGCCGACCGCCTTGAGGTCGATGGCGACGCTCTGATCGGGGAAGGAAAGACCCTTGAGCGATAGGGCGTAAGGGATCAGCCGCACGGCCAGGTCGTTCACGCAGTAGATGGGGGGATGCTCAAGGCGGGGCGGGAGCAACCCACCGGTCAGGATGTCGGACCCGTGGATCCACCACTCCGCCACGCGGTACTGGATGAAATCCCCGGTGCGGAGGTCGGCTCCGAACCAGGGCACCTGGCGGTCGTTCCAATCTTCCACGGTGGTCTTGGATGCCCGAACCAGGAGGAGGTCCGCGGCTCGGCCCCACTCCAGCGCCGTGGAGCGCACGCCGGCCTCGGCGCGGCGGCGGACGGCCCAGCCGTTGAAGCCGTCCAGAGTCACCTCGTCGCCGTCCACCGTCTTGGCGTACTCCTCGATCTCCGTGGCCGACTCGCTCCCGAGGAGCGCGGCGGCGGCCACCTCGGCGGCGGCCAGGTGAGCCAGCACGTCGCGGACCCGCCAGCCCTCGCAGGGGCTGTCGTTGGCCCATGCGTCGGGCGCGGTGTATTGGACGGTCCGACCGAGCGCCTCGCGCTCGGCCCGGGCCACGCCGAGGAGCCAAGTCCTGTCGAGGGTCATTAAGCCACCACCATGAATCGCGGGCGGCCAGATTCTACCGGCTCGGTCGCCGAGCTCCGAGGACGGTACGCTCCCCGCGTGCGCGTCGTGATCGCACCGGACAAGTTCAAAGGGACCCTGGATGCGTCCGAGGTCGCCGGGGCTCTGGCCGAAGGGTGGCGTCGCGGAGACGTGGCGGCGGAGATCGACGAGGTCCCGGTGGCCGACGGGGGCGACGGGACCCTCGAGGCGCTGGTGGCCGGCCTCGGCGGAGAGATCCACAGGGCCACGGTGACCGGCCCGCTCGGCGACCGTGTGGAGGCCGTGTACGGGCTGGTCGGCACCGAGGGAGGGCTGATGGGCGTGGTGGAGATGGCCCGAGCCTCGGGCCTGGCCCTCCTTCGGGAGAGCCGCCGGGACCCCCTTCGGGCCACTACCCGAGGCACCGGCGAGCTGATCCTGGCTGCTTGCCAGCACGGCCCCGACCGGCTGATGGTGTGCATCGGGGGAAGCGCCACCAACGATGCGGGCGCGGGGGTGGCCCAAGCGCTCGGGATCCTCCTCCTGGACGAAGAAGGGGAGGAATTGGCCCCGGGCGGGGCGGCCCTCGAGCGCCTGACCAGGATCGACATGTCGGGGCTCCACGTCGCGGCTCGAGACGTAGAGGTCGTGGTGGCGTCCGACGTTGACAATCCTCTGACCGGCCCACACGGAGCGTCCGCGATCTACGGGCCCCAGAAGGGAGCAAGTCCGGAGGACGTCGCTTTCCTCGATCGGGCCCTCGGGCATTTCGCCGCGGTCGTCCACCGGGACCTGGGGATCGACGTTCGCGATCTCCCCGGGGCCGGTGCGGCCGGAGGGCTGGGCGCGGGCCTCGTGGCCTTCCTGGGGGCGAAGCTGCGGCCGGGCTTCGATCTGGTGGCCGAGGCCGTTGGTCTGTCCAGCAAGATCGAATCCTGCGCAGTGGTGGTCACCGGCGAGGGCCAATACGACAGCCAGTCGGAGCGGGGGAAGGCACCCGCGGGCGTGCTGCGGATGGCCCGCGAGGCCCGGAGGAGGTCGGCCCTGGTCGCCGGGCAGATCGAGGAAGGCGCCCGGCCCGACGCCGACGTGGTGTACTCCCTCGCCGAGTGGGCCGGCCTCGACGAGGCCATGAGGAGGCCCCGGGAGCTTCTGGAGGAGGCGGGGGAGGAGGTCGCCCGCCGGTTCGCAGGGGGGCCCGGGGGGGGTAGCTCGCCCCCGGGCGACGAAGGAGGCAGGAAGAGATAGGCGAGCGGTCCCCCCGGATGAACAGGAGAGCTAGAGGGGTGGCGAGATCGAACGCGGTGGAGCGGTTCGAGCGAGAGGCTCTCGAGCGGGGGCTCTCGATCGAGGTCCATGAGTTCCCGGAGGGGACCAAGACCGCGGAAGCGGCCGCCCGTGCAGTTGGATGCGAGGTCGGCCAGATCGTGAAGTCCCTGGTCTTCGTAGCCGGCGGGAAGGCGTTCGTGGCGCTCACCTCGGGCGCGAATAGGGCCGACACGGCCCGGCTGGCCGGGATCCTCGAGGGGTCCGAGGTCCGCCGGGCGAGCCCCGACGAGGCCCGGGAGGCCACCGGCTTCGCCATCGGGGGCACCCCTCCCTTCGGTTACCCGTGGCCGGTCCAGGTTCTGATGGACCGCGACCTGTTCGGATACGACGTGCTATGGGCGGCTGCAGGGACCCCCCAGGCCGTGTTCCCCATCCGCCCGGACGATCTGGTCCAGGCCTCCGGGGCCGAGCCGGCCGATTTCAAAGAGGCCTGAGGCCCTCAACCTGGGACGGAGTCGGTCCGACCGGTATAATGAGCCCGATGATCACGCTCACCGAATCCGCCGCAGGCAAGGTCCAGGAGCTCCTCCAGCAGGAGGGGCAGCCGGAGGTCGTCCTTAGGGTCGCCGTCCAGCCGGGCGGCTGCTCCGGACTCCGGTACGCGATGTACCTCGACGACTCGGTCGGCGACGGCGACGTGACCTCCGAGCAGCACGGCGTCCGCGTGGTAGTCGACAAGATGAGCGCTCCTTACCTCAAGGAGGCCAAGGTCGACTTCGTGGACTCCCTGGAGGCCAGCGGCTTCACCATCGACAACCCGGTGGCCACCGGGACCTGCTCCTGCGGCCACTCCTTCCACTAGCCCCGACGCACCTCCCGAGCGCCATCCGTTGACGGTTTCGCGCACCCTCTGCTACCGTTACTCATTGCATCAGGAGGGTCCCGGCGCGCCGGGACCGGCAACCTGGGACGGACACCCAAGGTGCCTCCCGCTACGGTGGGGATGCGGCCCCGAAGGGCGAAGGCTCGATCGGGGCAACGAAGTGTCCGGCTGAGGTCCGTCCTCCTGACGCGAGGTCGGACCTTCTTGCTTTGGGGGTTGCATGGCAGGTATCAAGAGGATCGCGAGGCGCTGAACGATGGGACTCCCTGTCTCCGCGTACCAGCACGGCATCTACCCACGATCCGAATCGGTGGTGGAGGCCACGCGAGACTTGGAGCGCGGCCGGACCGGCGCCGACCGCGTGGAGGAGGCCTTCCGCCGGGACCGTGACGAGTACCTGAACATCCAGCGGAAGGCCGGACTGGACCTGCTCTCCGATGGCCTCCTCCGGTGGGAGGACCTGTTCCGCCCCCTGGTGGATTCGTCGGAGGGGATGGAGGCCCAGGTGTTGGTCCGCTGGTTCGACAACAACTCGTTCTTCCGGGCCCCGGCCGTTCGCGGCAAGCCCATCCTGCGGGACTCGACGCCGTGGTTCGAGGAGAACGGGTTTCCCGAGCCGCGCGCGGCGACCCTGCCATCGCCCTACCTGTTTTCCCGGGCCGCACAGTCGGACCAGGACCGGGACGCTCTCATGATGGATGTGGCACGGGAGGTCCTCGCGCCCGCCGCCGGCCGGCTGGTCGCCGCTGGTGCCACGCTCGTCCACTTGGAGGAACCGTGGCTGCCCTACTTCGGCATCGATGACTCCTCCTGGGAGGCGTTGGAGCAGGCTCTCGGTCCGGTCCGTGAAGCCACTGAGGACGCAGAGCTCGTCCTTCACCTGTACTACGGGGATGCGGCTCCCTATGTGGATCGCCTGCGTCGCCTGCCGGTGGACGCCGTCGGTATCGACTTCACCGTGACGGATCTCGAGGCTGTTCCCACTCCGCTGGGGACGGGGTTGGTGGCCGGGGTCCTCGACGGCAGGCGATCCGTGGTCGAGGCACCGGAAGACGTGGCTCGCTTCGTGGTCGAGGTGGTCGAACGCCTCGAGCCATCGAGCCTCCACCTTTCCTCCGGAAGCGATCTGGAGCTTCTCGGAGAGCAGGTGGCGAGGGAGAAGGTCGAGGTACTCGGGGAGACCGCCCGGCGACTCAGGGGGCAACTGGCGTGACCGATCAAGCGGTAGAGCCGGCCGGGGCCACCCTGCTGACGACGCCCTTGCTGACTCACGAGTTGGGCTCGTTGGCGAAGCCCAACTGGCGAGTCCGGGGGGTGGCCGGGCAGCCCATCGAGGAGGGAGACATCGAGGAGGCTCGGATGTGGGGGGAGCGGCTCGGTGTCGACGGGCACGAGGAGCTCCTCGCCCTTCTGGGTCGGGCTCCTCTCGACCGACCGGACAGGGACGTGGTGAAGAAGTGGTCCAGCCGCTACGCCGTCCGGTTCCTGGAGTCCGTCGGGCTGGATGTGGTGTACGACGGGGAACAGCGGCGCTCGGAGATGTACGCGTGGGCCATCGCCCACGCGGACGGGTTCGAATGGCGGGGGAGCGTCCGGGCTTTCGACAACAAGTACTACTCGAAGGCGGCCGTCACGGGACCGATCTCCCTTCGGGTCCCCTACCATAACGAGGAGTTCTCCTTCGTGCGCGAGATCGCGCGAGCGGAGCTGAAGGTGCCCATCACCGGCGCGTATACCATCGCGGACTGGTCGTTCGACGAGCACTACTTCGCCGAAGCCAGGCTGGGAGACGGCGACTGGCGAGAAAGGCGGAGGGATGCGCGTCGCGCCTTCATCCTCGACGTGGCCCGGAACCTGATCCGCCCGAACCTGGAAGCCCTCATCACTCTCGGCGCCCCCTGGCTCCAGATCGACGAGCCGGGCGGCTCGACGGACCCGGCCGAGCTCGATCTGTTCGTGGAGTCTTTCAACACGAGCGTCGAAGGTCTCGAGGCGGTGTTCTCCACCCACCTGTGCTTCTCCGACTACGACCTCTTCTTCCCGGCGATCGAGGGGATGCACGGGTGCCGGCAATTCGCCGTGGGGTTCGCCAATTACGACTCCCGGGAGCCGGGCGTGTCCGCGGAGAGCCGTCCCGGCTTCAGGAGCCTTCCCAAGTTCCGGGACCTGTCGTACCGGCCCGTTCTGGGAGTGGGAGTGCTCGATATCCACACCGACTTCGTCGAGCCTCCCGAGTTGGTCCGTGATCGGGTCCTGTACGCAGTGGAGGTGTTCGGCGACCCCACCCGCGTTCACGTGATCCCCGATTGCGGGCTGCGCACCCGCTCCTGGGAAGTGGCGTACCGGAAGCTCGAGAGCCTGGTGACCGGAGTGCAACTGGCCAAGAAGAGCCTGGGGCTGTAGGGAGGACCATCGTGGACTGGCGGCTCGAACTGGTGCAGGTTCCCGTCTCGGACGTGGACAAGGCGAAGGCCTTCTACGTCGAGAGGGTCGGTTTCAATGCGGATCACGACCACAAGGTCACCGATGAGATTCGCTTCGTCCAGCTCACCCCGCCCGGGTCGGCATGCTCGATCGCCCTGGGGACCGGCCTTGCTGGCGGCATGCCGCCCGGCTCGGTCCAGGGGCTCCAGCTGGTGGTTCCGGACGTCCACGCCGCGCGGGCGGAGCTCCTCGAGCGCGGCGTACAGGTGAGCGAGGTCCAGGACTTCGACTGGGGCTCGTTCGTCTTCTTCAGCGATCCGGACGGGAACGGCTGGGCCGTGCAGCAGATCCCCGCCGGAAGCGCCAGCGCGTCTGGCTGAACTGGGTCTTCCAGTACAGCTCAGCCGTGGGTTCCCTCTCAGTCATCTCCTTCCTCACGCCCTACGGAACCACCGGCGTCCGACGGACCGGATGCCTGTCTGGATCGAGCACCGAATGCTCCGACGCGGATGCTCGATACAGCCGATAGGGGGCAGGTGGACGAACGTCGTCGAGCGTCCATGGACGTCCTCCGTGTGCTTGGGACCGATTAGAGAAGACGGCGATGCCTCGGTCGAGGTCGGTGTCCGTCATCTCCTCGGCGACCGCCGACATGTACAGTCCCTGCCCCGTGTCGATGGGCGCCTGAGAGTCGAAGATGACGATGCTTAAGTCCGGACAAGCTGCGAGGTTACGCGAGTGCGTCGCCTCCGGAGACGAGACCCAGTAGAACTCCCTGTATCCCGCAGGTGCGTAATACACGGGCGATACCCACGGTCGACCGCTCTCATCGGCGGTCCCCAGCACCATGTACAGATTTGCGTCGATGATGCTCCTCGCTGTGGCTCCGAGATCCTCTTGCTGATCCATCCCTTCTCCTCTTCGGTCGGGGACAACGGCCGGCTGTCGTCTCAGCTGCCGAAGAACTCCGCCAAGACTGGAGCGAGGACCTCAGGGTCGACGTCGTGTCCCTGACCCTGCAGGGTTCGGGTTTGCCCGTCGGGGAAGGCGTCCGCGAGTGCTTGCGCGGTCTCGCGCATCCACGGGAAGTCCTCCCCACCCGCAATCACTAGCGTTGGAGCCTGGACGGAGGCCGCCCGGTCGGTCGGCAACGAATAGTCGCCCATGATGGTGGCGTCGTAGGCGAGCGTGTGCGCCAGAGCCTCCTGGGCCGCCCAGAATGGCTGGGTTCGCGCTTGGGCAACGAACTCGGGCGGGAGGCCGACCACCTTCGCCATGAAGTACTCGACGGCGTCGCCTCGGCGATCCGCCGCAATCATCTCGTTGTACCGCTCCACCTGGTCTGCGGGCGGCCGGCGACTCTCGTCGAGGATGAAGGGCGGCTCCCACAACGCCAGATTCGTGATGGGGAGCCCGCTCGCCGCAGCCTGGAGGGCCAGAACCGCACCGGAGGACGTGCCGTACACGGATGCCGATCCACCGGCCGCGATGATGACGGCATCGATGTCCTCGACCTCTCGCTGGACCGCGTACGGTGGGGTGTCCCCGCTATCGCCTCGGCCCCGACGGTCGTAATTGAAGACCGTGAAACGCGGTGCCAGGAGCTCCGTGAGTGACGCGTTCGCCATGCGATCGGTCGACCCGCCGCACACCAGGATGACCGGCGGCCCCTCACCCAGTCGATCGAATGCGATGGTGGTGCCGTCGCTGGAAGTTACCTTGTTCATGAGGTCTCCCTCCTCTCGTGATGGGTCGTTCCCACCGAGTACTCCGTCACGACCTAGTACCCTCCGTCGCAGGCGGGATGTTCTGGTTCAGCCGGAAGAGGTTGGACGGGTCGTAGCGACGCTTGATCGCCGCGAGCCGGTCCCATGTCGCTCCCGGGTAGGCCTCGCGGATCCGCGACTCGCCCTCGTCGCCGATGAAGCCGACGTACGCGCCGGAGTCATCCTGGAGCAGCGCCGCCGCGAAGTCGGTGACCCACGCCTCGCGCACGAGTCGGTCCTCGGCGCCTTCGTAGAAGGCGGCGACGTTGACCATGATCCGGCTTTGGCGGTGAGCGAAGGCGGTTGCCTCGACGGGAACGCGAGCCATCGCCCCGCCGAGCACCCGGAGCTGTGCGACGCGCATCGTCGCGTCTGACGCCTGGAGGTACTCGAGGATGGTCTCTGCCACCTGGCGGTCGATGGTGTCGACGAACATCGTGTGCCCCACCGCGGTCGGGTGGTATTCCTCGTCCTCCGGCAGGTAGATCTCGGGGTAGGGCATCGCCTTGACCATGTCGACGATCGGCGTCGCCAGCGCCCGGAACGGCGCGACGGCACGCTCACCGGCCTCGCCTCCGCCCGAGTGGACCAGAAGGGCGAAGATGACGAGCCGGCCGTGGTGCTCCTCCGGTACGAACGGCATCGGCGGAGCCGGCATGACGTTGGCAATGGTCGACAACTCCTCTGGGGCGGCCTCCGCCTCGGCGATGAACGACGCGATGATGTCGGGGGTGGCCGGCAGGAACAGCATCCCGCCCACGATCGTTCCGACCTTGTGCAGCCGGAGCTGGAACCGAGTGGCGACACCGAAGTTGCCGCCGCCGCCGCGGATCGCCCAGAAGAGGTCCGGATGCGTCTCGGCCTCCACACGGAGGAGTTCACCGTCCGCGGTGACGATGTCGGCGGCCACCAGGTCGTCGATCGTGAGGCCATATTTGCGGACGAGGAACCCGACGCCGCCTCCCAGCGTGAGTCCCCCGATCCCCACCGAGCCGGTGTCACCGAACCCGGTCGCCAGGCCGTGGGCCGCTGCCGCGGTCGTGTAGTCGCCCGCGGTCAATCCCGTCTGGGCCCACGCAGTGCGTTGCTCCACATCGATGTCCAGCGTCCGCATGTCCGAGAGGTCGAGCACGATCCCTCCGTCGACGACGCTGTGACCGGCGGTGCTGTGGCCGCCGCTGCGGACGGCGAGCTCCAGCCCGGTCTGGCGGGCGAGCGAGACCACGCGCGACACGTCGGCCTCGTCCGCGACCTGGACGATGACCGCTGGTCGGCGGTCGATCCCGCCGTAGAAGACGGTGCGCGCCTGGTCGTACCCGGGGTCGTCCGGTGCGATCACCCGGCCCTTGAGCTCGGAGCGGAACTGGGGGATCGAGATGGTGGCGCGGTGGGAGGGGTTCGTATCCATGGAGGTTCCTCTCTTCATCACTCAACGATGGCGGAATTCGGGACCCCGTCGGAGGTCCATCACGTAGAGGATGCACGCCAGGGCGATCACGGCGAGCCCGATCCATTCCCGCCGTCCGGCGCGGGGCGGGGCGACGTTCTCGTTCTCGAGGGGCATCTTCAACCTCCGGGGGTTGTCGACCTGTCTGATTGGACCGGCGGCGGCGCAGGAACTCATCGGTCGTGCCCGCCGAGATCCGTGCCTGGTCGCCTATCTCGGGACCTCGTATAGGATCGTCGGGTCGGTACCAGGGCGCAGAGGGAGCGTCCCCTGATGACGGAGACAAGAACAGGCGACGCAGCCCGGAGCACGGCGATCCGCGGGTCCGAGGAGCTGGAGCTCCTGCTGGAACAGCATCGGGCGGAGCTCACGTCCTACGCCTACCGGATGCTGGGTTCCACGTTCGAGGCCGAGGACGCCGTCCAGGAGACCTTGCTCCGGGCGTGGCGGGGCCTGGATCGTTTCCAGGGCCGAGCGGCGCTGCGCTCGTGGCTCTATCGGATCGCGACCAACGTGTGCCTCGACATGCTGAAGGGGCGAGAGCGCCGCGCCCGCCCGATGGATCTCGGGCCCGCGAGAACGGCCGATACCCCCCTCGGCGAGGCGCTGCCCGAGACCACGTGGATCCAGCCCATCCCAGATGGCCGGATCCTGCCCGCGGATGGTGACCCCGCCGAGCTGGCCGACTCGCGCGAGACGATCCGCCTGGCCTTCGTTGCCGCGCTGCAGCACCTCCCACCCCGGCAGCGAGCGGTGCTGATCCTAAGAGAGGTCCTGCGCTGGAAGGCGACCGAGGTCGCGGAACTGCTCGATACCACCGTCGCGTCGGTCAACAGCGCTCTCCAGCGGGCCCGTTCGACGCTCGCGGCCAGCGACGTCACCGCCACCGGTCCGTCTCAGCCGATGGATGAGGCCCAGCGTGCGCTCCTGGCCCGGTACGTGGACGCCTTCGAGCGATACGACATGGATTCGCTCACCGCGCTGCTCCACGAGGACGCCACCTGGTCTATGCCGCCCTACGAGCTGTGGCTCCAGACCCATGACGACATCCGGCGGTGGTGCCTGGGGCCGGGCATCGGCTGTCGTGGCTCGCACTTGATCCCGATCGTGGCGAACGGTTCGCCGGCGTTCGGGCAGTACAAGCCCGCTGCTGGAGGCGGCCACGAGCCGTGGTCGCTCCAGGTCCTCGAGCTATCGGCCGGTCGGATCAGCGGGATCACCTTCTTCCTCGACACCGCGACCCTGTTCCCGCTGTTCGGTCTGCCCCCTCGCCTCGACGGGTAAGGCCCCCGCGAGCGGTACGACGTCTCCCAGCCCCACCAGGGCAAGTAGGTCCTCAAGCTCCCCACACGCGTTCCGGAGCCGGACCAGGCGCCCGAGCCGCCGAGCGGTGAGCTGTAATCGCGCCAAGGCGTCGATCGTGACCGCATCGGGATCGACCAGAGCGCTCACATCGCAGACGACCCGATCGGCTTCGCAGCCCTCCAGCAGCACGCGAACGCGCTCGCAAAGGCCGGCGATGCCGGCGGGAGCGATCGGCCCGCTGATGACCAGCACAATCGTGTTCGGTTCGGAAGGCGGGCGCAGCTCACGTACGGGTCTCGTAGGCTGCTCCTCGGGAGCGCCCAACCGCGGAAGCTCCTTTCGTTGTCTTCCTCAATAGAGACCCGTTGGGCGGGCGAAAGTCATCGGGCGACACCGATGAGTTAGCCTCGACTCGGTCGTCTTAATGCTTGGAGTCGACAAAAGGAGGACCAACATGAGGAAGGTGATCGTCAGCGAGTTCCTGACCCTGGATGGGGTCATGCAAGCGCCGGGAGATCCGGAAGAGGATCGGCGCGGAGGGTTCCAGCATGGCGGCTGGCAGCTGTCGTACTTCGACGATGTTCTGGGGAGCGCCGTTACCGAGGGGCTGAGTGCGGCTGGTGGGCTCCTGCTGGGCCGAAGGACCTACGAGATCTTCGCGGCGTACTGGCCGTCGGCGCCCGCCGATATCCCGATTGCGCCCACGATCAACGACCTCCCCAAGTACGTCGCGTCGAGGACCCTGGAAGAGCCGCTGGGGTGGGAGAACTCGACCCTGCTCCAGGGCGACGCGGCCAAGGAGGTGGCCTCGCTAAAGGAGCAGTCCGGAGGGGACCTTCTGGTCATCGGCAGCGGCGATTTCGTCCAGACACTGATGCAGAACAGCCTCGTCGATGAGTATCAGCTCATGGTCCACCCCTTCGTCCTGGGAACCGGAGCGCGCCTGTTTAGAGAGGGGACACCCAGGACCGCACTGAGACTGGCCGACACCAAGACGACCACCAAGGGTGTCCTGATCCTGACCTACCAGCCAGCAGGGAAGAC
>DASYVD010000121.1:0-9489 GCA_036000545.1 Actinomycetota bacterium | reverse complement strand
GAGGTCGCCGCGGAAGAACTGGATCGGAACGTGGGCACGGTCCGCACGCCTCCCGGCCTCGGGCAACACGTCGCCTCGCTGGTCGAAGTCGACCCCTGTCCACGCCGCCGACACGCCGGGTCCAAGTCGAACAGCCGCCGCGATGAGGTCGCGCGCGAGCCCGCAGGGGGCCGAGATGACCCTCACGGGATCGGCTTCACGGGCCGCGACGCGAACGAGTGCATCGAGTGCGCCGACGACGTTTTCGATCCGCTCACGGAGCGCGACGTGAACCGGCAGACGCAGGACCCTCAGATCGGCCGCCCGGCCGAGGGGCCCGAGCCAACCATGGGGCGCGGACGCGTACGCGCGGTCGGTGGCGAAGGCGTCGTACCGCCGGGTGAGGACCAGCCGCGCCTGATCCGACAGGATCAGCCCTAGGTCGCGCACTCGCCCCGCGGCCACGACTCGGGCGATCGACCGTATCGGTTGCGGGCCTCGCGTTCCGAGATGTCGCGCGGGTGAGCCCTCACGAGGAACCCGACCTCGCATCGGCGGGATCTTCAATGTCATGCGCGTATGGTCGGCCGCGCGGAGGCGAGGGACCAGACGGCATCCTCCCTATTCGCCCTCGCCGCTGCCCCATCCGGCCATGGGTACTTTCGGCACCTCGCCTACGCCGGGTCGCGACATGAGCGAGCGGGTTTCCTACAACGTCCTCGAACTCGGACGGTTGCCTGATCTGCTCAGTGGATCTGGGCGCGTGTGCCCCGAGGAGATGAGTATCAGCCCCCTGGGCGGAGCAACCGGTCTGGGCAAGAATGACCCCGGCACCCGATGAGGGCGTCCAGGAGAAACGGAATGGGAGCCGAGACCTACGCGAGCCCCACCGATCGACCCGCCCGACCTGTCCCCGACCTCGGTGAGCTCACCCCGCTCGTGGACTTCGCCCGACGTGCACCGTCGGCACACAACTCCCAGCCGCGGAGGTTCCGGGTGGCGAAGGGGGGCGTGGACTTGCTGTGGGATCCCGCCCGTGAGCTTCCGCATGGCGACCCACTGGGATGGTATCTGCTGATCGGGCTGGGCGCCGCGGCGGAGTCGTCGGCGCTCGGGGCGGCGTCGAACGGGAATCGGGCCCGTGTGTCCTTCGCCCTCGATCGTGCCGCCGCCCGAGCGGCTCGGGTCGAGGTCGTGGTGGGAACCCCGTCGGCGGATGATCGGTGGTTGGCGGCGGCTGTCCCGAAGCGCCAGACCACCCGGCTGCCACTCCGGGGGGAGCAGATCGCCGACGGGACGCTTGGTGACATGGCGCTTGAGGCCCAACGCAGGGGCTGCCACCTCATCGTGCGAACGGACCTGGCAAGCCGCCGGAAGTTCGCCGAGCTGGTCACCGAAGGCACTGCTCGCAACTTCGCCCGAAAAGCCGTCTACGAGGAGTTCTTCTCTCTCCTTCGGCTGAGGCCTTCGCACCCCGAGCATGATCGAGACGGACTGACCGCCGACGCCCTGGCGCTGGGTCGGGTCCAGCGGACCCTGGGGCCTTTGTTCCTCCGGCCCCCATCGATGCGGGTGCTCGTTCGAACAAGTCTGCACCACATCGTGGCCCGGACCCAGTATCGCCTCGTCTGCCACTGTGCGGCGGTGGGCCTGCTAGCAGCTTCTTCGGAGTCGTCGGTGGATCTGTTCTCGGGAGGCCGCGGCCTGCTCCGAGTGTGGCTCGCGGCCACCGCAGCGGAGCGGGTCCATCCGATGACCGCGCCCATGGACGACCCCGAGACCCGGGTCGCACTAGCACACCTATTCGGTGTGCCTGAAGACGCGTCCGTGGTGGCGTGCTTGCGCCTTGGGTTCGGGCCTCCCGGGCCCAGGTCTCCGCGGCTTCCCCTCGAGGAGCTCTTCCTCGATGGCCGCATACGGACGGCGCGGGGCGAGTGAAGGAGGGTTGATGTTCACCAAGGACTTCTCGAAGGCCCCGCGGTTCGGTCAGGGGACCCATATGTTCTTCGGAGGGACCAAGTACGCGGGGATCCTGGCCATGATCCAGCTCGCGTTCGCTTGGCCCCGGGTGGCGCGCGCGATGCGGCGCTCCGCCGGGTACAGGGGGCACTTCCTCTGGTACCGGTTCCCGTTCACCTTCGGGAACATCTCCCTGTGGGACACCCGCGAACACATGATGGCTTTCGCCCGGAGCCAGCAGCACCTCGACGCCATCGCGTGGTTGGTGAAGCCCGGGACTGCGACGGGTGCATTTGTCCGGCTCCTGAAGGCGTATCCAGAGGGACACAGCATCGGCGTCTGGAGGGCGGAGGACGACGGCGAGGCGTGGCGGCAACCCCAGCTCCCTTTTCAACCGACCTCCCGTCGCGAGAGGAGATCGAGCGGTCATGAAGGCAGAAGTGGCACCGGATAGAGAGGCCATGACGATTGCGCCGGCCAGCCGCGGGTCGCCGCCTCTCTGGTGGCTGAGGCTCGTGCTGCCTCCGCTGGACTGGATCTTCCGGTACGTGGGCCCCCGCTACGGGGCGTTCATCTGGATGGTCCGGACGGCCCCACCGCAGATGCTGGCCGCGATCGGACGGTGGCGGGCCGTCCGCGCGGCCGACCACGCGTACAGGAGGGTCCCAGCGTACCGGGCCTTCCTCGACGCCCCTCCGACAACCGCCTTCGACACGCGCAGGTTGCGGGTCCCAGCTATGGGCAAGGACTCGTACATCCGCCGCTACCCCTTGGAGGAGCGATGCGTGGACGGGCGGCTGCCGGCTCGGGAGGTGGCCATCGACGAGTCATCCGGCAGCACCGGAACGCCGTACAACTGGATCCGCTCGCTTCCGGAGCGGGTCACGAGCCATAGGTTCATTGGCCACTTCGCCCGGTACTGCTTCGGTGAGGAGCCGTTCATCACCATCAACGCCTTCTCCATGGGCGCCTGGGCTACCGGGGTGAACATGGGAATCGCGCTCCAGCGAATCGGCATCGTGAAGAACACCGGTCCGGACGTCGACAAGATCCTCAACACCCTGGAGTTCCTGGGCCCCGGCCACCGCTTCCTCATCTGCGGGTACCCGCCGTTCATGAAGTTCATCATAGACACGGCGAAGGATCGGGGCTTCCCGCTCCAGGAGTACCGGCTTATGTCTCTGGTGGGCGGGGAGGGCATGTCCGAGGGCCTTCGCGACTATGTCTCGTCGACGTTCTCCCCCGTGTACAGCGGCTACGGGGCGACGGACCTGGAGATCGGGATCGCCGGAGAGACGCCTCTCTCCGTGGCCATCCGCCGGGCGGCCCGAGGGGACGCCTCTCTCCGCAGAGCCCTGTTCGGGGAGGACTCCCGCCTCCCCATGGTGTTCCAGTACAACCCGTTGAACCACTACATCGTGGTCAACGAGGAGCGGGAACTCATGTTCACCATCTCTCGGCTGGAGGTGCTCTCCCCGAGGGTCATGTACAACATTCACGACGAGGGCGGGGTGGCCACGTTTCGGGAGATCGGGGGGCGGTTCAGGGAGGCCGGCCGTGACCTCAGGGACTTGGTGATCCCCTCCGCCCATCCTCTTGAGCTCCCGTTCCTGTGGATCTACGGGCGGAAGGACTCCACCGTCAGCGTCATGGGAGCCAACATCTACCCTGAGGACGTCGAGCAGGCGCTCTACGACGAGCCGGAGCTCGCCGCTGTGACCAACTCCTTCTGCCTGAGCCTCCACGAGGGGGCCGACGGCGGCCTTCGGCCATGCTTCTCCTTTGAGCTTCGTGCTGACAACACCCCCGAACTCCAGGCGGCCTTCGAGCAGCGCATCACGGAGCGGATCCGGCAGATGAACCTGGACTTCCGGCAAGCCATGGAGGAGCACCCCGAGAGCGCCAGACCGGTCGTCCAGCTGTTCTCTCTGGGCACGGGTCCTTTCTCCGCGGACGCCACGAGGATCAAGCAGACCCGGATCATCACCGTGGCTGCGTCGTAGATGGGGCGCGTAGACGCCAGGATTCGGTTGGTGCTCGGGGTCCCTCGCTCCCCCACAGGACGCATCTATCGCCCGATGATCGAGGCGGGTCCCGGCAACCACTGAGCCCGGTCCGCAACGTGGCTGCCGAACTCACCCAGCCCGATCTGGGCACTATCGCCCCCGAGGTTGAGTGCGATCCCCTCTTCCCCTCGGACACCAGCCGTCTCAGTCTGGGCAGGTCGATGGTAGGAGGGAAGTGAGATGCGAGTCGTTCAACGCAGGACAACGGATCGTCCGCATCGACCTGGCCGGGCTGCGCCCGCGAGCGTCGCACGACCCGGCCCACTCGCGGCCGTCATCGCAGCTGTCGGTGTGCTCGCCCTGGCCGTGCTTCTTGCTGCGGCCCTCCTCCAGATCATGGAGCTGACGTACTCGCCGGACGGATGGTCATGGGTCTTGTGGGGAGGGAGGTAAGGCATGAACCGCTCAACATCCACTCAGCGTTCGTCGCTCGGCAGACTGCGGGTTTCCACTGAGAGGGGGGTTCGGATGTACCACACGAGAAGGGTTACCATCGTCGTCGCTTCCACGGTCGCGCTCGTCGCGGTCTTTCTGGTTCTTCCGCAGGCGGCGAACGCCGCGAGACCAAAGTGTCTCGGGAAAGGTGCCACCATCGTCGGCACGGCCAGGGCCGATGTCCTGAAGGGGACGTCCAGGCCCGACGTCATCGTCGGCCTGGCGGGTAACGATGTCATCAAGGGCCTCGGGGGAGGCGACCGCATCTGCGGGGGTAAGGGTAACGACACCCTCCTCGGCGGCGGGGGCGACGACAGCATGACGGGCGACCAGGGGAACAACAAGCTTGCCAGTGGGGCCGGCTCTTTCGACTTTCTTATTGGTGGTCCGGGCGGGGACGCGCTGAATGGCGGAGCCGGTATCTCCGATTTTGCCTTCTACTTTGCGGCACCAGGTCCCATGACGGTGAATCTGACCGCCGGCACTGCCACGGGGGACGGCTCGGACACGCTGACCGGCGTCGAGGGCATCGGGGGCTCGGGATTCGACGACGTCCTGACGGGGAACGCGGCTCCCAACTTCCTCTTCGGCGATGCCGGGAACGACACGCTGTCCGGTGGTGACGGGGACGACGGGCTTTGGGGCCGCGGCGGCGACGATGCCCTCGATGGCGGCTCGGGGGAGGACTTCGTATCGTTTGTCTTCTCTCAGTTCGGCGTCACGGCGAACCTGACCACCGGGACGGCGACCGGTGAGGGCTCTGACACGCTCGCGAACATCGAGGACATCCAGGGCACAAAGCACGACGACGCGCTCACCGGGGACGGGGGGCCGAACGTGTTCTTGCCTCTCGTCGGGAACGACGCCATCGATGGGAGCGGCGGGACGGACACGGTCTCGTACGAAGTCTCCCCCAGCGCTGTCACGGCGAACTTGAGCACCGGGACGGCGACGGGCGAGGGCACGGACACCCTGACCGGAATAGAGAACCTGAACGGCAGTCCGTTGAACGACAACCTGACTGGCGATGCGGGATCGAACGTCCTGCACGGCTTGGCCGGTGACGACACCCTGTCCGGAAGCGACGGCGACGACACCCTCATCGGTGACGAGGGTACGGACACCCTCGACGGGGGAAACGGCACCGACACGTGCGACGGGGAGAGCGAGGTGAACTGCGAGGCGTGATGGCCTGCGGCCACGGGTTCCTCAGGGCGCCGCGGTCGCGGTACTGCGGGTACGGTTCAGGATGTGTGGGCAAGCGTTGGGGTGACGAGCGGGATCTTGCTCGGGACCGCGTCTGTCGGGCCCAATTGCAGGAGAGGAGAAGAGCGATGAGAAGACTTTCCGCACCCAAAGCCTCGACGGCTGTCGCCGTCGTGGCGGCGATCGTTGCACTACTCGCTCTGGTGGCGTTTCCGGGCCTCGGTATCGGCGAGACAAGGACGAGCCACGGTGTGACACCGAGCGATGTCTTCACCAGTACCGAACAGGAGATCTGTGCGGAGGTGGACACCTTCGGCACAGGACCGATCTTGCCGACGGAGGTCAGCGTCGCAGCGACCTCGAATCTATTGGTCTACTTCTCATCCGAGTGGTCCGGCCCGGAAGCAGATACGGAACTGCTCCTCGGGTTCATTGTCAATGACGACGCAGGGAACTTCGTCACGAGCACGGGATTCGAGTGGGGTGTGAGCACCAGCCCCCGCCTGCACGACAGCGGAACGGTGATGTGGTCGTTCGACGATGTCCTGCCTGGCGTCTACCACGTTCTGGGTGACGCACGCACCGATCCGGTGCCTGGTCCGCGCGGAGGCGGAAACACCAACAACAACCCGGGTGCGGTACTCGAGAACTGTGCGCTCACGGTGTTCGTGATACCGGTCGCGGAGTAGAGGCACGGCAGAGAGGACCAACGGATTCGCACAATGTGAGAGGGTGAAGAGGGTGTCGCGGAAACTCACTCCCTTGATCGCTGGGTGATTCTGGTCAAGGGAGTGCGGTTTCGTGATCTAGGTTTACTTCATCGGAAAGCGATGACCGAGCGCATAGTCCTGCTGAACGGGACATCGAGTGCAGGTAAGACGACGGTCGCTCGGGCACTGTTGCATTGGTCGCCAAGCCGCGTCATAGGGCAGACTCGCGCTCATGAGATCTCACCGATGCCCTCACCTCCGCCCAGCGCCAAGGTCGGCCTTCGCCGGGTACCGGTTCCCGCCCGAGGTCATCACCCTGGCGGTGCGCTGGTACCTGCGGTTCGGCCTGTCCTACCGGGACGTCGAGGAGCTCCTCGCCGAGCGCGGCATCGAGGTCGACCACGTGAGCATCTACCGGTGGGTCCAGCGGTTCGCGCCGGAGTTCGCGGAGGCAGCCCGGGCCCGACAGCACGTCATCGGGGATCGCTGGCAGGTCGATGAGACCTACGTCAAGGTCGGAGGGCTCTGGCGCTATCTGTTCCGGGCCATCGACCAGTTCGGCCAGGTCATCGACGTCTTCCTCTCGCCACGGCGGAACAGAGAGGCCGCACGGAGGTTCTTCGCCCAAGCGATGGGCCGGACCCGGGTCTCACCAGTGGAGGTCACCACCGACCCGTACCGGGTCTATCCCCGCGTCCTCGATGAGCTGCTGCCGGCGGCCTTCCATGACACGGAGGTGAGTGCGAACAACCGCATCGAGACTGACCACGGACGCATGAAGGCCCGACTTCGACCCATGCGTGGACTGAAGAGAGACCGCACTGCCAGGGTCATCGTCGCCGCGCACGCCTTCATCCAGAACCTCGGCCGGGGCTTCTACGATCTCCGGACCGACGTGCCTCCCTCCGCCCGCTTGCCGGCGCGTTCACCGAACTGGCCCTCGTGATCTGATACTCGTCCGAGCGTGTCGGTCCACCTCGCCCTGGCTTCGGCCAACGCAACAGTGCCCGCGACACTACTGTTGGCAGGTACGGGCCGGCAAGAAGCGGTTACATCCGATGCACTGGAGCCGCGTGATTCACTTCAACCTACAGAGGATGGAGGGCAAGGCAACTCCCCTACTTCCACTCTCGAATCCTTGATATAGCCGACGAGTGGATCGTTATCCACTTCATCGGCGTTGGTCGCATGCCACAACGTTGCTACTCACGATCATGAGATCGATCAAGCGCATCAGGTCGTCGCTCGACCGCTCCAACCGCGCCGCGATGTCTTGCAACTCGGCATCATCCGGCCGGTATTTCGTCGCTCCGGCCGCGCTCGAAAAGGAACGAGGCGAGCGAACCAGCGAGCAGTCCGAACAACCCGACGTCGATCAGCATGAGGGCGACCGCGACGCCTCGCCCAGCGGCAGTCGTCGGATCCGTTTCGCGGTAGCCGACTCACCATCGAAGCCCGAGAGAGGCGCTGGGAGTGAGCGGAACGTCTGCAGAGCGCTTGCTGGTCAAGGGAGATGAATGCAATCTCCGAGACCCCCGAGGCGACCTAGGTAACCACTTGCTGTACGTCGCTCTCGTTCGGGTGGAGCACTGACAGTCCAGGGTAGCGAACGTCACTCCTTGAGTCACTCTTCAACGCCGGAATCCCAGCCTGCCTCGTGTTATCCGCGCAGCTTGCCAGCGAATTGTCGGATGGTGCATCATCGCTCTCGGCTTCCGACGACAAGAGTTCAGGCTGAGAATGAAGTGGGTTGCGGCAGTGATACTCGCCGGAGCGGGCATCTGGGCCGGTGCCACCCTAGCCTTCTTTACGACCGGGACCGAGTGGAGATGGATTGCAGCGGCGATAGCCGTCGAAGCGATCATCGTGGCTAGCGCCATCGCCCTTCCCGTCGGGCAAGAGACTCTGTCGAGGATGCTGCTCGGCGCGGCAATAGCCGTATTCATGACAGCCGTTGCGATCGCGTTCCTACTCCCGCGCAGGTGGTGCTTCGGATATTCGTGGAGCGGCGGGCCTCCATACGATTGCTCGGATTTCCCGCTATGGGGCCGCATCCTCGTCGCGTGTGTCGGACTCGGCGTCGGGCTCATCCTGGCGTCATTCGCGCGGGAGAAGCCACGAAGGACCCCGGACCTACGGCTTCACCGAAGGTCATGAGAGGGCACGAGACCAGTTCCCCAGCCCTGCACTCTGAGCCTACGGCGCTGAGCTCTATCCTCAGAACGCCAGCCGATCAGGCATCGCCTCAGGTGCTTCTCAGCCCGTGAACGGGAACGGGTCGGGGTGTGCGTACGTCTCGGTGAAGTGATTCGTTAACCACCCGAGCAGCGCGAACAGGCCGCCGACCTGCACTGTTGCGTTGGCGGAGACCCGGGCGAGGTGGACAGATCCGCTTGGGCAGGTGTCAGATGACCAGGGCCAGTTCAGCGAATGCGTCGGCCAGACGGAAGGGTGGACGGACATCGGTCCCTAGATCGTAGAAGCCCCTGCGGAGGTTCTGGACGAAGGCGTGGCCGGCGACGATCACCTTGGCGGTACGGTCTCGCTTCAGCCCGCGCATAGGTCGAAGCCGAGCCTTGAGACGTCCGTGGTCGGTCTCCAGCCGGTTGTTCGCATGGACCTCCGTGTTATGGAAGGCCGCCGGGACAAGCTCATCGAGGACGCGAGGGTAGACCCGGTACCGGTCGGTGGTGACCTCGATGGGTGAGATCCGCGTCCGGCCGATAGCCCGCTCAAAGAAGCTGCGGGCCGCCTTGGCGTCCCGGTGTGGTGACAGGAATACGTCGATGACCTGGCCGAACTGGTCGATCGCCCGGAACAGGTAGCGCCAGGTCCCCCCGACCTTCAGGTACGTCTCATCGACGTGCCAGCGATCCCCGACGATGTGCTGGCGGGTCCTGGCCGCCTCGGCGAACTCCAGCGCGAACCTCTGAACCCATCGGTAGATGCTGACGTGGTCGACCTCGATGCCGCCAGGAGCTCCTCGACGTCTTGGTACGACAGACCGAACCGTAGGTACCACCGGACCGCCAGGGTGATGACTTCCGGCGGGAACCGGTACCCGGCGAAGGCTGATCTGGGCGTTGGTCGGAAGGGAAGATGACGGCGCGATCTCATGCCGCGAGTCTCCTTGA
>DASYVD010000120.1:0-13647 GCA_036000545.1 Actinomycetota bacterium | reverse complement strand
TGGTGGAGGTGAGGGGATTCGAACCCCTGTGCCTAAGCGACCTCCTGGGTCTTCTACGGGCGTAGCCTGCGGATTCGTCTCACCCGGCGGCTCCCGCAGGCGGAAATCCGCCGGGCCAGCCTCGCTGCGATGTCCCCGGCGGGGCACGAGGCGCACCCTGCCAGGTAAGCCTGCTCGCGACGCCCGGCCCGCGGACGCAGGCGACCCGCGGCGGACGGCTACCTATTGACTAGGCAGCGAGTGCCATTGAAGGCTTGGCACTTGTTGTTTTCCCGGCTCTTTAACGAGGCATCCGGGGACCTCGGCCCGCTTCCCCCAGGCGGTAACCACCCAGGTCGAAGCCAATTCACCCCCTATTCAGTTCGTTTCCAAGTATATCGGTTCCCTACCAGGACGCCGTGACCTGGGGGGTTTCACGGCGGAAGGAGGACCGGGCGCTCACAGCGAATCCTTCTGATGGACCAAGAACCCGCGAAGGAGGAAACGCATGCTCCGGGCAGGCCGCCTGCTGCTGATCCTGACGACCGCCCTTGCGGTGGTCTTGTCCTCCGCTGGAAGCGCTGTGGCCGAGGAATCGTTGACCGTCAGTGAGTTCAAAGTGGATTACGACACGCTGTGCAGGATCCGAGACCAGTGGATCGAGCAACAGCTCCAAAAGCGTCCGGAAGGTGGCTGGGCGCCGATCGAGTTCCATCCCACCGACCAACAGCTCGCGGCGATGGGCCTGCCCCCCGCGGAGGTGCTTGCGTCACGGCGTTACGACGTGCCCACGCTCGTCACCAGGAGCGGGAGGGCCGTGCGGCTCAGCCCCGACGAGTTCCAGGCCGCGGCCCTTCCCCTTCCCGCGCTGGCGACGTACGGGGGCGCCGGGTGCCTCGGGATCCGCCCGGGAGCCTGGCTCCTGCTGATCTCCGGGAACAGCATCGGTTGGTGCAGCTTGGCCCACGTGTACGGTTCGCCCGGGAGCTACAACATCAGCACGGCCGGTCACTGCGGGAAGAACGGCGACACGGCAACGGTCATCGCCGCGTTCGGCAACCGCGGGGATCTCGCCGGGCCGGTATTGCTGGACTTCGGTACCTTCACTAACTCACACGACGGTGGACTGGGAAACGATTGGGCCCTCATCGACATCCACCCCGCCTACCAGAGCCTGGTCAGCCCGACGATGTGCTTCTGGGGCGGGCCCCGCGGGATGTACACGAAGACAGGCGGCATCGCCACCGTCAACTGGAACAACGGCTCGGTGACGATCAACCCCGACCCATTCCTGGCTCAGGCCGTCGTCCATTACGGCCACGGGGTTGGTGTCGGCACGGGAGGCACGCCGCGCGCCGGCACGTCCATCCACTGGGGCAACTCACATTTCATGTTCTTCGGAGCCATCTCTCCCGGCGACTCCGGGTCCGGAGCGAACACGCTAACCGGGGACAGCGTCGGATCGAACATGGAAGCCGCGGGGATCATGACCCACCTGTACATCGACCCTCTGATGCGTCAGGGGTTCGGCATCATGGGCGGAACCCGGGCCACGGCCGTCTCGGGCACGCTGGCGAACGGCCAGATCGTCCCCTATCCCGTGCCCATCTCTGGCCTGCCGTAGGGGACCGCTACTTTCCGCGAACACGCCGGGACGCAGCCCGTTCCATTTCCCGGCGATGCTCGCGTTCCGCGATCGCCTGACGCTTCTCGAAGCTTCGCTTCCCCCGGCCCAGCCCGAGCTGCAGCTTGGCCAGGCCTCGAGTGAAGTACAGGCGCAGCGGCACGAGGGTGAGCCCTCGCTCCTGTGTCTTCCCGATGAGGCGCTCGATCTGCTCGCGGTGCAGGAGGAGCTTTCGGGCCCGGCGCGGGTCGTAGGTGCCCTTGGTATCGGCGTGCTGGTACGGGGGGATGTGCAGGTTCTCGAGCCACAGCTCCCCATCTCGAACCCTGGCGTAGGACTCCGTCAGAGAAGCTCGACCCGCTCGTAACGACTTGACCTCGGCACCGGTGAGGACGATCCCCGCCTCGAAAGTCTCGTCGATCGCGTAGTCGTGGCGGGCCCGGCGGTTGGTGGCCACGACCTTCTCCCCGGCCCGCACCTCAATCCCCTCTGGTCGATCTCGTCACGGAACCAGGGTACTCGCGCCGGTCTCAAGTCAAGTACGGGACGGGGTCGACGGGTTCGCCGTTGATCCGGACCTCGAAGTGCAGATGACAGCCCGTCGACCACCCGGTGGTTCCCACGCTCCCGATGAGCTGGGCCCGTCGGACGGACTGCCCGCTCGAGACGCGGATCGCCGACTGATGCGCGTAGAGGGTGGCCAGCCCGTTCCCGTGATCGATCACGGTGGCGAGGCCATACCCGCCCATCCAGCCGGCGGAGATCACCCTGCCGGATTCCGCGGCCCAGATCGGTGTCCCGCACCCCGCGTCGATGTCCACACCGGAGTGGAAACGCCGCGTCCCGAAGATCGGATGGACCCGCCAGCCGAACCCGGAGGTGATGGGTCCGTCGGCGGGCCAGAACAGCTGACCGTGGCCCCGGCCGCTTCCCCTCGATCCGCCGGAGCGGAGGCTGTCCTCGATAGCCGCGGACTCCGCCTCCAGCTGGCGGACCGCGGCGATGTACTTCTTCCGCTGCTGCTCGATGTCGCCGAGGAGGCCTTCACGGATGGCGATCTCCTCGTCGACCTCCGCTCGCAGGGCCAGCTGCTGCGCTCGAAGCCTCTCGATCCGATCGGCCTCGGCCTTGACCTCGTTCCATTGACCCGTGACCCGCTGCTCGTACTCCCGAACCCGGGTCTCGTTCTCCGCCAGCATCCCCTTGGCCGTCTGGATGTCCAGCAGCAGATCGGTGTCGGCGTGGAGCACCTTCTCCAGGAACTCCGCGCGATCGATCAGCGACCGGAGGTCCCCGGCCCCAAGAATCAGATCGAGGTACCCTCCCGGCCCGATCTTGTATGCGGTGGCCGCCCGGTTGTCGAGCGTGGTCTCCTGGACCCGGAGATCCCGCCGCGTGTCCTCGAGCCGCCGGGTCCACCGGAGTAGCTCCAGCCGAGTCTGGTCCAGCCTCGTTCTGAGCACGTTCAGGCGGCGTTTGGCGCTGGCCAGCTGCGAGGTCAGATCGTCGATGCGCCCGGTGAGCTGGTTCCTCCGCGCATCCGAGGCCGCCAGGTCCACGAGGACGCCCCGGCGCTCCTGGTTCGCCTCGGCGAGCGCGTCGCGGGTGCGTTCGAGCCGAGCCCGGATCCGCTTGAGGCGCGCGATGTCGTCGGAATCGTGCGCGCGGGCAACCGGTCCTGCCGGAGCCAGGATCGCGAGCACACACGCGATGGTTATGGTCGCTCTCCAACGCATGCCGCTACCTCTTCAACGTCGGGGGGACACGCCATGCTATGGCACGGGTCTCGCCGGAATCAATACCGGAGCTGCAGCCTCAGACGTCGAGGAACCGTCGCATGGCCACGAGACTGGCCACTGCGGCGATCAGGATCCCCGCCCCGATGATCCACGGGATGGTGGAAAGGATCTCGCCGGTCCCCACCCAGGTCGGAACAAACGAGACCTGCCCCCGAAGGGGGTCGATGAACAAAACCTTCATGGCGAAGATGGCGAGCACCGCCATCACCGCGCCCAGGAGACCCTCCACCACTCCCTCGATCAGGAAGGGGATGCGGATGAACCAATTCGTTGCCCCCACGAGCTTCATGATGGCGATTTCCTTGCGGCGAGCGAACACGGCCATCCGCACGGTGTTGCCGATGAGGCCCGCCGCGGCGACCAGCATGATGATCGCCACGGCCTGCACTCCGGTCCGCAGCACCCTGGTGACCGCGAACAGGTTCTTGAGCAGCCGCTGCTCGTCGCGGACCTCCTCGACCGTGGGGTCGCCGGCGAGGCGGGCCCGGATCACCGCGAACTTCTCGGGGTCCTTCAGCTTCACCCGGTACGACTGCGGCATGGCGTCCGCATCCACGTTTTCGATGAGCGCGGTGGAGTCTGCGAAGAGCTTCTTGAACCGCCCGTAGGCCTCTTCCCGCGACTCGAAGAACACCCGCTCCACCTCGGGCATATCCGAGATCTTGTTGCCGAGCGCCGTGATCTGGTCCGTGGATGCGGCGTCGCGGATGAACACAGACACCTCCACCTTGGACGCCCACTCCCCAGCCATGAGGCGCACCTGTCGTTCCACCAGCAGCGACCCGCCGAGCAGGAAGAGGGAGATGAACACGGTGGAGATGGCGGCGAAGGTGACGAGAGCGTTCCGCCTGACCGCGGTGAGCGTCTCCCGGAAGAAGTAGCCGAACCTACGCCCCATAACCGTACACTCCCCGGGCCTGGTCGCGGATCACCTTTCCGCCGTCGAGCTCGATGACCCGCCGGCGCATGGCGTCCACGATGGCGTTGTCGTGCGTGGCCATGATCACCGTGGTGCCGGTCCGGTTGATCCGATCCAGGAGCTTCATGATCTCCACGGAGGTCGTGGGGTCGAGGTTCCCCGTGGGCTCGTCGGCGAGAAGGATCAACGGACGGTTCACGAACGCCCGGGCCACCGAGACGCGCTGCTGCTCTCCTCCCGACAGCTCGTCCGGGTAGTTGCTGAGCTTGCCGCCCAACCCCACCAGGTTGAGGATCTCCGGCACCCGCTTGTCGATTACGTGTCGCTGCTTCCCGATGACCTCCAAGGCGAACGCAACGTTCTCGAACACAGTCCGCTCCGAGAGCAGCTTGAAGTCTTGGAACACAGTCCCGATGTTGCGCCGAAGGTAGGGCACCTTCCACGGAGACAGCTTGGCGATGTTCTTGCCGGCCACGAAGATGTTCCCGCGCGTGGGCTCCTCCTCCTTTAGCAGCAGGCGGATGAAGGTGGATTTGCCCGACCCGGAGGGGCCGACGATGAAGACGAATTCGCCCTTGCCGACGTCAACGCTCACATCGCCCAGGGCGACGACGGAATCCTTATAGATCTTGGTTACACGCTCGGTCTTGATCATGATGCTGGAAAGGTCGGGGAAGGCCGGAGCGTGATGCTATCAGACCCCAGCCACTGATGGAACCATCGGCAGGCGTCAGGAGTCGCTTGAGGCACGATCTGCAACAGGTGGCTGCCGGGCCACACCTTGCACTCGATTCGCCTGGTCAGTTCAGATTCCCCAGGAAGGAGCGGGTCGTCTCGGCGATCCGATCCCCGGCCAGGCCGTACTTCTCGTACAGCTCTTCCGATGTCCCGGACTCTCCGAAGGTCCGGAGCCCGATGACGTGCAGCCGGGCGGCCCCATCCCCCTGGGCCAGCACCTCCGCCACCGCGCTGCCAAGCCCGCCTCGGACGCTGTGGTCTTCCACCGTGACGATCGCCCGGCAGTCCGAGGCCGCGGCCAGGACGGCGTCCTCGTCGAGGGGGTGGATGGTGTGGACGTTCAGGACCCGAGCCGAGATGCCGTCACCGTTCAGGGCCTCGGCGGCCTTGACCGCCTCGGCCACGGTCGCCCCCGTGGCCACCAGGGCCACGTCGGTCCCGTCACGGAGCTGTACGGCCTTCCCGAACTCGAACCGGTAGCCGGCTCCGTTCACGTCGTCGACCTTCTGCCGGGTGAGCCGGAGGAACGCGGGGCCCTCGTGATCCACGAGGTACTCGACGGCTCGGTCGGCTTCGACCGCGTCCGCCGGGTTGATGACGGCTACGTTGGGAAGAGCTCGGATCATGGCGATGTCCTCCAGGGACATCTGCGAGTAGCCATCCTCCCCCACGCCGATGCCCGTATGGGTGCCCACGATGCGGACGTTCGCGTCCTGGTAGGCGACCGAGAGACGGACCGTCTCGAAGCGACCGGTCACGAAACACGAGAAGGAGCAGGCCCACGGGATCTTCCCCGACATCGCCAGCCCGGAGGCGATCCCCAGCATGTTGCTCTCGGCGATCCCGCACTCGACGAAGCGGTCGGGGTACTTCGCCGCGAAGTCTTCGGTCCGGGTGGAGTCGCGGAGGTCCCCGGTGAGGACCACGATCCGCTCGTCCTTCCCCACTCGCACGATAGCCTCGCCGAACGCATCACGCGTGGCAGCCGGCATCAGCGATCACCCTTTCTCTCCGGGGGGACCGCTCGCACTAGCGCTCAACGCTTCCTCGTCTCCGGGCGAGCTACTCCCCCCGGACCCCCCTCTGAGCTCTGCGAGCGCCTGTTCCGCCTTCTCGCCCTCCGGGGCCTTGCCGTGCCACTCGGAGTTGAGCTCCATGAACGACACGCCCTTCCCCTTGACGGTGTGGGAGACGATGAGCGCGGGGCGTCCGCTGATCACTTCCGCCTCGTCCAGCGCGTCGACGATCTGCTCCATGTCGTGACCGTCGATCTCCCGCACGTGCCAGTTGAACGCGCGCCACTTCGCCACGACGGGTTCGATGTCGAGCCGCTCGGCAACCTTGCCGGTCTGCTGGACCTGGTTGTAGTCGAGGATGGCGCAGAGGTTGTCCAGGCCTCGGCGCGGCGCGAGCATCGCCGCCTCCCAGATCTGTCCGGCCTGGCTCTCGCCGTCGCCCATCATGCAGTAGACGCGCCACGATGCTCCGTCGAGCTTCCCCGCCATAGCCATCCCCACGGCGATGGACAGCCCCTGGCCGAGGGAACCCGTGGACGCCTCGATGCCCGGCAGCCGGATCCGGTCGGGATGTCCCTGGAGCGGCGAGCCCAGCTTGCGCAGGGTCTTCAGCTGAGACTCGTCGAAGAAGCCCCGCTTGGCCATGGCCGCGTAGACGATCGGGATGCAGTGGCCCTTGGAGAGGACGAACCGGTCGCGCTCCGGCCACTGCGGCTCCTCCGGCCTGAGGCGGAGCTTGTGGAAGTACAGCGCGGCGATCATGTCCGCCGCGGAGAGGGTTCCGCCAGGGTGACCCGATCCGGCCTCGATGATCATCTCGAGGTCGGTGATGCGAAGCTCCCGGGCGATGCCCCGGAGCTGTTCGACGACCTCCTGCCGTTCGGGCGTCGTGCGAGCCTCGTTGGAGCCCATGGGGGCACTCTACCAATGGGAGAGATGGCCGCGTTGTCCCGTCCCCTACCGGGTACAATCCCCTCGCTCCCATGACGCGACCGGCGCTGTCCATCGTCATCCCGGTGTGGGCGGGGGAGCACAACCTTCCCCGCCTGATCCCCTCGCTGGACGATGCCCTCGGCTCATTGGTCCCCGACCGCGAGATCATCGTCGCTGCGGGGCCGCGCTCGAGGGTCGGTGACATTGCCCGCCGACTGGGTGTGGAATTCGTGGCGGCGGAGGGCTCCGGCTACGGGGAGATCCTCCGCGCCGGGCTCGGTCGGGCGCAGGGCCAATACGTGGTCACCATTGACGCGGACTTCTCCCACCGGCCCGGCTACGTACGCACTATGTGGCACCACCGGCACCGTGCGGAGGTCCTGCTCGGCTCGCGGTACGTCCGGGGGGCGTACGCCGAGATGAAGGGAACCCGGCGGTTCGCCAGCCGCCTTCTCAACTTCCTGTACCGGAAGATGCTGGCGCTCCCCTACCGCGACCTGTCGAGCGGCTTCCGGCTCTACCGGAGAGCGGTACTGGACGACGTTGGGGCCCCGGCAGGCCAGGGCCTCGACGCCCTCCCTGAGCTCGTGGTCAAGGCGTACTGCCAGGGGTGGCGGATCGCCGAGGTGCCCTTCTGGTACCAGGGCGCGAAGCCATGGACCCGGGCCCGCATGGTTCACCTCGGAATGGGTTACCTGAAGGCCCTCGGCCGACTGTTCGCCCTGCGGAATTCCGTCCGGGCCGCCGACTACGACCACAGGGCGTTCGACTCGTGGATCCCCCTCCAGCGCTACTGGCAGCGCAAGAGGTTCAAGATCATCCAGGGATTCGCCTCGGACTCGGGCTGGGTGCTGGACATCGGGTGCGGCTCCAGCCGCATCGTGCAGACGCTTCCCCGCGTGGTGGGCATGGACCTGGCGATGCGGAAGCTCCGGTGGCTCCGCGCCCCGGGCCGGACGCTACTCCAGGGCGACATGAACCGGCTGCCCTTCAGGGACGGGGCCTTCGACGCGGTGATCAACTCGGAGGTGATCGAGCACATCCCCCGGGAGGAGGTCCGCCTCGGCGAGCTGGTTCGAGTGATCCGGCCGGGCGGACTCCTCATCCTGGGGACTCCGGATTACGGGAAGCGCCTGTGGCGGACCCTGGAATGGATCTACGGGAAGGTCTTCCCCGGCGGTTACGTCAAGGAGCACATTAACCGCTACACCTACGACGGTCTGCGTCGCGAGCTCGAGGAGGAACACGGCCTCGAGGTGATCGATGTCGACTACGTCGGGCGCTCGGAGATGATCTTCAAAGCCGTGGTTCCCGCGAAGACGCGCCCCAAGAGAGAGCGCAAACGGCGGCCCGTGGCCGTCCCGCCTGCCCGCTAGGACGGATGACCCTCACCCGCGAACCTGCCGCGGGCGACCGGGCCCCTCACCGCATTCGGAGCACTCGAGTACGGCCCGCCCTGTTCGCGATGGCCGGGCCGGCCCTCATCGTCGCCTCGGTCCTCTTCGTCCTACACGACTTCGCGTTCGGAGGAAAGGTTTCGGCCCAGCACAGCGACCCTCTGGCAGTCTGGCTGCCGTTCCACTGCTTCCTGGGCAAGAGCCTGGCCGCCGGTCACATCCCCGCCTGGAACCCGTACACCATGGGGGGAACGCCCTTCGCCGCCGACCCACAGTCGGGATGGATGTACCTCCCGGCCATGGCCCTGTACGCCGCGTTACCCTGCGACGTTGCCATCAGGTGGTTCATCGTCCTTCAGCCCATCCTTGCCGGGACGGCCCTGTACTGGTTCCTGCGGGACCAGGCGCTCTCTCGACCGGCGGCCACGGTCGGCGGTCTCCTCCTGGCCATGGTCATCGCCGGCTCCCGGCTGGCGCTGGCCCTGCCATTCGCCGGGGCCCTGACGTGGACGGCCGTCCTGCTGGCCTGTTCCTCGCGATACTTCGGGGCCCGCGAATGGCCCGCCAGGCTGGCGTGGGGGACGGCCGCCGCGCTGGCGTGGGGACAGGTGGCCGCTGCGCACATGAGCCACGGGCTGGTCCTGGCGACCGGGGTACTGGCAGCCTACGCGGTGGTCCGGCTCCGCGAGGCCGTGCGACACGGGGACCTGACCCGGCGTCAGGCCCTCGTCACGGTGGGCCTGTTGGTGGCGGCCCTGCCCCTGGTCAATCTGGCCTTCTTCCTTCCGCGCCTGGCGTACCTGCCGCGGACCAGCCTGGGCCAGGGGTACCAGGAGCTGGCCGAGCTTCGGGCCGGGTTCCTGGGCGTGCCCCCTCATCCCTATCCGCCGGGGTTCTCCACGGGCTGGGCCTGGCCGCTGACCCTCGCCGTTTCCCCCGGCGCCTATCTCGGCGCGCTCGCTCTGGGTCTGTCCTTCGCCGGATGGAGGCTTCGCCGCTATCGCTACCTCCTCACGGCGATCGCTGCGTATGGCGGCGTCTGCTACTTGTTGTCGCTCAGGGGCACGGCCGAACTCCTGGCCCCGGTGGCCCGGGGGCTGCCCTTCGGATCCTTCTACCTGCACGAGCCGGCCCGCTTCCGCTACGGGCTGATCCTGGCGGTGATCCTCCTGGTCCCGTTCGGCCTGGAGGCGTGGCGAAGCGCCGGGTCGCGCCGGGAGCGAGCCCTGATGATGGTCCCCGGTGCCCTTGTGTGGGGTCTCCTGCCCCTGGTGGTGGGCGCTCCTCTTTCCCGTCTGACCCTCCTGGCGATAGGAGCGGTGGCGGGAGGAGCGGTCCTGGCCGCCTCGACGAAGCGGCCCGCCCTCGCCGCGGCCCTCCCCGTGGTGGTCGCGGTCGAGCTGGCGGCCAACGGCCTCCTGGGGCAGGTCCAGTCCACCGAGTTCCTCATAACCGGAATCGTCCAACCACGAGCCCGGTCTCCCCTCACCCCGCTGCTCGAACCGGACATCGACGGGGCCGCCTACATGCGGGTGGGTCCCATCGTCGAGTGGCTCGACGCCGCGGGGACCGTGCGCTATCTGAGCCTGGATCCTTTTCGGTCGGACGAACGGGGCCACCTCCTGAACCAGCGTCCCGAGGATTGGGGACTGATGGCCAATCACCGCTCGGTGCTCTTCCGGGTGGAGGAAGCTCAGGGCTACAACCCCGTCCAGCTCCTGCGGTACTGGAGCTTCGTCCGGGCCGCCGAGTATAAGCCCATCAGGTATAACGCGGCCGTCTTCCAGAACCCTCGCCCGGGAGTGCTCGACATGCTCCAGGTCGGGCTCGTCGTAGGGTCCTCCGACTACCCGATCCCCGGTGACGTCGCCCCGGTGGTGCGGGAAGGGCGGTGGACGCTCTACCGGACCGAGGGGGTTGCTCCCCGGGCTTCGGTGATCACGTCCCTCACCGTCGTCCCCTCGCCGCCGGAGGCCCTGGAGGAGGTCGTCGACGAGAGTTTCGACCCTTCGGTCCGGGCCATCCTGGAGTCGGACCCGTTCCCCGAAGGGGAGGAAGGGGCAAGCGCCGGGCCCGTGGAGATGGGCGGAAGGATATCGGAGCCCGGCCGGGCCCTTTACCAGTGGCTCGGGCCCCAGGCGGCCCGAGTGGTCGCGTACGCTCCGGCACCGGCCGTGGTGCTGGTCCGAAACACCTGGGATCCGGGCTGGCACGCCAGAATCGACGGGCATCCGGCCCCCGTTCTCCAGGCGGACTACCTGCTCCAGGCCGTCGCCGTGCCGCCCGGCCGGCACACCATCATCCTGGAGTACGACGACCCCTGGATCGGGTACGGCCTCCTGGGCTCCGCGCTCGTGCTGTTTGGGTTCTTCGTGCTCGGCGTGGCCATGAGGCAACGAGGCCGGGCCAGAGCGTCGACATCGGCGACATGAAAACGGCGGATCCGGCCCCGGATACCGCTACCGCGGGTCCCGGAGCGCGTCCCTCAGCAGCCCGGGCTGCGGCGTTCCTGGCGGGCCCGGCGCTCATCACCGTGGCCGTCGTGGCCGTGCTCAGCGATTTCGTCCGGGGGGGAGCGGTGTCCATCTCCCACCCGGACGTCCTCCCCTACTGGCTCCCCACCCACTGCTTCCTGGGACGGTCCCTGGCTGCGGGGCACATCCCCGCCTGGAGCCCCCACTCGATGGGAGGCGCTCCCTTCGCCGCCGACCCGCAGTCGGGGTGGATGTACCTCCCGGCCATGGCCCTGTACGCCGCGGTTCCGTGCGACGTCGCACTGCGGTGGTTCGTGGTCTTGGGCCCCGTCCTGGCCGGGCTGGGGATATACGCGTTCCTCCGAGCCGAGCGGGTCTCTCGGCCCGCCGCCACACTCGGGGGCCTGGCCCTGTCCCTGCCGGTGGCCGGCTCGACCCTGGCCCTGTCGCTTCCCTTCTCCGGGAGCCTGGCCTGGTCGGCAGTCACGCTGGCGGGCTCGGCGAGGTGGCTCCACGCGCGGGCGGCATGGGCCCGTCTGCTGTGGGCCGTGGCCACCGCGGTGGCATGGGGACAGGTCGCCGCGGCCCACGGCACGAACGGGCTGGTAATCGGCACCGGCGCCCTGATCGCCTACCTCGCCGCGGGGACGGTCAGAGAAGTCCGCGCCGGCCGGCGGTCGGGGTGGGAGGTCGTGCTGGATGTCGCGTTGCTCGCGGTAGCCATGGCCATGGTGAACCTGGCCTTCTTCCTCCCCCGCGTGACGTACCTTCCCCGGACGAGCCTGGGCGCGGGCTACGGTGTGGCTTCTGTCGTGGGGGGCGATGCCAGCGCTGCGTTCGGACCCGGCGTCCACCTCGCGTGGCCCCTTCGGTTGGCCCTGGCCCCGGGCCTCTACCTGGGGGCCGCCGCCCTCGCTCTGGTCCCCGTGGCCATCCTGGTGGCTGCCCGCCATCGTTACCTGGCCTGGGCCTTTGCGGGATACGGCGGCGTGTCGTACCTGCTCTCGCTCGAGGTCGCGGCTCGGCTCGCTCGCCCGCTCCTCGAGGAAGCTCCCGTCGTGAGCTTCTACCTGCACCGCCCCGACCGCTTCGCCTTCGGGCTCCTCCTCGCCCTGCCGGTGCTGGCGGCGTTGGGGCTGGATTCCTGGCGGACGGCGGTTTCCCCTCTCGGCAAGAGGGGCCTGCTTCTGGCACCGGGAGCGGTCGTCTGGTTGGCGCTGCCTTTCCTGGCCGGGGCCGGCGCCCGGCACTTTGTCCTGGCCGCGGCGGGGACAGTGGCGGGCGGTGCGGCCCTGTCCGTGGTTTCCGTCCGCCCCTCCCTGGCCGCCCTCGTTCCGGCGGTGCTGGCGGTGGAGCTCTTCGCCGGCGGACTTCTGGGGAAGGTGGCCGCGGGACCGGCCGGCTCGGGCGAGCGTCTCCGTCCGCTGTTCCAGCCGACCTCGGCCCCAGTGGACCTGGGGGCATACCTTCGACCGGGTCCCATCGCCCGGGCGCTGCAGCGCGCCCCCGGCAGGCGATATCTGAGCGTCGACCCCGAACGCTGGGACCCTCGGGGCTACCACGTGCTCCAGACACCGGAGGACTGGGGGCTTCTCGGCACTCACCGCGCCGCCGTGTTCGGGCTCGAGGAAGCCCAGGGCTACAACCCGGTCCAGCCCGTCCGGTACTGGACCCTCGGCAGGACCGTGGACCCGCGGCCGATGCGATTCAACGTGACCGACTTCCGGAGCCCGCCCCCCACGGTGCTCGACCTGCTCCAAGTGGGCTGGCTCGTCGGCCCCGCGGACGATCCGCCCGTGGCGGGCGCGTCCCTGGTCGCCCGGGAGGGGCGGTGGGGCCTCTACCGGCTGCCTGAGCCCGCCCCCCGGGCCTCCATCTTCTTCGACTGGACGGTGGTGGACGGGGAGGAGGAGGCCCTGGAGATGGTGACCGACCCGGCGTTCGACCCGACCCGCCGATTGATCCTCGAACCGGGCTGGGGGCTCGCGCTGGCAACGGGCCTTCGGGAGGGCGTGGTCCCCTTTCCGTCCAGTGCCGCCACGTACAGAGCTCTCGGGCCACAAGCCGCCCAAGTGGAGGTGGTCGTCCCCGCGCCTGCGGTGGTCCTGGTCCGGAACACATGGGACCCGGGATGGCGGGCCATGGTGGACGGTCGTCCCGCGCCGATTCTGGTGGCCGACTACTTCCTACAGGGGATCCCCGTCGCCGCCGGCCGGCACACGATCGTCCTCGGATACGACGATCCCTCGCTCGGTCTCGGGCTGCTTGGCTCCGGGCTGGCCCTGGCCGTCCTGCTCGGCGCGGCCGCGGCCCTGTGGTACCGGGACCGTCGCTCCGTGACGCCCGGCCCACAACCACAGGATGCCCCCGACCGAGAGCGAGAGCCCGACGACCGCCCAGGCCCAGCCGGCGGTGAGGGGCTGACGGGTCACCGCCAGCACGAGGATCCCCGACAGGGCGTTCATGGCTACGGACAGCGGCGGGGCCGCGGCCAGGATCAGGGGGAGATCCCTGACCCCGAGCCACCTGGAGACCAGTAGGCCCGGGATCACCAGCAGGAGGGCCAGGGCGGTGACGGCTCGCCCGGTCCCACCCCAATGGACCTGCAGTTGGGGGGACTCCTGGGCGGCTCTCGCCTCGGCTGCCGCCGCCCGGGCCGCCGCCACGGCGCTCGGGCTCGTCGAGACGAGTCTCGGACCACGAAGCAGCCACGCGTTGCCATCCAGGAAGACCGCGTCCTGCGTGGGCGGTACCGGTGGTCCGACGGA
>DASYVD010000119.1:0-4129 GCA_036000545.1 Actinomycetota bacterium | reverse complement strand
GGGCGGGACCACGGCCACACGCTCGGGATCTGGCTCGACCTCGGCCACGCGTCCCAGCTCGGGTGCCTGGGATGCGACCGGTACGCGTTCGTCCAGGTCCTCCCGCCCCCGGGGCAGGCGTTCACCGAGGCCTTCGAGCAGCCCTGCCCCGATCGGGGCCAGCGGCTCATCGAAACCCCGGAGTAATCCGCTCCGACTATGCGCGGCCGCGGATCGTGGCGGTCTGCTCCGATCCGACGAGGCACCCTTGGGCAAGCCACCTGTTTCGTGAACATTCTCCGGAGAGAACGTTTGAAATGCTGCAATCCGTTGGGAGCTGAACCGCCATCGTGGGCCGGCGGACTGATGATCCGCCGCTCATAAGTCTCTTTCCGACGGGCAGATGGAACGTCAACTATGCGGAGATCCCTTCCTCCTTCTGAGATTCCGCAGAGATTCCGCGACAGGTCCAAAAGCGATGTCCAAGGACGCAGGGTCGTCGAGAGAAGCAAACCGCAGATCGGCACGAGGATGACCTCATCCTCGCCGCCGTGAAGATCGATCGGTTCGCAGGATCAGCGCCCCGACCGATGCGGCCAGGAGGGACCCCGCGAGGATACCGACCTTCGCCTCCTTCTCTAGCCCGGCGTCCTGGAACGCAAGCCCGCTGATGAACAGAGACATCGTGAACCCGATTCCCGCCAGCGCAGCTACCCCGACCACGTGCCGCCACCCCACTCCCTGTGGCAGCCTCGCTCCGAGCCGGACCGACAACCACGAGAATCCGGAGATCCCCAGGATCTTTCCGGCGACGAGACCGGCGAGAATTCCCAGTGTGACGGGGGAGCTGGCCGCTCCGCGCAGGTCCTCGAACGAGAGAGGGACGCCGGCGTTGGCCAAGGCAAAGACGGGGAGGATCAGGTAGCTGGTCCATGGGTGGAGGATGTGCTCCAAGCGGTCGGTCACCGGGAGGGAAACCGTCACTCGCAGCCGGTGGAGGCTCGCTTCTCGGGCCGAGATCTCCCTCGTCTCTCCGCTCTCCTCCCACTGGGGGAGGGGGGATCGCTCGAGCTCCTCGGTGTTCAGGGGACGGGCCGGTGTGAGGAGACCCAGGGCCACGCCGGCGATGGTGGCATGGACGCCCGATTCGAGCGTGGCGAACCACACCCCGGTGCCCACGACGACGTAGAGGGGAACCCACCAGACCCGCAGCCGCCTGATCAGCACCACGAAGGCAAGCAGTCCCAGGGCGGTCCCCAGCCAGGTCCAGCTGATTCCGCTCGTGTAAAAGACGGCGATGATCAGGACCGCCCCGACGTCATCCACGATCGCCAGGCTGAGCAGCAGCACTCGGAGCACCGGCGGGATCTTCGATCCCAACACGGCCAGAGCACCCAGGGCGAAGGCGATGTCGGTCGCGGTGGGGATGCCCCATCCGCGCGCGGCTTCACCACGATTGAGCGCCAGGAAGATCAGTGCAGGGACCACCATGCCGCCGAGCGCCGCCAACGCCGGGAGCATCGCGCTGCGAGTGGCTCTCAGCTCACCTTCTACGAGCTCGCGCTTGATCTCCAGGCCGATGACGAAGAAGAAGACGGCCATGAGTCCGTCGTTGACCCAGTGGCGGAGTTCGTCCCGGATGACGTAGTCGCCGACACCGATCCGCAGATCGGTGCTCCATAGCGCCTCGTACGTGCCGTGCCACGGCGAGTTGGCCCAGATGATGGCGATGGCCACGGCAACTAGGAGCACCACTCCACCGGCGATTTCCGTATCGAGGAATTCTCGAAGCGGTCGGGCCAGGCGGGCGGCCGGCCGCTCCTCGGCCACCTGAGGCGTCATGCGGCGCTGCCCGCTCATGGGCCTCGCCGTCCGGCTTCATTCCTTGACAGGCCCATCCGGGCTCCCGGTTCGAGCTCGTCCTCGGCTCCTCGCCAAAGGCGGTCGAGCGTCACTCCGCTGGAGACCAGGCCCACGTGGCTGATGGCCTGAGGGTAGTTCCCGAGGAACGCTCCGCTAGTGGGATCGATCTGCTCGGGCAACAGTCCCAAGCGGTTCGTCCTGGCGCAAACGCGCTCGTAGAGCTCCGAGGCCTCCTCCAGTCGGCCCTGCCAGGCGAGGTTGTCCACCAACCAGAAGCTGCACAGGACGAAGGCCGCATCCGCCCCGGGCACGCCATCGGGGGACCGGTCCGGGAGATACCGGTACAGGAGGCCGTCTCCCGCCGAGAGCCGTTCCGCCACGGCCGCCGTGGTGGCCTTCATCTTCGGGTGGTCGGCGGGAACGACCCGGCGGAGTGGCAACGCTAGGACGGCCGCGTCGAGGTCGCCTCCGGCGAGATGCTGGGTGAGGGCCCCAGAGTGACGATCCCACGCTCGCTGCAGGATGGCGTCCTTGACCTCCCGGGCTGCCGCGCGCCAACCCCCCACGTCCCCTGGATGGCCGAAGCGCTCGGCGATCCGCGCCCCTCGGTCCAGGGCGACCTGGCACAGGGCTGCCGAGTACGTGAACGGCCGGTCTGCCGTCCGAACCTCCCACACACTGCGATCGGGATGGCGCCAGTTCTCGCGGGCCGCCTCCACGAGGGGCCGGAGGCGAGCCCACAGCCCGCCGTCGATATCGGCACCCCCGGACATCCACTGGTACGCGCAGTCCAGGATCTCTCCGTAGACGTCGTGCTGGACCTGACGTGCAGCGACGTTGCCCCACCGGACCGGTCGCGATCCTCGGTAGCCCCCAAGCTGGGGGTCCTCTCTCTCATCCGGGGCTCCCACCCCGTCGAGGGTGTAGAGGACCTGCGGTCGGCCCTGGCGCTCCACGGCGTCCAGCACCCAGCCGAGGAATCCCCAGGCCTCCTCGCGCAATCCGATCCGGCGCAGCGCGTAGACGGAGAAGGCCGCGTCCCGAACCCAGGCGTACCGATAGTCCCAGTTCCTCGTTCCCCCGATCTCCGCCGGGAGGGAGGAAGTGGGCGCGGGCACGATGGCCCCGTTCTCGAAGTGGTCCAGGAGTTTGAGGGTGATGGCCGACCGCCGCACCTGGTCCCGCTGGGCTCCGTCATACGAGATGTGCCGCGCCCACCGACGCCACACGTCGATGGTCTCCTGTAGCGGGTCGTCCACCCGAGAGAGGGCATGCCGATGGGAGCCCCCGGCCCAGCGGAGAAGGAGGTGAAAACGGTCCCCCTTCCGAAGCGGGTGAGCGCTCTGGAGGCCGCCCAGGGGAAGCGAGGACGTCACCGTGAGGTCGAGCTCAGGAAACCTACGGCACCGGATGCGCAGACCACTGGTGCTCCTCTCGGCTTCGGCACCGCCCCGGGGAAGGATCTCGACCCTCAGATCAACCTCCCCCTCGACCACCTCCACGAGTCGCACCAGTTCCCCCCGTGCAGCGGGTGCATCTTCGGCAAGGTCGGCTCCGGAGCGGAGGGTGAGGGCGTCGGTGACGCGGGCGAACCCGGAGCGGGTCCGCATCTCCGTCACGAGGACGCCGGTGTCCTCCAGGTACCGTTGCGCGGACTCCCGGAGTCCTTCCGGCGCGAGTCTGAATCGGCCTCCGCGGTTGCGGTCGAGGATGGAACAGAAGAGGGGTGCGGAATCGAACCGTGGGACGCACATCCAGGAGATCGTGCCATCGGGCCCGACGAGAGCAGCGGTGGCCCCGTCCCCGATAAGACCGTGGTCCTGGATCGGAAGGTACCCATCTGTCTCGCTTATGGGAAGTAAATTCGCCATCCATCTCCGCGGATCCGATCGGTGTATGGACCCGCCTCCGTTGCCGAGGCGCTGGGCCTGAGCTTGTGGATTTAGGTACCCGCGGCTTCACCCGGCTTCACTTGGCCGCCGCTCCCGCCAGGAGCATGTCCATGGGCAGAGGGAAGATCACCGTCGTGGTCCGGTCGGAGGCGATCTCCGACATCGTCGACAGCACCCGAAGTTGCATGGCCGCGGGCTCCTCCCGGAGCTGCTTGCCCGCCTGGGACAGGGTCGCCGCCGCCTCGAGCTCGCCCTTGGCGTGGATCACCTTGGCCCGACGGTCCCGCTCGGCAACGGCCTGGCGGGCCATGGCCCGGCGCATGGCCTCCGGCAGCTCCACGTCCTTCACCTCCACCAGCGTGACCTTCACCCCCCAGGGATTCGTGAGGTCGTCG
>DASYVD010000118.1:0-5442 GCA_036000545.1 Actinomycetota bacterium | reverse complement strand
TTCGTAGACGAACACGAGATCGAGGTCCGAGGCGAAGTTCAGCTCCTCGGCCCCCAGCTTCCCGAGACCGACCGCGGCGATGGGGAGGTCGGGCCTGGCCGATACCATCGCCTCGTCCACGATGCGATCGGCCACCGCCGTGAGCTCCCGTCCGGTCTCCCGCGGAGCGAGCTCGCGGGCAGCGTACCGCCCGACGACGTCGACCAGGGCCGCCTCCGCGTCGAGGGCCACGGCCCCGCCGGCGAGCGCCAAGACCCGCAGGGGTCGGGCCGTCAGCAGGTCGGTGGCGAAGGAGCTTGCTGAGACCGCGTGGGCCAATCGCTTCGCCACGCCGGGGTCGGAAACGAGGGCGTCTGGGAGCCCTGCGTCGCCGGTGGCGGTCATGGCCTCTGCCACCCGCTCCAGCCGGACGAGCGCGGCATCCGGATTCGAGGCCAACGCCAGGGCCGGCGCCATGACCGGGACCACGTGGGCCAGGACCTTCCCTGTGCGGGTGGACGGTTCCACCAGCCGGTCGAGCACTGCGTAGGCGGAGCCGGGGTGGCGGAAGCCCAGCCCCGCCAGCAGCTCCTCGGTGGCCTGGCGATCGACACCGGGCCGAGGGGCCCTCGGACCGGCGAAGGCTTCCAGCAGGGGGCGGTAGAACAATCGCTCGTGCAACCCCCTGACCAGCGACGTCTGCCTGCCGTACTCCGCCTTGAGCTCGTCCGGTCCATCGAGGGCGAGCGAGCGCGCCAGCCGGAAGAGAGACGCCCGGTCGGGGGGGAGCTCATGGGTCTGGAGGTCGCGGACCATCTGGAGGCGATGCTCCAGCCTCCGAAGGAACCGGTATGCCCCGGCCAGGGCTTCGGCGTCGCCCTCGGCGACGTACCCCTCCGCCGCCAGGACGGACAGCGCCAGGAGCGTGTTCGGCTGGCGCAGGCGCTCGTCGCGGCCCCCGTGCACGATCTGGAGGAGCTGCACCGCGAACTCGACGTCGCGGATCCCGCCCCATCCCCGCTTTACCTCGACGCCGGCCTTGCCTCGGGCCCGCACGTACTCCTCCAGCCGGACCTTGACCCGCCGGACCTCGTCGATGGCATACGGGGAGAGCTCCTCGCGGTACACGAGGGGAGCGACCAGGTCGACGAAGGCCCGCCCCACGCCGAGGTCGCCGGCGACCGGCCGAGCCTTGATCAGCGCTTGCCGTTCCCACGTCAGGGCCTGCGCGGTGTAGTACTCGCCCATCGCGGCGAGGGAGCGGACCAGCGCGCCGCCTCGGCCGCCCGGCCGGAGCGTGGGGTCGACCCGGAGCGCGATACCCTCGGACGTCGGCGCGGACAGGAGGCGGATGATCTCGGCGGCCGCCCGCTCGGTCCGGCTATGCCCTTCGGCTCCACCACTTTCGGACACGAACAACACGTCGACGTCGGACGCGTAGTTCAGCTCGGCCCCCCCGAGCTTGCCCAATCCGATGACGGCGAGTCCGCGACTGGCCACGCCCCGGCATGCCTGCACGAAGCAGGCGTCGGCGACGGCGCTGATCTCCGCGACGACCTCCTCCACCGGGGCGCCGGTGAGGTCGCGCGCGGCGACCCGGACCATCGCCCGGCGCCGGAACAGGCGCAGGCCGTCGGGGAGCCCCACCCGAGCGACGTCGGCGGCCACCTCGGCGTCGAGCTCGTCGGTGGTTCGGACCCCGACATCCTCGAGCAGCGTGGTCTCCTCGGGATGGGCGACCAGGAAGTCGGTGGCGGCGGTGGAGAACCCGAGCAGGCGGACGGCAACGGACAGCACGTCCTCCCGTGCCAGCACGCGGCGAGCCCCAGGGTCCTCACCCACCCGAGAGATGGCCAACCGTGCGAGCTCCGGATCCGGGGCTTCTGCCAGCGTGCGGCCCATGAGCTCCGGGGTCAGCACGAGCGCCCCTGGATCATCGGCGGGCCGACCACCACAGGGAGAACTCGAAGGCCGGCATCGCCACCCCGAACGCGAGGAACCCGCCTCCGACCGCGGCGCTGACGAACGCGCCCCGCTGCCCGCCGATCAGGACGTGGAACACCAGCACGACGAGGAGGAAGCACAGGTACCCGCCGGCGACGGTGACGGCCAGGCCACGTAGCGCTCCCCTCCACCCGCCCACCGGCTCGACTCGTGCTCGCTCCATGAGTGGCGCGCGCAACGTGGACAGCGCCATGAACACGAAGAGCGCATACGCCGCGACGAGGGGGATGACTACCCTGCGGAGGATCACGAGTTCAGCCTCGGAGGAAGAATCGCCAGCCACGGATGAACAGGTGCCAACCCAGCCACAGCCACAGCCCGAACAGCACGACGCGTCCCAGCCATGGCCGCATGAAGGTCCGGAAGATGTCCGACATCGTTGGCCACTGCGGCGAGTACACGAGTGCCAGGCCTTGCCATGCGAGCAGCACCCCGACGATCACGATCCACCCCGCCACGGCGATCGCCCGCATCCGAGGCTCCCCCTCGGCGTCCATGCCGCCAAGCGTACTCCCGGCCGGAGGCCACCAGGCCAGAGTTAACGGCCCCGTAACAGGCGGGAGGGCCGTGGGCGGTAGCCTCGGACCGTGAGCCTCACGGCCGAAGCCGACTACGTTCTGCGCACGATCGAGGAGCGCGGGATCCGCTTCGTCCGGCTGTGGTTCACGGACGTCCTCGGGTTCCTCAAGGCCTTCACCATCACCTCGCAGGAGCTGGAAGCGGCGTTCTCCGAGGGCATGGGGTTCGACGGCTCCTCGATCGACGGCTTCTCGCGCATCGAGGAATCCGACATGGTTGCCGTCCCCGATCCATCGACGTTCCAGCTCATCCCGTGGAAGACCGAGGCCCAGGTTGCTCGGATGTTCTGTGACGTGTTCGGTCCCGACGGCACGCCGTTCGAGGGCGACCCCCGCTTCGTCTTGAAGCGCCAGCTGAAACGGGCGGCCGGCCTCGGATTCACCTTCTACGTCGGTCCCGAGCTCGAGTACTTCTATTTCCGAAGCCTCGACGACCCCAAGTTCTTGGACCAAGCAAGCTACTTCGACGAGACCCCGCTCGACGTGGCCACCGACTGGCGAAAGCGAACCGTCGCGTACCTCGAGTCGATGGGCATCCCCGTCGAGTACGTACATCACGAGGTGGCGCCCTCGCAGCATGAGATCGACCTGCGGTACGCCGATGCGCTGACGATGGCCGACAACGTCATGACGTACCGGCTGACGGTGAAGGAGGTCGCGCAGGAGTTCGGGATCTACGCGACGTTCATGCCCAAGCCGGTGATGGGCGTGAACGGCAGCGGCATGCACACGCACCAGTCGCTGTTCGAGGGTGACCGCAACGCGTTCTTCGATGCCACCGACGAGTACCACCTGTCCGCCGTGGCCAAGCGGTACATCGCCGGCATCCTGAAGCACGCGCCGGAGATCACGCTGGCCACCAACCAGTGGGTGAATTCCTACAAGCGCCTGGTGCCGGGGTACGAGGCACCGGTCTACGTGTGCTGGGCCCGACGGAACCGTTCGGCGCTGGTGCGCGTGCCTCTGTACAAGCCGGGCAAGGAGGAATCCACTCGAATCGAGTACCGCTCACCCGACCCCGCGTGCAACCCATACCTCGCCTTCGCCGCGATGCTCTCGGCCGGGCTTGCCGGGATCGAGGGCGAGTACGAGCTCCCGCCCGAGGCCTCCAACAACATCTACGTGATGACCGACGGGGAGCGGAAGGCCGCGGGGATCAGGTCGCTGCCTGAGGACCTGTACGAGGCCATCGGGCTGGCGGAGGAGTCGAAGGTGCTCCGGGAGGGCCTGGGCGACCACGTGCTGGAGTTCCTGCTACGAAACAAGCGCGAGGAGTGGGACGACTACCGGTCACACGTCACGCCCTACGAGCTCGAGCGGTATCTCCCCATCCTCTGACCATCCAGCCCCGTGTCCCAAGTGTGACACCCCTGGCGAACGCATGTTCGGCCTCCCCCAGTTGGTAGTGGGACGGGGGACTTACGACAAATGATGGAGAAAACGCATTGACGATCCCCCATCCAGGGCTTCATGCTCTGGGCCCTTATCTCTGAGGTTGCCTCTCAGGGCGACCATTTGGCGCTCTGAGAGGAGGCCCGTTCATGGAAGGACCTGTTCGGCGTAGAGGGGGGGAGTGCAATCGAGGGAGGGATGCTCCGACGGCACACCAGGTCCTGCGTTCTTGGATTAGCTGCCTAGAAGGGAGATAGATGGTATGTCCAGATTGAAGGTGCACATCTTGCAGCGAGGGCGGTTGTCGCTCCTCGCCACGTTCATGCTCCTCATCGCGATGGTGATCGCCGCACCGGGAGTCAGCAGCGCCAGGGCGGCGGTCAAGCAGTTCACGGCTTCCATCGCTCCGAACACAGCCTTAGGACAGACCTCGGGCTCGTGGACGGAGACAGTCACGAACTGTGGTGGGACCCCGATTCCCGCGGCCTGCACAGTTTCGAGCACTATCAACCTCGGGACGATCCAGATCGCCGTTCCGACGGAGTTCCGGCCGATCACCTCGGTCACGGCTAGCTCTCCGAGCGGCCAGACGACGAGGAACTGGACCGTGAGCTACGACTCGGGCACAGGGAAGATCAACGGTTACGCGAACCAGGGCACCGACAAACTGCAGCCCGGAGAGTCGGTCCTCCTCACCTTCGGCGCGACGCCCTCGACGTGCACCACGGGAACGAAGACGTTCACCACCTCGGCCTGGGGCTCGACGCCTACGCCCGGAACGGACCTCTTCTCGATCGTAACCCCCCAACCAACAGTGACCATCATCGGGTGCGGCGTCACCGACGGGGGGATGGTTACGGGCCCGGGCGGCCAGACGGAGACGGTCGGCGGCGGCTTCACGGGGCACGTCATCGTGACCTTCGGGGGCAACCTCAGCTGTAGCGAGGATGCTCAATGGGCGGCCGGCTACCACCTGCCTACCCAGGTCACTATCACTCCCGTTGATGGCGAGTTCGTGGCGGGCCCCGGTCCGAAGACCTCGACCTCCACGTTCGACGGACCCGGTGACTCCTCGTTCTACCGGATCTGCTACTCCACCGACCCCGAGGCGACCACCGGGACCATCCTCCTGCCGTGCTACCCGGGTGGCGGCGCGGCCTTGATCGATCCACCGTGCGTGGACCAGCAGTACCGTGACTTCAGCACCGACAAGATCGTGATCACGATCTTGATGCCAGGAGAAGACCCGGCCAAGCACTAGGCCGAACTCATCGGATCACCCACCTCCCGAGGGGCGCCGGAAGGCGCCCCTCGGGGCACTCTGGAGTCCTCTCAGGGCCGGCCGTAGACTCCTCGCGTGCAGATCTGCCCCAACTGCGGCGAGGAGAACCCCGACCGATTCCGCCTCTGCGGGATCTGTGGAACGAAGCTGGCCCCCGAGGAGGTTGCCCAGGAGGTCCGCAAGACCGTCACGGTGGTCTTCAGCGAC
>DASYVD010000117.1:0-7376 GCA_036000545.1 Actinomycetota bacterium | reverse complement strand
GTCGAGAGAAGTAGGAGGAGTGAGAGCGATGGCAGTCGAGACCGCGCCCGGCGTCCACGTTGACGCCGGCGATCCCAACGAGCACGGGTATCGGACCTTCCGTTTGGGCGAGTTCGAGTTCAGCAGGAACGAGTACTTCGTGTACGTCAGGTGGCCGACCGGGAGCCACGTCATGTCCGCCGACTCGTTCCTCAAGGCCCTCCAACGGGACGTGGCTTGGGATTTCTTCTACGGCATCGTCAACTTCGACGGCGTGGTGGGCACGGTGAACCACTACGGAACCGTCGATCTGTTCGCTGGCCGCTACAACGACGCCTACCGCAAGGCAGAGTTGGACCACCTGGAGAACTACCAGACGCCCCTCATCCGCGAGACGTTCAAGGCCATGCTCGATGACTGGACCAACGAAGGCTTCGATCCATTCGCCAGCCCCACGGAGACGGGCTCGGCGTTCGGCCCTAAGAAGGGGGACAACCGCAACGCGATCACCCGTCACAGGGTCACCGCGAAGCGCATGGTGGGACTGCCGGGGGACGAGCCGATCCGAAGCGACGACGCCGGGTTCCCCATCAACCGCCACTTCCTCGACGTCCCGCAGGACGAGCCGGAGGTGCTCCCCGAGCCCGGATTCGAGAGCGAGATCGGGGCCTTCAACCTGTTCGCATATCTCTCCCGCTCGGATGTGACTTGGAACCCATCGGTCGTGTCGGCCTGCAAATACAGCCTGGCGTGCCCGACGACCGAGGAGTACATCCTTCCGATCATCCACGGGAACGACCGGGTGGAATGGTTCGTGCAGCTCTCGGACGAGATCTGGTGGAACGTGGAGGACCGAGACGCAGGGACAGCACGGGTCAAGGTCGTCATGAAGCCCGGCGACGTCTCCTCCATGCCGGCCGACATCCGGCACCAGGGGTACGCGCCCAAGCGCTCGATGCTGTGGGTCTGGGAGAACGCGAATCCTGATCTGCCGGAGCTCCTGTCGAGCGGGAAGCTTCCCCCGGTCGCGGTCGATTTCTAGGGGGAGCGAGGCTCCCGAGTGGCCGCGAGTCTCGACGTGCAGGACAGGCTGTTCATCGGAGGGGAGTTCGTCGACGCGGCCGACGGAGCCACGTTCGAGGTGTTCGGCCCGCACGACGGCTCGAAGCTGGCCGACGTGGCGGAAGCCAAAGACCCGGACGTGGATCGAGCGGTCGAGGCCGCCGGATCGGCGTTCACTGCCTGGAGCGCCACGGCCGCGGCCGAGCGGGGCCGGCTCCTGCTGAAGCTGGCCGATGCGATCGCGACCCATGCCGACGAGCTGGCCCGGCTGGAGTCGATGGACACGGGACACCCGATCCGGGATTCCACCCGGCTCGACGTCCCCCGGACGGTCGCCACCTTCCGCTACTTCGGCGGGATGGCCGACAAGGTGAACGGAAGCGTCGTCCCGGTCGAGCCCGGGTTCCTGAACTACGTGCTGCGGCGCCCGATGGGAGTGGTCGGCCAGATCGTCCCCTGGAACTTCCCGTTGATGTTCACCAGCTGGAACATGGGGCCGGCCCTGGCCGCCGGGAACACCGTGGTGTACAAGCCCGCCGAGCTCACGCCGCTCTCCTCCCTCCGGGTCGCCGAGCTGATGGCGGAGGTCGGGTTCCCGCCCGGTGTGGTGAACATGGTCCCCGGTCTCGGTCACGTGGCGGGGGCTCGTCTCGCCGAGCACCCCGGTGTCCAGAAGATCTCGTTCACCGGCTCGACGGAGGTAGGCCGCCAGATCGTCCAGGCCTCGGCCGGAAACCTCAAGCGCGTCCAGCTCGAGCTGGGTGGCAAGGGCGCCAACGTCGTGTTCGAGGATGCCGACCTGCCCGCGGCGGTCGATGGGTCCGCGTTCGCCATCTTCCACAACCAGGGCCAGGCCTGCATCGCCGGCTCCCGGCTCATCCTGCACGAAAGGATCGCGGGGGAGTTCGTCGATCGGTTCGTGGCCCTGGCCCGCTCCATCCGATTGGGCGACCCGCTCCATCCCACGACCGAGATGGGCCCGCTGACCTCGCCGGAGCACCGCGATCGGGTGCTGGGGTACGTGAAGATCGCCCTCGACGAGGGCGGCGAGGTCCTGACCGGCGGCAAGGCCCCCGACGAACCGGCGTTGAAGGCCGGGTGCTACGTCGAGCCCACGGTCGTCCGCGCCAAGGCGACGGACCGGGTCAGTCAGGAGGAGGTGTTCGGGCCTTTCGTCACCGTGACGACCTTCCGCGAGGAGGCGGAGGCGCTCGAGATCGCGAACGCCACGGACTACGGGCTGGGAGGAGGGCTGTGGACGCGGGACCTCCAGCGGGCTCACCGCGTGGCGAGGGAGATGGCGAGCGGGATGGTCTGGATCAACTGCTACAAGCGGGTCAACCCGGGTTCGCCCTTTGGTGGCGTGCGTTCCTCCGGATACGGCCGGGAGATGGGGTTCGAGGCGATGCAGGAATACACGGAGGCGGCCTCGGTGTGGGTGAACGTGGACGCCGATCTTCCTCCCTGGTACGAGCGGTGATAAGGGGGCGAAGGTGGGAGTCACCCAGCAGACCATGACGGACGAGCAGCGCAAGTCGGTGGCGCTCGAGTACCTCAAGGCCTTCGATAAAGGCGGAGTGACGTCCACCGGAGGAAGCATCCTCGACCTGTTCGCCGACGACGCGCAGGTGTACTTCCCCAAGTGGGGATTGGCAACGGGCAAGGAGCAGATCGGCAGGCTCTTCGGCGACGTGGGGGGGACGATCAAGTCGATAGCCCATGACTACGCAACGTTCAACTGGGTCATGACCGGCACGGACACGTTCGGGTGCGAGGGGACCAGCTCGGGGGAGCACCAGGACGGAGCGTGGCGGGCAGGGTCAACCCACGCGGGGCGATGGTGTGACGTCTTCGAGGTCCGAGACTTCAAGATCCAGCGCTGCTTCATCTACCTGGATCCCGACTACGCCGGACTCGACACCGCGCGGTACCCCTGGCTCGGCCAGAGCGGCCGCGACCCCTCCACGCCGCTCGGATGAGACCTTTCACGTTCGACGCCCTGCCCGGGCGGGTGGTCTTCGGGAACGGAAGTGTGGCGCGCGTTCCCGATGAGGTCCACCGCCTGGGGATCGTCAAGGTTCTCGTGGTGACCGACCCCGCCACGAAGCTGGTCGCGGACGATGTGATCGCGGATCTTGGCGATGCGTTCGCCGGGGTCTTCACCGACATCCAGCTGCATGTCCCTGCCGAAGCAGCGGATCAGGCCCGGCAGGCCGCGGCCGACGCCGGCGCCGACGGCGTGCTCACGCTGGGGGGCGGATCCACCACCGGGTTCGGCAAGGTCATCGTCCTGGAGGCCGGGATCCCGTTGATCGCGGTGCCGACCACGTACGCGGGTTCGGAGATGACCCCGATCTACGGGATCACGTCGGACGGCCTGAAGCGAACGAGCCGCGATCTCCGAGTCCTTCCCAAGACCGTCATTTACGACCCTGTGCTCACCACGACGCTCCCGCCGGCGGTAACCGGTCCGAGCGGTATGAACGCCCTGGCCCATTGCGTGGAGGCGCTGTACGCGAAGGAGGAGAACCCCATCACCTCGTTGATGGCGGAGGAGGGCATCCGCGCTCTGGCTCGGGGGATCCCGGCCTCCGTCCGTGAACCGGAGAACCTCTCCGCGCGGAGCGACGCGCTGTACGGCGCGTACCTGGCCGGAGCGGCCCTCGGGGTGGTCGGCATGGCCCTCCACCACCGCATCTGTCACGTCCTTGGCGGGACCTTCGGGCTCTCCCACGGAGACGTGAACGCGGTCATCCTTCCCCACGCCGCCCGGTTCAACCAGCCCGCCGCGCCGGAGGCCCTGGCCCGGGTGGCGCGGGGGCTCGGAGCGGAGGACGCCCCGTCCGCACTTTTCGACCTCGCCACCTCCATCGATGCACCCACGAGCCTGGCCGAGCTTGGGATGCGAGAGGAGGATCTCGACCGCGCGGCACGGCTCACCGTCGAGCCGACACCCCCATGGAACCCCAGGCCGATTGACGTCACGGAGGTTCGGGCGATCTTGGAGAACGCGTTCCTCGGGCGACGCCCGTCGCCCGCATAGGGAACTACGAGGGGGTGGTCGAGAGGGAAACCAGGCAGGCGAGGAACGCCACCGACCTGCCCGCGCAGAAAGGGGCTGCAATGGACACGGCGATTCGACGAACCACCGATCGAACCACTGACTGGAGAACGATCGTGACCTCTCGGCCCCTGACGGGGGCGCTGGTGGCAGGATTCGTCGCCACCCATCTGGCCACCGTCACCGGCTACTGGTATCACGGGCTGGCGTTGACGTCGGGCAAGGGTCTTCCCGATCTTGGATGGCCGGGGTTCAACGGTCTGCTGCTCGTCCCGACCGAGAGCGGTCTTGCCCAGTTCTGGACGGGCGCCATCTTTCACTTCCTTACCGGGATGGCGTTCTCGCTTGGCTTCGCGCTCCTGCTCTTCCCACTAATCCCGTGGAGGAACACCGTTGGAGGGAACCTCCTCAAGGCCCTGATATTCGCGTGGGTCCTGGCCACCATCAGCGCACTCTGGTGGGTCCCCCAGCTGTTCCCGGCCATCAATGCCGGATTCTTCTCCAACCATCTGGGGTGGAAGACGGTCTTCGGCATCTACCTGTGGCACACCATCTACGGCGTGAACCTCGGTGCGTTGTACAGTCCTCTTCCTCCAGAGGGAGTGTGATGCGGCGCCACCGAATTCGCGGGGGTGAGGGTCCCTCTGAGCGGAGTCGTTGACCAGCCACCCGCTCAGGTCCGCCGGAGGGGCGGATGATGGAAACATGGTGACCGCGAGAACGATCGAGCGCTTCGGCTCCCCGGCGGATGTCCGGGAACGACTGGCCGGTGCCAGGTACCTGGCGGACGAGCAGCTTGCCGTGACGGTCTATCTCGCAGACCGCCTGGATAAGCCCGTTCTCTGCGAAGGGCCTGCAGGCGTCGGGAAGACCGAGCTCGCCAAGGCGGTCGCCACCATCACGGGCCACCGGCTGATCCGGCTGCAGTGCTACGAGGGGCTCGACGAGGCCAAGGCGCTGTACGAGTGGAACTACAAGAAGCAGCTCCTACGCATCCAGGCCGACTCGGGGGAGCGGGACTGGCAGAAGGTGGAGCAGGACATCTTCGCCGAAGAGTTCCTGCTCTCCCGTCCCCTGCTCACGGCCATCCGATCCCCGGAGCCCACGGTCCTTCTCCTCGACGAGGTCGACCGGGTGGAAGTGGAGACCGAGGCACTCCTGCTCGAGGTGCTGTCCGACTGGCAAGTCTCGATCCCGGAGCTCGGGACCATCCGGGCGAGCAGCTTCCCCTTCGTGGTTCTCACGTCGAACAACACGCGGGAGCTGTCCGAGGCCCTGAAACGCCGCTGCCTCTTCCTTCACATGGACTACCCGACCATCGAGCGGGAGAAGGAGATCATCCTGGCGAGAGTCCCGGAGATCGGCGCAGTCTTCGCAGAGCAGATCGCGAGGGTGGTCCGGTCGATCCGGGCGTTCGACCTGAAGAAGCCGCCCTCCATCTCCGAGACGCTGGACTGGGCCCGCACGTTGTTGTTGCTGGGTGTGGACAGGGTGGATGGCGAGGTCGCGCGGGACACCCTGTCCCTGCTTCTGAAGTACCAGCAGGACATCGACAAGGTCAAGGCGGAGCTGGTTCTAAAGGAGCCGTGACGGTCGGCGGCCCGACCAGTGACGCGACCTCCGTGAAGACTTGACTGAGTGGATCGCCTCAGTCCTTGCTGAGGAACCGAACGATCTCGCGCGAGACGAGATCGAGGGGCGTCGCGCGCGCCGCCGTGACCCTGGTCCGCGAGCACTGCGAGCCGGCCGTGCGGCAATGCCGCAGCTCCCATTTGACAGAAGGACGAGCGAACTCGACGCCGCCGCGGTCTCGGCCGTAAGAGTCGCACCCTCGAGTGGTGCTCAGTCAGAATCCGGCCTTCAAAAATGATCTCGTTCAGTTGTACTATTTGGCCAAGAACCGGCCGGGAGATCGAAACCATCGGGTCGCGAGTGCTGCAACAAGGGGGCTGAGGCCCCCCTCTATCGAACCCGATGTCGTCGAGAACGAGACCGGAGATCGCTGCATCCTCGAAAGAGATATTGACCCTGCGAATCTCGCTTCGTGACGCTCTGATCTCAAGCAGCGTTCGAACGGGCAACGGGGCAGCTGTGGGGTACGTTTTCTCTGACGCGTCGCCCTGACCAGCGCCGATGTAGCATCGCCGGTCATGCTGTTCGCTCTCCTCTACGCGGTGCTCCGCCGCATGATCGGGTCCGGTCATCCGAGCGTGGATCGCGAATTGGAGATCGAGGTCGTCGTCCTTCGGCACCAAGTGAAGGTGCTCTCCCGCAAGGTCGGACGACCGAAGCTCCGCCGAATCGACAAGGCCTTCCTGGCCGCCTGCTCACGCGTGCTACCGAGGCATCGGTGGCGATCCTTCATCGTGGCTCCCTCCACCCTGCTGCGTTGGCACCGAGAACTCGTGCGGCGGAAGTGGACATACAAGCCGAAGCGCCTCGGCCGCCCGCCCATCGCCCCAGCACTCTCCGCGCTCATCTGCCGCATGGCAAGGGAGAACCCACGATGGGGTTACATGCGGATCAAGGGGGAGTGCCGAAAGCTCGGGGTGAGCGTGGCTGCGACCACGGTGAAGAGGTCCTTCGGGCCGCGGGGCTCGAGCCCGCACCCCGCCGGACGGCCCGAGTTGGAGCGAGTTCCTGAGATCTCAGGCGGACGGGATTTTGGCATGCGACCTTTTCACGGTCGAGACCGCGTCCTTGTGCACGCTCTACGTGCTCTTCTTCATCGAGGTCGGGACCAGGCGCCTCCACGTCACCACCTCGACTCGCAACCCTTCAGGAGTTCGTCGCGCAACAAGCGAGGAACCTTGCGATGGATGGTGAACTCGTAGGGGTGGGGTTCCTGATCCGGGATCGAGACTGCAAGTACACGCGGGCCTTCGATGAGGTGTTCTTCTCCGAGGGTGCCCGGGTGATCAAGGCCCCGGTCCGGGCTCCCAAGGCCAACGCGTTTGCCGAGCGGTTCGTTCGCACCGTTCGCTACGAGGTCTTGGATCTCACGCTCGTGCTCGGCAGAGGGCACCTGGACCGGACCCTTCGGCGCTACGCGGAGCACTACAATGCCCAACGCCCCCACCGAGGTCTAGATCTTCGAACTCCAGCCGGAGCGCCCGAGCGGCCGATCTCAGCTGAGGTGCCAGGCGTTCGCCGGATCGATGTCCTCGGTGGCCTGATCCACGAATACGAACCGGTGGCTGCGTGATGGATCAGAGAAAACGTACCCTTCAGGCTTCGGTCGACCAAGCTGCCCGAACTGCTGCTCGTCGAGGTG
>DASYVD010000116.1:0-1716 GCA_036000545.1 Actinomycetota bacterium | reverse complement strand
TCCATCTCGGCCGTCCGGGCCCGCTCCCGCTCGTAGAGCTGACTGAGTTCTTCTGCGTGGCGGCGTTCGTGCTCGTAGGCGGGATCCCCGTGGTCGACCTTCATCTGTAGTCTCGAACCGCCTTGATCTCGGCGCTTGGATGCGCTGTGAACCCGATCACAGGGCGTGCCCTCCCGGCGATTTCGGCTCGTCAGTGGCGCGGTCGCCACAGAACGCCGCTTCCTGAAAAATCGGGCTCAGCGGGGCGGGCCTTTAGCCTTCGGTGCGGCCGGCGGCCGTTGCGCGAGGGGTCCGGCCTCTATCCGGTAGGCTAGGGACGATGGCCTCGACCGACGACTCCTCCGCCTACTCCCAGATGGGGGAGCAGTGGCTCCTCCGCGGGGGCGGCCTGGACATCATCACCACCGAGGAACGGGACCTCTCCACCGAGGAGATGGTCCTCAACATCGGTCCCCAGCATCCCTCCACGCACGGGGTGCTGCGCCTGGTCCTGGAGCTCGACGGGGAGAAGATCGTCCACGCCGAGCCCGTGATCGGCTACATGCACCGGGCGGCCGAGAAGCTCGCCGAGGTCCGTGACCATCGCCAGGTGCTCGTCCTCATGAACCGGCACGATTGGCTCTCCGCTTTCAACAACGAGCTGGGGTGGTGCCTCGCGGTGGAGCGGTTGGCCGGGGTGGAGGTTCCGGACCGGGCCCGGTGGATCCGGACGATGATGGCCGAGTGGAACCGGGTCCTGAACCATCTCATGTTCATGGGCTCGTACCCGCTGGAGCTCGGAGCGATGACCCCGATGTTCTATGCGTTCCGGGAGCGGGAGATGATCCAGGACCTCATGGAGTCGGCCACGGGGGCTCGGATGCACCACTCCTACGCGCGCGTGGGTGGACTCAAGGACGACCTGCCGCGAGGGTTCCTCAAACAGTCGGCAGAGGTCCTGAAGTGGGTCAGAAAGAAGCTCAAGGATTTCGACGACCTCGTCTTGGGGAACGAGATCATCCATGCGCGGACCAAGGGCATCGGGAGCCTCCCGCCCGAGGTGGCGGTGGCGTACGGGGCGTCTGGGCCGGTCCTCCACGCGTCAGGCGTCCCCATGGACTCGCGCAAGGACGAGCCGTATGAGAAGTACAGCGAGGTCGAGTTCGAGGTCCCCGTTGGCAGGACCGGCGACTGCTACGACCGGCTGTGGGTGCTGGTCCAGCGGATGCACCAGGCGTGCAACATCGTCGAGCAGTGCATGGGCCGGCTGCCGCCCGGTCCGTACGTCGCTCCGAAGGTGCCGACCAAGATCCCGGAGGGCGAGGTCTACGTTCGCACCGAGAACCCGCTTGGGCTGATGGGCTACTACCTCGTGGGGGACGGCAGCGAGTTCCCCTACCGGCTCAAGATGCGAACGGCTTCGTTCTCGAACGTCTCTCTGCTGCCCTGGATGCTCCGCGGGCAGCTCGTCCCCGACCTCATCGCCATCCTGGGGTCGATATTCTTCGTGGTCGGGGACATCGATCGGTAGCGCTCCAGCCCCTGCGGCCGCCTAAACTCATTCCGTGCCGGAGGTCCGGAAGACCGTCACCGTCATCTTCGTCGACGTAACCGGCTCGACCGCGCTCGGGGAGCGGCTCGATCCAGAGTCCCTCCGCCGCGTGCTCTCTCGGTACTTCCAGGAGATGCGTGCGGTCGTTGAACGGCACGGAGGGACCGTCGAGAAGTTCATCGGCG
>DASYVD010000115.1:0-15543 GCA_036000545.1 Actinomycetota bacterium | reverse complement strand
CGGCGGCGTGAAGGACCCAGAGAGGCTGAGTAGAGAACGCGGCGCCCCGGCGCTGCGGCCCCAAAGGTCTCTCTGGGTCCTTCGCGGCTTACCCGCCCCACGATCCTCTGCCCGTCGAAGCCCACCTGTTGCGCTTTTCCGACGTGCCGGAACCGGTTTCTCCCCCGACGGGGGAGTGGAACATCGATTTCCGGATAGAACCTCCCCGACGATTCAGCGGACCGCGAGTAGAATGTGCCGTCCTGGGGCCCGGGGGGTAGGTCGCCCGGAGCATGAATGCCGGGAACCGAGAATGCGAGCGGACCCCCGAACTTAATGAGGGCGAGTGGCAGCCGTGGAAGAGCTGGAAGAGCACGAAGAGACCGCAAAGGGCGAGGAACCCGGCGAGGAGACCGTCGAGACCAGCCTCGAGGAGATCCTGGCGAAGCGGGGCGAGGGCGAGGCCGAGGCCGGCGAATCGGAGGAGGAATCCGTGCTGGCCGTCGGCCGGGACGACGACCGCGTGGAGTCCCTCGCCGTCAAGGTCGTTCCCCAGCAGCCCACGGAGTTCGTATGCAAGAAGTGCTTCCTCGTCAAGCACCGGAGCCAGCTCGCCGACAAGAAGCGGATGTTCTGCCGGGACTGCGTCTAATCCTGGGAGTGGCCGCCGCGGCGGCCTCAGGAGTCCTCTCGTTCCTGGCCCTTCCGCCCCTCGATCTCGGGCCCGTGGGCTTCGTCGCTCTGATCCCCTTGCTCTGGGCCCTCCGGGGGGTCCGCGCCCGCCGGGGAGCGGTCCTCGGGGTCGCGTACGGCCTGGCCTTCTACGGGCTGCTGCTGTCCTGGCTGATCCCGGTCACCGTCCTGGGTTGGGCGGTCCTGGTCATGGGGGTGGCCGCTTTCCTGGGCCTGTTCGGCGCGGTGGTCCCGGTGGTGTGGCGGGACGACCGGACGGTCCGCTCGGCGCTGGTCGTGGGGGCAGCGTGGGCGGCGGTGGAGTGGTTCCGGAGCGCATGGCCCTTCGGAGGATGGAGCTGGCTGGGGCTGGGGGCCACCCAGCACAACAACCGCCTGCTCATGCCGCTCTTGTCCGTGGGCGGGGCAGTGGGCCTCGGTTTCCTCATGGCCGCGGTGAACGCGCTGCTGCTTGCGGCGGCGATCCGGTTTCGGCGGAGGGGCGGGGCCCTGGTGCCGATCGGCGTGGCGGTGGGCCTGGCCGTGGGCCCCGTAGCCATCCCATTCCCGGAGCCCCGCGGACCATCGGTGGACGTGGCCGTGGTCCAGGGGAACGTTCCCGTGGAGATCGGCACCCAGAGCAGGATCATCAGGGACGACATCGTGGCCCGGAACCACGCTCGCTTGCACCTGGAGCTTGGCGAGGACCCTCCCGACCTCGCCGTGTGGCCGGAGAACGCCCTCGACCGAGACCCCACCCGAGATCCCGTTCTGGGGTTGGCCGTGGAGGCCTCGGTCGGCGCGGTCGGCGTCTACACCCTGGTGGGGGCGATCACGCAGACGGGGGATGGGCGGCTCCTCAACGAGAACCTGCTCTACTCGCCTGATCTCCAGATCGTCGCCCGATACGCCAAGAACCATCTCCTTCCGTTCGGCGAGTACGTCCCGTTCCGCCGGCTGCTCGACTGGATCCCCGACGTCCGCCGGGTGCGTGAGGACCTCTCGCCGGGAGCCCTCCCGGGACGCATGCCCATCCCGTCCGGAGACTTCGCCACCATCATCTGCTTCGAGAACGCCTTCCCGGATCTGGTCCGCTCCTCTGTGACGGGGGACACCGGGTTCCTCGTGGTCTCCACGAACAACTCCACCTTCGGGATCAGCGCCGCGCCCGAGCAGCACGTGGTCCTCTCGGAGCTCAGAGCAGTGGAGAGCGGGAGGTGGGTGGTGCACGGAGCGCTGTCCGGGATCAGCGCGATGATCAGCCCCCGGGGAGACGTGGTCCAGCAAACGGAGCTGTTCCGCCCCGCCATCCTCCGGGCGAGCATCCCTCGGGCCGCCGGCACCACACCGTACGACACGGTAGGGGGGTGGCTGCCGGCGGTGTTCCTGCTCATCGTGGCCGCCGCGTACGTGGAATCTCGCCGGGCAAGGGAACGGCCGGTAGCGTCGCTGTCTCCGGGCTCCCGTGTGGTGGTGGTGGTGCCGACGTACGACGAGCGCGACACGATCGAGGAAGCGATCGGGCGGACCGTGTCCATCGCGGGGGACCCCGGGGGCCCGAGCCGGGGCTTCGCCGACATCCGCATCGTCGTGGTGGACGATTCCTCCCCGGACGGGACGGGTGAGATCGTCCGTCGGCTGGCCCGGGCGGATGGGCGGGTGAGCCTGGTAGAGCGTCCCGGCAAGGGTGGCCTGGCGAGCGCGTATCGCGAGGGGTTCGAGCGGGCCCTCGCCGGCGGCGCGGACCTCGTCGTCGAGATGGACGCCGACCTCTCGCATCGACCCGAGGAGCTGCCCCGGCTCCTAGAGTCGGCCCGAAACCACCATCTGGTCATCGGGAGCCGCTACGTGCGGGGGGGAGGGATCCGGAACTGGGGCCTCCTGCGCCGCGCCCTGTCGTGGGGAGGAAACCTCTACGCCCGGATGCTTCTGGGGTTCCCCGTCCGCGACGCCACCAGCGGCTACCGGGTGTTCCGCCGAGAGGCCCTGGAGGAGCTCATGCGGGACTGGGCCCGGACGGAAGGCTACGCGTTCCAGGTGGAGCTGGCGTACCGGGCATGGCGCCGGGGCTTCTCCGTCGGTGAGGTCCCGATCACGTTCGAGGACCGCCGCGCCGGGGCGTCCAAGCTCTCGCGCCGGATCGTGTTCGAGGCTCTGTGGCACGTGTTCGCTTGGGCTGTCCGCGATCGGGTGCTGCGGCGAAGGGACTGGGGGAGCCAGGCGGAGGCTCCTCGAACGTAAGTGTCAGAGCCCTCGCTACCCTCTTGCCATGGACAGGGAAGCTCTCGCCTGGGCCGCCGGATCTTTCGACGGCGAAGGTTGCTTCCACTTCCTGATCCGGCACCGAAGTGACGGCGCCCTTGATCGAGTCACACAGGTTCGCATCACGCAGGCAGATCCCGAGGTTCTCCTTCGGTTCAAGGATGCCCTCGGTGGGCTCGGGGCTGTGTACGGTCCGTACAACCGCCGACGCAGCAACTGGAGTCCTCAGTGGCAGTACGCCGCGTACGGCTTCCACCAAGCTCAGGCCATCATCGCGATGATCTGGCCCTGGCTTGGTTCCGTGAAGCGTGAGCAAGCGCGCGAAGTCCTGATCCAGAACCGGCACATCTTCCACGGAAACCGGGTCGACCACCTAAGGAGCGGGCAGTATCCCCGCTTCGTTCGCCGATAACCCGCATTACGTAAAGCTGATTCGGATCCCAATCCGCCGGCCCTATCCTTCCTCTGCTTCCCCTGGGGACCCGAGGCCCGCCTCGTGGCTGGCCCCTAGCCGGTCCGGTCGCGGCCGGCCCAGAAGTCGGGAGGGCCTCAGGACGTCAGATCGCGACCGGCCAGCGACGTGGGCAGCGCTTCTGGAGAGTCCATGCCCGGAGGCGGCTTCCACTCGCGGAGGGGGCCGAGCCCCCTGGGAGGCCGGCGGGCCAGACGAGGGGCCACGAAGGCCTCGAAGAGCACGATCGCCGGGATCGACAGCCCGGGGAGGTCAACGAGGGTCGTGAGGACGGCGATCGCGGCCCACGCTCCGAACCTAATCGGACGCGGCACCCTACCTCGCTCCCGAGTGGCCGTGAAGTCCTCCTGGAGCTTGCTGCGAACGTAATCGAGATCGCGCCGCTCCCAGCACATGCCCTTACCCTGCTATACGCCCGCTCCCCCGCCGGGGGATTGCCACAGACGCCTCCACGGGGAGGCTACCGGCGGAACGGTCTCAGGCCGAGCGACGAATGCGCTCGGTGACGGCGTTGACGACGGTCCCACTTGACGAGGAATCTACTGACCGCTACCACCGGAGCTTGAGCTGCCGGGCGGCCCTCGCTTCGTCCAGCCGCCGCACCGGCGTGGTCACCGGGGCCTCGTGGAGGACGTGCGGATCCTCCCTGGCCTCCCGCGCCGCCTGGAGCATGGCGTCGGCGAAGGCGTCCAGGGTCTCCTTCGACTCCGTCTCGGTGGGCTCGACCATGAGGGCCTCCTCCACGATGAGCGGGAAGTACACCGTGGATGGATAGAACCCCAGATCGATGATCCGCTTGGCAACGTCCATCGCCCGGATGCCGTGGCGCCGAAGCGGCTTCGCCGTGGCCACGAACTCATGCATCGGGGGACCCGGGTAGGCCAGGGGGTACTGGCTCCTGATCCGCTCGGCGAGGTAGCGAGCGTTCAGCACGGCCCGCTCCCCCACCTCCCGCAGCCCGTCTCCGCCGAGCCCGAACACGTACGCGTACGCTCGGACGAGAACGGCGAAGTTCCCGTGGAACCCGTGGATCCGACCGATCGACTCCGGCCGATCGTGGTCCCAGAAGAACCGGCCGTCTGCAGCCCTCTCCACCAAGGGCTTCGGTAGGAACGGCACGACGCGCTCGGTCACCGCCACCGGCCCGGCGCCGGGACCGCCACCCCCGTGCGGGGTGGCGAACGTCTTATGCGTGTTCATGTGGACAATGTCGAACCCCATGTCGCCGGGCCGGACCCGACCGAGGATGGCGTTCAGGTTGGCGCCGTCGTAATAAAGGAGCCCGCCGACCTCATGGATGGTCCGGGCGAGCTCACGGATTTCCTCCTCGAACAGCCCGAGCGTGTTCGGGTTGGTGATCATCAGCCCGGCCACGTCGCTGTCCACGAGCTTCTGGAGCGCGGACAGGTCGACGAGCCCCCTAGCGTCCGACGGCACTTCCGCCACGTCGTAGCCGGCCATGGTGACCGACGCCGGGTTGGTTCCGTGCGCCGAGTCCGGAATCACGATCCGGCGCCGAGGGTCGCCCTGGCGTTCGTGATACGCCCGCATGAGGAGCAGACCGGTAAGCTCGCCGGACGCCCCAGCGGCTGGCTGGAACGTCGCCCGGGCCATCCCGGTGATCTCGCAGACAGCTCGCTCGAACAACCACAACAGCTCGAGGGCGCCCTGCACGGTGCTCTCCGGCTGAAGGGGGTGCAGACGGAAGAACCCCGCCATCGCTGCGGCCGCGTCGGCCACCTTGGGGTTGTACTTCATCGAGCACGACCCGAGCGGGTAGAACCCCGTGTCCACACCGAAGTTGCGTTGAGCCAGCCGGGTGAAGTGCCGGACCAGGTCGCGCTCCCCCACCTCGGGGAGCCGGGGAGCCTGCGCTCGGCGATGCTCTTCGGGGATCGTCCCCTCCGGAACATCCAGCGCCGGGAGGTCGTACGCGCGGCGACCCGGCCTGGACAGGGCGTCGAGCGTCTTCGGGAGCGCGGGGTCGCTCACTCGAACGGGGGCGCCGATCTGCGAGCGTCCTCCGGCGGTCATCCGAGGGCCTCCTTCATCGCTTCTCCCAGCGCGTCGATCTCGTCGCGAGTCCGTCGCTCCGTGCACGCCACCAGCAGGGACTCCCCCATCACCGGGCCCACCAGGAACCCCCGCTCCACCAGCGCGGCCTGCACTTCCCCGGCCGGCCTGTCGAAGGACAGGGCGAACTCCTTGAAGAACGGACCGCCCTCAAAGGTAAGGCTCACCCCGGGCACCTCTGTCAGCCGCTGTGCCGCGTACGCCGCCTTCGCCGCGCACGCCTCGCCGAGCTGCCGGAGCCCGTCCGGCCCGAGCCACGCCAGGTAGACCGACGCAGCCACGGCAATCAGCGTCTGATTCGTGCAGATGTTGGAGGTGGCCTTCTCCCGGCGGATATGTTGTTCGCGCGCCTGGAGGGTAAGCACGTACCCGACCTCGCCATCGACGTCCACCGTCTCCCCAGCGATCCGTCCCGGAAGCCGACGAACATCCCGCATGCGGGCGGCAATGACGCCGAGGTACGGGCCGCCGAAGTTCAGGTGGTTCCCGAGGACCTGCCCCTCCCCCACCGCGATGTCCGCACCGACTTCCCCGGGCGGCGCGAGCACTCCCAACGACAGCGGGTCGAAGACCTGGATCGCCCGTGCCCCGCCGTCCCGAGCGGCATCGAAGAGCTCTCGGATCGGCTCGAGTGCCCCGAAGACGTTGGGGTGCTGGACGACGAGGCATGCCACGTCGTCGCCCACGTCGGGCGCTCGCACGACCCCGCATTCCATGGGGAGGACCTCGGGCCCGTAGCCGCCACCGCGCCCGTATGTCTCGAGTGCCTCGACGTACCGCGGGTCCACGGTGCCCGCCACGAGCACCCGGTCTCGCCCGGTGGCCCCACGCGCCAGGTTCACCGCCTCCACGAGCGCGGTGGCCCCGTCGTACAGCGATGCGTTCGACACCTCCAGGCCCGTGAGCTCGCAGATCATTGACTGGTACTCGAACATCGCCTGGAGAATGCCCTGGGATAGCTCCGGCTGATACGGGGTGTACGAGGTCTGCAGCTCGGACCGGCCGGCGAGCGCCCACACCACCGCCGGCACGTAGTGGTCATAGGCGCCCCCACCCATGAAGCAGACCAACTCGTCGGCGTGGCGGTTCCGTCGAGCCAAGCGCCCAAGATCCCCGAGGAGTTCCATCTCCGAGCGACCCGGGGGAACGTCGAGCGCCCGCTCCAGCCTTACGTCCGCTGGGAGATGCGAGAACAGCTCGTCCATCGAGGAGAGCCCGAGGAGATCGAGCATCTCCCGCACGTCGTCTTCGGTGTGGGGCGCGAACTGCACCGGCGGTCCAGCTCCAGACGTCGTTTGGTCGCCGGAATCCTACCAGAGCACCGGGCCGGGCGTTCCCGGCGATGCCTGCCGCCGCCTAGCCGGCGCGGTCCTCCAGGCCGTACTTTGTGATCAGTGAGAGGTAGTCGCGCTGGTAGAAGATCTTGCAGTTGATCTCCGGATACAGCTCCTTGAGTCGGCGGACCTTCCGGTTCTTCTTCGTCACCAGCTTCTGGCTCATTGTGGTGATCTCGATGAACAGGTCGTACTGGGGAAGGTAGAAGTCCGGGGTGAACCGCTGGGTGACGTTCCCATCACCGTCTCGCTCGAGGTCGAAGGAGCGGGGCTCGTACTCCCATTCGATCTGGTAGAAGTCCAGCAGCCGAGCGAACTGGCGCTCGCTGGCATGCGCGAACTCGATGGCCTCGCTCCGCAGGGTCTCTGGAGCGATCAAGCCCCTCCGGCCCTTGCGGCCCTTGTCCTCCTCCGAAGTGACCCTTCGAGGTCCTTCCATACCTTGTCGACGGCGATGGCGAAGACTCCCTGCCCGCCAGCCAGCAGGTCGATCACCGCCTCGGGCGAGTCGGGCGTGTAAACACGTCGCCCATCGGAGACGAGGGTGACGCTGGAGAGCGGCTGCTTAGAGTGGCGGAGGTAGTCGACCGCTTTCCGGATGTTCTGGAGGGAGACACCGGCGTCGAGAAGGCCCTTGATGACCTTCAGCACCGCGACGTCCCGAAAGGAATACAGTCGCTGGGTCCCCGAGCCCTGGGCGTCCCGGATGCTCGGTTTGACCAGGCCTGTCCGCGCCCAGTAGTCCAGCTGTCGATAGGAGATCCCGACGATCCGCTGAACCTCGGGGACACGGTATCCTTGCTCTTCTTGCATCACACCCTCGTAATTACGCTGCCGTCGTGCCAGCGTATCCTTGGGTTGCCAGGGTGTCAACCATTGGGCAGCTTACCGCCGGGAGCTGGGTTGGCTCCCTCGGACCGCTCGGCCTTGGGCGCGTGGGCCTCCAGGAACTCGTAGACCTCGAACAGGTCGACCCCGGGGAAGGTTCCCGCCGGCAGTGCGGCGAGGACGTGGCTGTGCGGACGGGGCGACGGCCAGGCCCGGCCGTCCCAGCGGGTGGCCAGATCGGTGGGCGGGCGGCGGCAGCAGGGGCCCTCGGGGCACCTCGAGGTGGTCCGGACTCTCGTGTCGCTCCCCCGAAAGTACCGGGCCTCCTCGTACCGCGTCCCCAAGCCGATCGCGTGATGGGGCTCCCGCTCCACCTCGACGTACGTGGAGTCCCAGAACGTCCCTGCGGGGGTGTCCGTGTACTGGTAGTGCACGGAGAACGCGTGCTCCGAGCCGAAGGCCCGGCGGGGTCCCCAGTAGCGGCACAGGAGCTGGCCCTCGATGGCTCCTTGGGCGTCCGTGGGGAAGGTGATGCCGTCGTTCTCGTACGCTTTCCAGATCACCCCCTCCGCATCCGAGCGAAGGAAATGGAGGGGGATGCCGAGGTGATGCGTGGCCAGATTGGTGAACCTGTGGGCGGCCATCTCGTAGGAGACGTAGAAGCGCTCCTCGAGATCCTGGACGGAGAGGTCCCGCCGCTCCTTGGCCTCGGCGAGGAGAGGAACGGCCGCCTGCTCTGGGACGAGCACGGCCCCGGCGAAGTAGTTGGCCTCCACCCGCTGACGCAGGAACTCCCCAAAGTCCCCGGGATCGCGGTGTCCCAGGACGAAGTGGCCGAGCGTCTGAACCATCATCGGCCGGGCCAGCCGAGCGGCGACCCGGTCCCGCTGCCCGACGTAGATTCGTCGATGGCGAAGGTCGGTGACGGACCGGACCGACCCCGGGAGGTCCCGAACCGGGTGGAGGGTGAACCCGAGGTGGCGAGCGAGATCTCCGAGGAGCCGCTGGGAGAGGGGTCCCTCCCCACGGTACCCCACGGCCTGGAGAGCCCCGGCCGCCTCAGCCTCGATCTCCGGAAAATAGTTGTCTCGCCCCTGCATCTCCTCCCGGAGAGCTACGTTGGCCCGGCGGGCCCCCTCGGGAGTCTCCGCCCGCATGTGCACCCGCCGCTTCACCTCGTCGAACAACCCCACCAGGGCCTCGAGGACCGGCGTCGGCGTCCCGGCGGAGACGGCCAGGGGCGGTAGCTCCAGCTCGCCCTGCCAGAGGGGGTCGTTCTGAGCCCGCTCCAGGGCGATCTCCAGCTCGGCTCGGCGGGTGGGCGGCGACGGGGCCAGGAGCTCGGAAGGGGACGTCCCGAGGACCCGGGCCAGGGCCCCCACCAGAGAGAGGCTGGGCTCCCGGCGGCCGTTCTCCAGCTGGGACAGGTAAGGGGCGTGCTTCCCCACCCGGGCGCCCAGCTCCCGCAGGGTGAGCCCCCGGGCCCTTCGGAGATGGCGCAGCCTCCGCCCAAAAACCAGCAGATCTACGTGTGAATCTTCGGAGAACTGTCCCAGATCGGTAACTTCGTCCATTGTTTCCCCTGAACTAGCCCCCACTATTCTATCCCAGAGGGTAACTATACGAGCTACAGCGGCAACCAAGGGGGGCGAAATGGCGCTCGACACTCGGATCCGCGATCAGGCCACCTGGCTCAAGAGCACGTGGGCCACACTCGACCGCTGGCGAGGCATCCAGCGCCCGTACTCAGCCGAGGACGTGGTCCGTCTCCGGGGGTCGTTCACCCGGGACCACACCCTGGCCCGGCGGGGGGCCGAGCGCCTGTGGGACCTGCTCCAGGGGGACCGGCACGTGGCCGCCCTGGGTGCCCTTACCGGGGGCCAGGCCGTGCAGATGGTCAGGGCGGGCCTCCGCGCGATCTACGTCAGCGGTTGGCAGGTGGCCGCCGACGCCAACCTGGCGGGTGAGACCTATCCCGACCAGAGCCTGTACCCCGTTGACAGCGGGCCGGCACTCGTCCGGCGGATCAACAACGCCCTGGTGCGTGCCGACCAAGTCCAGTGGGCCGAGGGCCGGGACGACGTCGACTGGATGGTGCCCGTCGTGGCCGACGCCGAGGCCGGATTCGGCGGCCCGCTGAACGCGTTCGAGCTCATGAAAGCGTACGTCGAGGCCGGGGCGGCGGCGGTCCACTTCGAGGACCAGCTCTCCTCGGAGAAGAAGTGCGGGCACCTGGGTGGGAAGGTGCTCATCCCCACGGCCCAGTTCATCCGCCTCCTGGTGGCGGCCCGGCTGGCCGCCGACGTCATGGGGGTCCCTACCCTGACGATCGCCCGTACCGACGCCCTGTCGGCCACCTTGATCACCACCGACGCAGACCCCGAGGACCACGAGTTCATCACCGGCGAGCGCACCGAGGAGGGGTACTTCCGGGTTCGGCACGGCCTGGACGCCTGCATCAAGCGGGGCCTGGCCGCCGCTCCCTACGCGGACCTCCTTTGGTTCGAGACCTCCACGCCCGACCTCGGCGAGGCGAAGGAGTTCGCCCGGGCCATCCACGCGGAGTTTCCCGACCAGCTGCTCGCGTACAACTGCTCCCCCTCGTTCAACTGGAAGAAGAACCTCGACGACATGGCCATCGCGTCCTTCCAGGAGAACCTGGCCGCGCTGGGGTACCGGTTCCAGTTCGTCACCGTAGCCGGCTTCCACACCATGAACTCGGCCATCTTCGAGCTGGCCCAGGGGTACGCCGCTCGGGGCATGCCCGCGTACGTCCGGATCCAGGAGCACGAGTTCGAGCTGGCCAAGGACGGGTACACCGCGGTGAAGCACCAGCATGAGGTGGGGACCGGTTACTTCGAGCAGGTCATGCAGGCCATCTCCCCGAACCTGGCTGCCATCCTGGCGCTGGAGGGCTCCACCGAGGAGGCTCAGTTCGCCTGAGGCACCCCTGGAAGGTTGCCCAGGCAGTGCGAGCCCTTAGGTGGCCTCCTCCCGGTTCCGGACCTCCAGCCACCGCTGGAGCCCCGAGGCGTTGGACTGGAAGCCGTTGAGGGTATCCAGCTTCTTCCGCCCGGCTTCGTCGGCCGCGCCCGCCTCGGAGGCGAACCGGTCCTCCAGGGCGGCCTGGATGTCCCGGTCCTCCTGCCAGGCAGCCTCGGCGACCTCGGCCCACCTCTTGAGGGCGTCCGCAGCCTCATCCAGGAAGGGTTGGGGCTCCTCCACCAGGCCGTAGTGGGCGAGGGCCAGGGAGGAGGGAGACCGTTCGGCGAACTTCCGCAGGGAGCTCAGGGCTAGGTCTAGGTCGAAGTCGGGCGGAGGCGTGGCGGGACGCAGCACCCCCGCGTCGGGCAGCCGCACGCCGGCCGCATCACCCACGAAGATGATCCCGGTCTCCGGGTCGAGCAGCGCCAGGTGGTGCTTGGCATGCCCGGGTGAGTGAATGGTGGTGAGCGCCCGGCCGGGCCCGACGCGCACCTCCTCACCGTCGGCCAGGATATGGATCCGGTCATCCGGAGTCGGCTCAAGGCGCCCGTACAGCGAGTCCAGGAGGGGGCCGTACACGCGGGCGGCAGAGTCCACGAGGCGGGTGGGATCTGCCAGGTGTCGGGCTCCTTTCTCGTGCACGTACACGGTAGCTTGGGGGAACGCCTTGGCCAGATCGCCCACTCCCCCGGCGTGGTCCAGATGGATGTGCGACACGGCGACGCCTGCCAGGTCCTCCGGCCCGATGCCGAGAGCCTTGAGCTCCTCGACGAGCTTCCCGGCCGACGTCTGGCTGCCGGTCTCGATGAGGAGGGGCTGGGGTCCCTCCATCAGGTACGCGGCCGTGACCCGCTCCCACCCGCCAAGAAGTGTGTCGATCTCAATGACGCCGGGGGCGACGGGCCTGGCCATGGGGACTCCTTCGGGAGGGACGACGGCATGAAGTATAGTGCCCGGCCGGGGCCGGTTTTGCCCAGCCCCAAGGGGGAGTCGGTGATGGACTGGCTCTATCGGCGGATCGTGGAGGAGACCCCGGACGCCGTCGTCTTCGCGGACCGCGAAGGCGTCATCCGGTTGTGGAACGCCGGCGCCCAGGCAATCTTCGGCCACTCGGCCGAGGAGGCCATCGGGCAGACGCTGGACCTGATCGTCCCGGAGAAACTGCGGGAGCGGCACTGGAAGGGCTACCGGCACGCCATGGAGACCGGCACGAGCAGTTTGGGCGGGGACATGCTCAAAGTGCCGGCCGTCACGCAGGGTGGCGATCGTATCTCCCTGGAGTTCACGGTGGGCCTGGTCCGCGACCCCGAGGGCGACCTCCGGGGGGTGGCGGCGGTCATCCGCGATGTGACGGAGCGGTGGCGGGAGGACAAGGCGCTGAAGGAGCGCCTGCGGGTCCTGGAGGCGGAGCTGGAGGCCTCCCGGGAGCCGGCTAGCGATCGGCCCGGACGAACTCCCTGATCAGCCGGGCGACCTCGTCCGGCCGGTCCTCCGGCACGAAGTGCCCGGCCTCCTCCAGAACCATCAGCCGAGCCCTGGGCATGGCCGCCGCCAGCCGCCTCCCGTATTCCACCTTCTGGAAGTCGTCCCCCTCACCCCAGATGATCAGGGTGGGGACGTCGAGGAGCTCCACCCGGTCCATGACAGACGCCAGGTCCTCGGTCCGCAGGGCCCGTGCGCATCGCAGGTACGCCCGCCTCCCCTCGACACCCTCGAAGGGCCTGACGTACTCGGCGACGAGCTGGTCGTCGACCCGCTCCTCGTGCACCATTCCGCGCTTGAAGGACTTCGCGAAGCCCGGGGAGAGGTCCCGAGTAGCCAGGAGCTCGTCCCACGCCGGATCCTTGAGCCGTTCGATCTCCGGCACGGGCCAAGAGTCGTAGGCGATCGTGTCCAGCAGGATCAGCTTTGTGATCGCCTGGGGGCTCTCGAGGGCGAGGAGCTGGGCGATCCCGCCGCCGATGTCATGGCCGGCCACGGCCCCCCGCCCCCAGCCAACCTCCTCCATGAAGGCCCTCACGTAGTCCGCCTGGGCCACGATGGACAGGTCGGCGCCCTCGGGCTTGTCGGAGTCTCCGTAGCCCAGGAGGTCGACGGCGTAGACCGTGAAGGCCTGGGCCAGCTCCGGGATCACGTTCCGCCATAGGAAGGAAGAGGTCGGGATCCCGTGTATCAGGAGGATGGGAGCCCCCTGCCCGGCCTGCGTGTAGGCCACGCGCCCCGCAGCCGTCTTGACGAAGGCCTTTTCCATTTTTCCCTTCCTCCGGGTCGGGGCGCAGGTATCCACCTGCGAGAGCCCCACGCTCGATTATTCCCCAGGCTCGATTATTCCAGGGACCCCCACGGCCAGGGCGGACTCACTGCTTGGGCGCCGCGGGCGGCACGATCTCCCAGGACTGACAGGCCCGTAACCTTCGCCTGGGAAGGCCGGTCAAACGTTTCGGTGGTGACACCCAAACGGGGGCGACTTGTCTGATTTGTGGGAGCTGGGGATGACCGGGCCGAAGATCGACGAGACGGCACTTTCGTCCCTTGACTTGACACACGCTGGAAGAACACAATTCCCGACGGAGGGTGGAGCGTGGACCGATTCGTGGTCATACCCAGGGGTCCCTGAACCGCACCCGGTGCTTTCTCTCACCCCATCCAGTCGCTGGGCGGACCAGCACTGGATGGCAGCGTGGACGTCATGGAAGGCCCGAGACTGTGCGACAGATCCGTTTCCCAAGTGAGGTAGACGGGGCCTAGTCCCCCCGAGACGGGAGGGTTGAGTATGGAAGCGGCAGCGCAACGGGCTATGGCAGGAGAGGCGGCCATCAGCCGATGGTGGAGGGTCGTCGGAGGGCTCTCCATGAACCTGGCGCTCGGCGCCCTGTACGCGTGGAGCGTGTTCGTAGCGCCCCTAGAGGAGAAGTTCGGCTGGGACCGCACCCAGACCTCCACGGTGTTCACGATCGCGGTGGTGGTGTTCGCGCTGTCGTTCGTGGTGGCCGGGCGTCTCCAGGATAGGTTGGGGCCGTTCCCAATATCGGTCACCGGCGCCGTCCTCATCACCCTGGCCTTCATCATGTCCTCCTTTACCACCAGCCTGATCTGGCTCTACATCTGGTTCGGGGTGGTCGGAGGGTTGGGGAACGGCTTCGGGTACGCCACGCCGATCCCTGTTATGGCCAAGTGGTTCCCGGACAGACGGGGACTGGCCGTCGGGCTCGCCGTAGCAGGGTACGGCGGTGGGTCCGCCATCTTCGGACCGGTCGCCAAGAACTGGCTGATCCCCACGTACGGCGTCAACTCGACGTTTGCCATCCTGGGCGTCGTGTTCTTCGTGATGACCATCATCGGGGCCTTCCTCCTGCGGAACCCGCCGGTCGGCTACAAGCCGGCTGGGTGGGAGCCCGCCCCGGCCGCCAGGGCCGCGGCCACGGTCCACGAGTTCGCTCCCGGGGAGACGGTGAGGACTCCAGCCTTCTACTTCATGTGGGTGGCGTACGCGCTGGGCGCCACGGCCGGCCTCATGGTGATCAGCCAGCTGGTCCCATTCGCTGAGAGCAAGGGGCTCTCGGCCGCGATTGCCAGCACGGCCCTCATCGTAGGGGCGGTGGGGAACGCGGCCGGCCGCATCCTGTCCGGCGCGCTGTCCGACGCCATCGGCCGGCTCAACACCCTCCGGCTGATGATCGGCATCTCCGCCGTGGCCGTGCCGATCATGTACAACGTGACCGGCACGTTCGAGACCGGCATCTTGTTCCTCTTGCTCGTGTTCATCGTCTACTGGTGCTACGGCACCCAGCTGTCGGTGAACGCCTCCACGACCTCCGACTTCTGGGGCACCAAGAACGCGGGCATCAACTACGGTCTGCTCTTCACCGCGTGGGGAGTGGCCGGCATCATCGGCCCGAGGCTCGGGGGCCAGCTGTTCGACCGGTTTGGGAACTACCAGGCAGCCTTCTACATCGCAGGATTGCTGGCGGTGGTGGCTCTCCTGAGCGAGTTCCTGGCCAGACGGCCCCAGGTTCCGGCCGCGGCCCCCGCCGCTCAGCCGGCGACCGGGTCGTAGGCCTCAGCCGGTTCGCGCGAGAGGCCACCGGCACCCGGTGGCCTCTCGCTGTTTGGGCCTTGGGGGGGTCGCCGGGCGAGGAGGGCTGCCCGGGGCGGGGCGTACGGCCCCCGAACCGGAGCAGGTCCCGGTTGGAGGGTGGAGCCTGGTCCGGTGGTCCGCCGGGCAGCTCCTCGCTCTTCTTAAGTCATGCTCTTCTGGCAAGTCCTTTACGCGCGGGGCCACACGGGGAGGACGACCCTCTTGTGCGTGGAGTTGATGATGATGGCCGCCGCCGTGTACCAGGCGAGGATCGCCGTGATGACCCCGAGCCATCCGCCGATCCTGGTGAGGCCCTCCGCACCCGCGTACTCACCGAGCGTGAGGACAGCGAATGTCGCCAACAGGAAGGTGAACACCGCAACGAGGGCGCCGTTGAGCCTGAACGACCCGATCCACATGTAGAACGTGAACACCGTCCACGCCAGAAGGTACGTGCCGATGGCCACGGCACGCTGATCCTCAGGGATCTCCGCAGCGAACCGGGTTACCAGGAAATAGAATGTTAGCCAGAACGCTCCGTACGTGGTGAAGGCCGTCGCTCCGAACGTGTTCCGGTTGTTCCGGAACTCCCACAGCCCGGCGAAGATCTGGGCGATCCCTCCGTAGAGCAGGGCCAACGGGAGGACCACGGGCTCGGCCGTGCTATCCAGCACCCCGGCGTTCACCAGACTGAGCAGGAACGTGGTGGCGGCGAAACCTCCTAGCCCGAGGGGGGCAGGGTCAGCGACGAGGTTGATCTCCGGCGCCCCTACCCTGCTCTCCGGGATTCCAACTACTTCCCGTTCTCCGGGCGGCACCACGCCGCGACCGCGCTCTTGAGTCATGATTCCCTCCTCTCC
>DASYVD010000114.1:0-6761 GCA_036000545.1 Actinomycetota bacterium | reverse complement strand
GGCGAAGATGGCCGTCCCGACAACTAGACCGGCTGGGCTGTGCCAGAAGCCGGCGCTGAGGAGCCCCGCGGCGGAAGCCGCCAGGGCCATCCGCGTGGCCCGCCCCGCCCCCAGCCGGTCGGGGATCCGGGCGCCGAGGCTGCGGACCACGACCACGGTGGCCGCGAAGAGGCCGAGGACGAGCCGCGACCCCCCCATCCCGAGATCCAGCGCGTAGAGCGGGACAAAGGTGAGGAAGCCAGCCATCCCCCAGATGCTGGTGAGCATGACCAGGCCGGGCAGGAGGCCCGCTCGATGGATCAATCGGTGGCGGGCGGCGCCTCCCACGCCTGACTCCGGCCTCGTTTCCGGCATCCGTGTGCCGAGGATGAGGGCAACCCCGGCGGCGAGCGCCGCAAGCAGCCATGCCCCCGCGAAGCCGATGACGCCGATGGCCGCCTCGCTCAGGAGAGGCCCGATCCCGATGCCCACGTAGATCGACAAAGAGAAGAAGCTCATGGCCTCTCCCCTCCGGTTCGGTGGAGCGAGGTCGGTCACCGTTGTGACCGCCCCCACGAAGAACAGCGCTTCCCCCGCCCCGGTCAGGAGGCGGAGCGCCGCGAGGGTCATCGGCGACCGGGCCACCAGGTACCCCAGCACGGAGAGCGCGAAGAGCCCGGCTCCTACGACCATCAGGAGGCGCCGTCCTCGACGGTCTCCCATCCCACCGGCCCACGGGCGGAGGAAGAACGCCGACAGGCTGAAGGCTCCCACCACCAGTCCAACGGCCACGTCGCCACCTCCGAGCGGCCCTTCCACGTAGCGCGGGAGCGCAGGCAGGAGCACTCCGTCGGCGGTGAAGTAAGCCAGCGAGGCAAGGGTGACGGTTACGAAGGCGGGGGTGAAGAGGCGCGGCCTTACCGCCTCCACCTCGCCTCGCCGAAGTTCCAGGCTTCGGATCATCGTTCCCTCCTGGTGCGCGAGCGCGGCAAGCATCGGGCTTCCGCCCAGGCGGCACATCGGTAGGCCTACCTATTCGCTCGCCTGGCCTCCGGGAGAGAGGGCTGGCATGCTTCAGGTCCCGTCCCGAGATCAGGAGGAGCATGCCTGGCGAGCAGGTCCGGCTGGCCGACCTCCTGGCGGCTCTGTCGGTGGCCACCGATCTGGGGACCGGACAGGAGCCCGAGAAGGCCATCCGAGCCTGCCTCGTCGCCACCGGCCTCGCGAGGCGGATGGACGTCCCTGAGGCGGAGGTCTCCGACGTCTATTACACGGCACTCCTCCGCCACCTGGGGTGCACCGCGACGGCCCACGAGGAGGCGTTCCTGTTCGGTGGCGACGAGCTGTCTTCCCGCCCCGCGGCCGAGCGCGCCGACTTTGGGAATCCCCGGGACGCCTTCGCCCTGCTGCTTCAGACGGGAAGGGGGACCGGTCTCCACCGGCTGCGTTACCTAGCCCGGGCCCTGCGCGTCGGGAAGAAGGCCGACCGAATCGTCCTGGGGGCCATCTGCGAGGTTGCCGCCCGGCTCGCCGAGCGGCTGGACCTGGGCTCAGGGGTCCGGGACGGCCTGTACCAGAGCTTCGAGCGGTGGGACGGGAAGGGTTCCCCCCAGGGCCTGGCCGGAGAGGACATCGTCCTCCCCGCCCGCCTGGCCGAGGTCGGCCACCAGGCCGTCATCTTCGACCGGCTCGGCGGTCCCGGATCGGCCGTGGAGGTGATCCGCCGCCGCGCCGGCGGGTGGTTCGACCCCGGTGTGGCCGAGGCGTTCGCCCAATTCGGTTCGGGGATCCTCGAGGAGATCGAGGCCAGGGACGTGTGGGAAGCCGTGCTCGAGGCCGAGCCGGAGCCACGACGCGCGATCGGGCCGGAGGGCCTCGATGGCCTGGCCCTTGCGTTCGCCGACATGGTCGACCTCAAGTCGCCGTTCATGCTCGGTCACTCCAGCGAGGTGGCCGACCTGTCGGAGCGCGCCGGGGTGGCCCTGGGCCTCGACCCCCCGGTCGTCACGGACCTCCGGCGAGCGGCGCTGCTCCACGACCTTGGCCGATTGTCGGTCTCCAACGGGATCTGGGAGAAGCGGGCGGCGCTCAACACGACCGAGTGGGAACGCGTTCGCCTCCACCCCTACCAGACCGAGCGGATCCTGGCCCGGTCCCGCATCCTCGAGCGGCTGGCCCGGACGGCGGGGATGCACCACGAGCGACAGGACGGCTCCGGGTACCACCGAGGAGCCTCCGGCGGAGAGGTCACCGCAGCCGCCCGGGTGCTGGCGGCCGCGGATGCCTTCCAGGCGATGACCCAGGATCGGCCCCACCGCCCGGCGCTGCCCCCGGAGGCCGCGTCAGAGACGCTGTCGGAGGAGGCGCGGTCGGGCCGGCTGGACCCCGAGTGCGTCCGCGCGGTGATCGAGGCGGCCGGGCAGTGGGCACCCAAGGTCCGGACCGCGTGGCCCGCGAACCTATCCGACCGAGAGGTCGAGGTCCTCAGGCTCCTCGCCCATGGGCTCTCGAACCGCGCGATCGCCGCGACCCTCTACATCTCGTCACGTACCGCGGAGCACCACGTTCAGCACATCTACACGAAGATCGGGGCCTTCACTCGGGCCGCCGCGGCGATGTTCGCCATGGAGCACGGTCTCCTCCGCGGCTGAGCAGAAAGATGGGCAGAACTACCGATGTCCTCGTCCCGCCGTCGCCACCATCCTTGCTCGACAGATAAGGAGGCGACCATGGTCGAGGTTCGGTTCGAGGTGGAGACACCCATGCCACCCGAGCGCGTATTCTCCGCGGCCACCGACTTCTCCGAGTGTCGGCCGGAGATCTGGTCCGGCATCGACCCGAAGCGGTACAGGGTCCACGCGCTCGGCGAAGGCTCCGCCGAGGCCACTGAGGGCGGTCGCGAGTTCGGTGGGATCTGGGCTCGCGAGCGCTACGACTGGTCCAGCCCGGACAAGGTGATCGCCCGAGTGCTGGACTCCAACGTCTTCCGCCCCGGGAGCCGGTGGGAGTTACGCGTCCGACCTGCGCCGGCCGGCGGAAGCCGGGTGGAGTGGACCTCGTTCCGCCAGCCGAATAGCTTCAAGGGGGGCCTGGTGGTGCTGGCACTCAGGATCGCGGGTCGGCGGCACCTTCGCGGATACTTGCAGCAGACCCTGTCGAGGCTCGAAAACCAGACGGCTTGAACGCACGTGAGCCATAGCCGAAACCGATGAACGGTCCCCTGGCTTCAGCATTGGAGACGCACGATGGTCCCGTCTCGCTAGAGAAGGCCAGCAGGTGCCTCAAGACTCATACCCCTGCGGCCTGGGAGGCCGTACGAGCCGCCAATGTTGACGTCAACTTCGACGAGCGTGATCGCCTACCCCAGGCTTCACTCCAGCAGGCGGTGATCCCTCCGGACCACGACTGCTCGACGAACACATGTGCGGGCTCTCCGGCGGACTTCCCGCGGAATCTGTGCGGAATCTCGTGGAGCCGACCGTGGTCTCGTTGGCCCGCAGGGCCGAAAAACGGTGGCTGACTAAACCACTTCTACGTAAGCTTTTGCTTGCTCCGCTTGGAGGGAAAAAGCTTCGGCAAGCGCCGAGGAGCGAGCGCGCGAACTGGAGAGCCCGGGGACGGGCCCCGGGCTCTCCCTTCCGCCTCGAACGACTAGATGAGCGTGGCGTCCGAGTGGGCCTCGGACACGATGACCTCGCCAAGCCTGAGCCCCAGCGGGTTGTCCGGCACGGTGACTACGAGGTGGATGGCCCGCACCGTTAGCCCGGCGTGGTCGGCGCCCGCGCAGTCCGGGAGGGTCGTCCCCCCGTCGCAGAACTGCTCGTTGAGGATCACGAAGCCGACACCGGGGATCTCGATCCTCGTGTTCGGATCCGCCTGGACCGGCACCGGGTTACCGGCCACGACCACTCCAACGAGCTTGGAGTCACCGTCGTCCGACCTCGCCCCGGTAGCCTCGGCCGAGCTGTTGGACTCTGACCGGACCAGCTCGGCCCCGACGGTGCAGCCGGTCGGGCCCGGCGCCACGCAGACGCCGGTCGCCTGGGCGTAGCTGGAGGCCCTGCTGAGCGTGGGACCGAGGGTCCCCGTGCTGTCGGTCACGGAGGCCCCGGCGGTGTGTCCCAGCACCGCGGCCTGGTCGAGGTCCTGGTGGTCGTGCCCGCCCGTGGCCGGGATAGACACGTAGCCCGCGGTCACCGGCAGCTCCACGCCGTCGTTCACCTCGCTGGCCACGAAGGCGTGTCCGCTGACCGCCTGGGTCGGTGCCCCCGGGCATCGGGTCGTCTGCGGAAAGTCCGAGTGGGCGTCCGCGTGAGACACGATAACCTCGACCGTTTGGTCACCGGGGACCAGCTGCAGCGAGTCGGTGACGAAGACGTGGATCATGTTGACGGTGAGGTCGGCCGTGTAGGTGCCCTCGGCGACCTGCTCCGGGGGCGGGCCGGAGGTCGACCCGATCCGCTCGTAGAGGATCACGTAGCTCCCGGGGCCGTAGAGATCCGCCGGGAGGTCGATCCGGGTGTTGGAAGCGACGTCGTTTACGGCCGCGCCCTGCACCGCCAGGTCCTGGAAGGTGGACCCGAGGGAGCTGAACGACGAGGCGGCCCCGCTGGCCCTGCTTGTGGCCACCCCCCGGATGTGACCGGCGGTGACCAGGCCGTTCAGGATGTTCACGTTGGCCGTCTCGGCTGTGCTGACCTGGGTCGCCTCACCGGGCGACTCCGTGATCGTGCTCCGGGCGGAGGTGCGCACTACGTCGGCCCGCAGGATCTCCCCCGAGGGTGGAGGCACGTCGACGTCCAGCAGCTGGTTGCTGCTGCTGTTCGACCCCACCCCCGACTGGCTGCTGGCGGCGGGGATCAGGGTCTCGTTCAGCCCCAGCACCGTCTCGCGGACCCGGGCCCCGAAGGCTCCGCCACTGGCGTTGGCCAGGTCCGGCTGGTCCACCGCGAAGTTCACCGCCTGCGGGGCGGTCCGGTCCTGCAGCGCCGACGTGATCGAGGTGGAGGACCGGGTCTTCATCCACGCCGTGGAGAACACCAGACAGCTGATGGCTCCGATCGGCGAGTCGGTCAGGTTGATGGCCGCCTCCCCGAAGTCGCCGGCCTGGTGGCCGGGGATGGTGTTGGGGATGTTCACGGCCCCGTCCCAGAGCACGCCCTTGGCACCGAGGCTGAGCTCCTTGAATGTGCCGCTCTCGGGGGTGCCCTCCCACACGAACGCCCGGACCAGGATCGTGGCGCCTCCGTTCTCGGTGTCGAAGGTGATCACAATGTCGCCGGGGGTCCGGCGCGGGAGCTCGGGACAGGCCGGGTTCGGCTCCGTGGATTGGTTGAACTCGTAGTCGATGTGGACGTCGCCGTCGGTGGCCTTCCGCGTCCAGCTCACGAACATGTAGTTCTTCCCGCCGAGCGTGCGGAACGCGATCTCACCGCCGACGATGTCCGCTTTCCCGGGCGCCGATCCCTGGATGCAGGTCCACCCGCCCGGTTCCAGCTCCTTCGAGCCGAGGCCGAAGGAGTCGTCACCCTGCCCGCTGGCGTCCGTGAACACGGTCAAGCCGGGCGGCGGGGAATCCCAGTCGAGCATGAGATCACCGGAGCCCGAGTCGTCGGCACGATTGCCTTCGATCTCGAAGCTCCCCACCGTGGTACCCGCAAGCGCAACCGGGCTGCCGGTGAGACCGGCGACAAGTGTGGAGCCAGCAATGAGAGCGATCAACGGCCTGCGCATAACAGCCTCCTTGTCCCCTGCTTGGGGAACGGGTCAGGGAACAAACGCAGCGCGTGCAGAGCGCGGGAGTCTGACCGCCTCACCTCCCCCATCTGACCGAGGGCCAACTGTCTTACAGATTTCGCCGTAAGTTGACAGACTCCTTCCTTGGACCGGTTACGGGAAAGCGACCATTTCAACGAGTCCGGTCGGGCGGAGCAGGCGGACCAGATCAGCTGCCTCGAATCGGCCCCCGCAACTGCCCGGGCGAACCGGCCCCCGCCGCTCTCCCTGAATGGTTCCCCACGTTGACACCACTTGCCCGCCCGAGACGACTACTGGAAGAATCGCCTGATGTCGAGAGACGTGGCGAACCGCAGACGGCTGCGCATCTGCCTTGTCCTCGTGGCGGTCTTGGGAGCCACGCTGGTCCTATCCTCGTGCGCAGCCGGCCCCAACCCCTCCGCGGGGACAGGCGAGGAGCCGGCTGGCTTCTGGCTGGGTCTGTGGCACGGGATCATCCTCCCCGTCACCTTCGTGATCTCCCTGTTCACGGACGACGTGAGCGTCTACGCAGTCGCCAACAACGGGAACTGGTACGACTTCGGGTTCGTCGTCGGCGTCGCTATGTCCCTGGGCGGAAGCGGCGGAGCCGGCGTCCGCGCGCGAAAACGCAGCTAATCCTGGGATCGCACCTGCGCCTTGTAGACGGAGGACTGACCGACGACCGCTTCGCCACGTGGAGACGGCCTCCGCCGAGTGGAGTTGCTAGGCTCGGTTCCTCCATGACGCGGCAGGGAGGCCGCGCATGGCAGAGATCGTCACGATAGAGGAAGACAGGCGTACAAGAAACGCGAGCCACTCGGGGTCCTAGGCTCGCTCTTTTCGAATCCGGTGATCGAGGAGGCCCGTTTCAGGTCCGTTTCAGACCGGGAACAGCTGCTAGTCTCCCTGCCGGGAGGCCAGCCGGATGGACTTCCGGATTCTGGGACCGCTCGAGGTGTGGGACGAAGGCGGCGAGCTTTCCCTGGGCGGGCCCAAGCCGCGTGCGCTTCTCGCCGTGCTCCTCC
>DASYVD010000113.1:0-25280 GCA_036000545.1 Actinomycetota bacterium | reverse complement strand
GTGGTCCCTACGGGATTCGAACCCGTGTCTCCACCTTGAGAGGGTGGTGTCCTGGGCCTCTAGACGAAGGGACCAACAAGCTGGGTCGCCTGGATTCGAACCAGGACTAGCTGATCCAGAGTCAGCCGGGCTACCGTTACCCCACGACCCATCAGCCACCCTTTGTACCACACGGTTGGGCGGCTTGACCGTCAGCAGGAATTGGCGTTCGATCCGGCGAACCACTGCAGGAATTCCTTTGTGTCCGGCGAAGGCTACGGTTGCCGATGCCGGGCAGACCAAGCTCACGGGGGGAGGGTGTGAACAAGAACGAGCTGGTCGCCGAGGTCTCGGATCGCACCGGCCTGGCCAGGGCCGATGTGGCCCGGGTCGTTGACACCGCCACCGAGGTCATCAAAGTGTCGGTCTCTCGGGGCAAGCGGGTCGCCCTGGTGGGGTTCGGGACCTTCGAGCGCCAGCAGCGCCGCCCGCGGGTTGGGCGGAACCCTCGTACCGGTGACCAGGTTCGGATCCCGGCCCGGCGAGTCCCTTCGTTCCGGCCGGGAACGGCATTCAAGCAGGCGGTTTCCGGTGGACGGACCCGGAAGCCTCCAGCGGCCAAGAAGGCTAGTCGAAGGTCACGATCTTGAGTGACCGGGCAATCTTCTTCCCGCCCTCGTCGGCCACGTCGAACTTCACTCGTTGGCCGATGCGCAGATACCGGATGCCCGAGCCCTCCACGGACGTCGGGTCGATGTGGATCTCCTGCTCGTCGTCGGTGAGCAGGACCCCGGTACGGTTCTCGATGTCGTAGGACTTGATCGTCCCCTGCGGCACGTCGCTCTGCTCCTACGGCGTCCTGAGGTTCAGTCTGTCCGCGAGTCCCATCTCTAGGCAACCCTCGCGGGTCCGGCTCCCCCGCCTCCACTCGAGCAGCTGGGCGATGTCGTCCGGTGTGTCGAGGTCGAAGGCCAGCTCGGGCGCGTGGACCACCGCGAACGGGAGATCCTTGAGCTCGGCCGCCTCTCGGTGTTTGCGGAAGGAGTTGGTGCCGAAGCGGGCCGGGATCACCATGGGGGGGCGCCGGAGGAGCACGTTGGTCCCCTCCTCGGAGGCAGAGGGGGCGGCCACCACCGGGCCCAGGGTGCGGAGGACCCGGCCCAGGGACTCCGCGGTCAGAAGCGGCAGGTCGCCGAGGACCACCGCGAGTGCGTCGGCGCCGGCCGTCTCCTCCTGCACCTGGCGGATCGCCGCCGCCAGGCCGGCTTTCTCCTCCACGATCGGCCGGGCCCGACGACGCGCCGACACCTCCAGCACGGACTCGTCGGGAGAGACGACCCACGTTTGCCAGCCCGGCATCCCCAGGCAGGCGTCCAGGACGTCCTCCAGCATCGCCAGGGTGAGGGCCGCGCGCTCGAGCGGCGTCAGGACCTGAGCCAGGCGGCTCTTTGCTCGCTCCAGCGACTTCACCGGCACGGCGATGACGCGCATGGGGCCGTAATGCTAGACCCTCCCGGGGTCCTCCACACGCATCTGCGGTGGTCCCGCCGGAAGCCCGCCCCTAGAATTGCGAGGCGCTCGAGGCCCATGCGAGGAGGAAGGTTGCCCAGACGGCGCGAGCCCTGGATGCGGTTTGCCGAGAGCGTCCTCATCCCGCCACTCACCGTGTGGTTCCGATGGCGGTTCGAGGGCCTGTCCAACGTGCCGGCGGAAGGGCCGGTCCTTGTGGCCGCCAACCACATCTCCCATTTCGACCCGCTGGCCCACGCGTTCTTCCTGGAGAAGGCGGGTCGCCGGCCGCGGTTCCTGGCCAAGAGCGAGCTGTACCGAAACCCGCTCCTCCGCCGCGTCCTCCAGGGGGCGCGGCAGATCCCCGTCCGCCGCGGCTCCGGCGAGTCGGCGCCCGTAGATGCGGCGATGCGCTCGCTCCGGGAGGGGGAAGTCGTGGTGGTCTACCCGGAGGGCACCGTGACAAGGAACGGCGACCTCACCCCGATGGCGGCGAAGACCGGCATCGCCCGGCTGACCTTGGCGTCCGGCGTCCCGGTTGTCCCGATCGCCGTCTGGGGCTCGCAGTTCGTTGAGCGCCTGGGCCGTAAGAGCTTTCGTCCGGGGATATCGGTGTGGGTGAAGGCCGGCGTCCCGCGCGACCTCTCCGAGCACGAGGAGAACCAAGAGGATCCCGAGACCCTGCGGAAGGTCACCGACGCCGTGATGTCGGAGCTGGCCCTCCTGGTGGATGACCTCCGGGCTCGGTATCCGCGGCGCTGAGCCCATCGACAGGAACGGGTGCGCTACCCTTGCGGCCATGGCCGATCCCACCGAGGGGTTCACCACCCGAGCGCTGCGGACCCGAGTCGATCTCGGCGACGCCCGCCCGCTCTCCACGCCGATCTACCAAACCGCGACGTACAGCTTCGAGGATCCCGAGGTCCTCGCGGAGCTCATCCGACGGGGGAAGGACGCAGGATACGTGTACACGCGGTGGCACAATCCCACCCGCGCAGCTCTCGAGGAGGTCCTCGCCGAGCTGGAGGGAGGCGAGCGGGCGGTTTCCTTCTCTTCCGGGATGGCGGCCATCTCCACGTCGCTCCTGACGATGGCGAAGGCCCGAGACCACGTCGTGGCCAGCCCGTATCTCTATGGCGGCTCGTTCTCGCTGATCGCTCATCTCCTCCCCCGCTGGGGGATCGAGACCACCCTCGCAAAGAGCCAGGCGGTCGAGGACCTGATGGCGGCGTGCCGGCCGGAGACCGTGCTCTGCTACGTCGAGACCATCGGGAACCCGACCCTCGCGGTAGCAGACCTCGAGGCGATCGGGGCTGCGTGTCGAGAGCGTGGTGTGCGGCTGGTAGTCGACAACACGTTCGCCAGTCCTTATCTGTGCAACCCGATCGCGTTCGGAGCCGACATCGTGGCGCATTCCACTACCAAGTACATCGGTGGCCACTCCGATCTCACCGGCGGGATCGCCGTGGGTGACGCGGAGACGATCAAGGAGATCCGCGAGGTTTCCGTCGACCTCGGGGGAGTGGCCAGCGCGCTGGAGGCCTGGCTGGTGCTGCGCGGTCTGCAGACCCTGGCCTTGCGGATGGAGCGGCACTGCCGGACGGCCCTGGCCCTGGCGAGGATGCTCGAGGAGCACGACAAGGTGGCGCGGGTGTGGTACCCGGGGCTCGAGTCACATCCGGATCACGAGGTGGCCCGACGGATCCTCCGCGACGCCTCGGGGATGGTCGCGTTCGAGCTGGCCGGCGGTCTCGATGCCGGCAGGCGGTTCCAGGAGGCGCTGGAGCTCGCGCTGGTCGGCCCGAGCCTGGGCGGAACCAGGACCCTGGTCGTTCACGCCGCCTCCGTCACCCACACCCAGCTGACCCCGGAGGACCGGAAGGCGGCGGGCATCGCCGAAGGCCTGGTTCGAGTCTCGGTGGGGATCGAAGACCAGGAGGACCTGCTCGACGACTTCTCGCGGGCTCTGGACAAGGCGTGAGCGACCCTCGCCGCCCGCGCGTCCTGCTGATCTTCGGTGGTCGCTCGGCGGAGCACGAAGTGTCGGTGGTCTCGGCGGCTTCCGTGGCTGGCGCTCTGTCCCCGGATCGCTACGAGGTCGTAGCCGTGGGCATCGACAAAGAGGGCCGGTGGCATCTGCTCCCCGGGCCTCCGGCGCTGGAGCCGGGCGGGACGGAAGCCCTTCCCTCCGTCCGCGGGGACGCCGGGTTCGAGGTGGCCCTGGCTCGAGAGCCCGGCTCCCGGGAGCTCGTTGGGGAGAGCGGAGAGCGCCAGGCGTTCGACGTCGTCTTCCCCGTGCTCCACGGCCCGTTCGGCGAGGACGGGACGATCCAAGGACTCCTCGAGCTCGCCGGGATCCCATACGTGGGTGCCGGTGTGCTCGCTTCCGCCGTGGGCATGGACAAGGCGGTCCAGAAGGTTCTCTTCCAGGCTTCCGGGCTGCCGGTGGTGCCCCACGTCGTGGTCCACGAGCGAGAGTGGCTGGAAGACCCGGAAGCGGTCGATGCAAAGGCCGCCGATCTGGGATACCCGGTGTTCGTGAAGCCCGCCGCCCTTGGTTCCTCGGTGGGGATCACCAAGGTTCACGAGCTTGGGGAGCTATCCGGGGCGATGAAGCATGCCTTCGAGTACGGGCAGAAGGCGCTGGTCGAGCGCTCGATGGAGGGCGCCCGGGAGATCGAGGTATCGGTCCTCGGCAACGACGATCCGGTGGCCTCGCTGGCCGGGGAGATCATCCCGAAAGGCCACGAGTTCTACGACTACGAGGCCAAGTACGTCGACGAGGACGGAGCCCAGCTGGTGGTCCCGGCGGACCTCTCCCCGGAAACGCTGGAGGAGGCTCAGCGGATGGCGGTAACCGCCTTCCGTGCCATCGATGGCGCCGGGATGGCCCGGGTGGATTTCTTCCTGACGCCGTCCGGCCACCTGGTCGTGAATGAGATCAACACCATCCCCGGCTTCACCAGGATCTCGATGTACCCCAAGCTGTGGGAGGCTTCCGGGCTGTCCTACGCCGAGCTCGTGGACCGGCTGGTCGAGCTGGCCCTGGAGCGCCATGACGCCGAGTCGAAGCGGGGGCGGACGCTGGGGGAGCTCCCCTCGCCCGGATAAGTCCATCGACGGCCGATTTCTTCGTCCGAAACCGGTCAAGACCGCCCCGGTTCTTCCGATGCCTACAGTGATGTTCGTACGACCGGCGGATGCGGGACAGGTGGACGTGCCGTGGCCCAGGGTTCTCCTGGCCGACGGGGACGACGCCGGCCGGCAGGCCCTCCGCAGCTCGCTGCTGCAACTGGGGTTCGACGTCGTGGCCACCGTCTCCGCAGGACCTGAGGCCCTTGAAGCGGCCCTCTCCCTGAAGCCCGACGTGGTCCTCCTCGACGTCGGGTTCCCTGGTGGTTTCGGGGCGCTGCAAAGCGTCCGCCGGTACCTCCCAGCGACGCAGGTCGTGATGGTCGGCTCCGGTGACGAGGCCGGGATGGACCGGATTCGGAAGGCCGGTGCCCACTCTTCGGTCGCCAGGGGATGCCCGATCGAAGCGGTGGACGACGCCATCGTCGACGCGTGGGGAGCAGGCCGGGGGGACGCGTACGGCGCGGTTCGGGTGCGAGACGGTTATCAGGCGACCCGGCGGGTCACCGCGGCTTCCTCGACGAGGTCCAAGGCCACGACCTCGACCTCGGTCCGATCACCGCAGCTCTTACACGCCCACACGGCTACTTCGATCTCGCCCGAGGCGTCGACCGCGGCGTAGGTCTCCACGAGACCCAACTCCGTCTCGCCGCAACCCTCGCAGTACGTCTCTCGGCGCATCGCGACCTCCCGCTGGGGGAAGAATTACAACGATGTGATTATGCCACGCGGGAGTGACAGTCAACAGCACGCGGGAGGAGGGTGGCGCGGGACGCCCGCGCCGAAGGGTAGAAGGGCCGTTCCTACAGATGGACGACGGGGCAGGTGAGCGTGCGGGTGATGCCGTCGACCGCCTGGATCTTGGCCACAACCAGCTTCCCGAGGTCGTCGACGTTCCGGGCCTCCGCCTTCACGATGACGTCGTAGGGTCCCGTTACATCCTCGGCCGCCTGGACGCCCTTGATCGCCGCGACCTCCTTGGCCACCTGGGCGGCCTTGCCGACCTCGGTCTGGATCAAGATGTAGGCTTGGACCACGCGGCACCTCCTCCGGGAAGTTTCCCATTCTATGCCAAACCCCCTCGACGACGGCAACCGCGAGGGCGGGTGGAATAATCGACGCGATGGGCGAGAAGAAGAAGGAAGAGCCCCTCGACGCGTACCGGCGCGTTCGCAAGCCGGTCCCTCCGCCCGGCCGCGTGATCCCCGACCGCCGGCGCAAGCTCCGGGAGAAGCGGGAGCGGCGTGAGGCCGACGAGGAGCGGGAGGAGCGGTGATCTTCGTCGATCGGGAAGAGGCCGGCCGGCGGCTCGCCGACGCCCTGGCGGACCTGAAGGGCGAGGACGTGGTGGTGCTGGGGATCCCCCGGGGCGGAGTGGTTGTAGCCGCCGAGGTGGCCCGGGCTCACAGGTGGCCCCTCGACACCGTGATTCCGAGGAAGGTCCGGGCCCCGGGGAATCCCGAGCTCGGGCTGGGGGCGATCGCGCCCGGCGTCCGAGTGCTCGACCAGCGCATGGTCGAGATGCTCGGGGTGAGCGAGTCGTATCTCGAGCGGGAGATCGCCGAGGAGGAGAGAGAGATCGAGCGGCGATCCGAGGCATATCGGGGCGGGCGCCCGGGCGTCGATGTCAAGGACAAGGTGGTCATCGTCGTGGACGACGGCATCGCCACCGGCGGAACGGCAACGGCAGCGGTCCGATGGGCGAAGGCGCAGGGAGCCCGCAAGGTCATCCTGGCCGTGCCGGTGGCTCCCGCGGAGGGCGTCCGGAACCTCTCGATCGAAGCGGACGAGGTGGTGTGCCTGGAGACACCCGAGCCCTTCTACGCAGTGGGGCAGTGGTACCAGGAGTTCCCGCAGACCTCCGATGAGGAAGTGGTGCAGATCCTCGACGAGGCCCGCGAGGCGAACGACAAGCGCGGATGAGGGTCAGCGCGATCCTGGAGCTGGTTGCGGCCGTGGTGCTGATCCTGGTCGGCTTTTGGGTGGCCTACTGGTCGCTGAAGGAGCCGATGGAGGTGCGCTCGGCAAAGGAGCGGTTCCTGGTGGCCGTGCACGAAGCGGCCCGGGCGGGATTCTGGCTCGCGCTGGGAGCGTGGTTCCTGGGGCTCGCGCTGATCGAGGAGCCGCAGACGTGGCGGTGGTTCATCCTCGTGCCCATCGGCATGGCCGGCCTGCGACTCGCCGCTCGCACCTTCCTGGGCATGAGCGAGTAAGAGATCCCGAATGCGAGTCAGAGCGCATGGCGTCGATCCACATGAAGGCACACAGATCGTGAGCCTTGAGGTGGAGAGGCTTAGGAATCTCTCGTATGAGGAACTACTGCAGTTCCGAGATGCTCAGGTCAATGAAGTCAGCGGCTCCAGCGGCATGACCTATGAGATAGAGATCGAGTCCTTTTGGGACAACCCAAGGAAGAAGACGAATCTACGGGTTCTTGTAAGGCTCGACGCGGTCGTCCGAGGGTGGCGACGCCGCCTTAAGATTACCGACGACTTCATCATCGCTCCCGATGGCTCCTTCATCGGAGAGTAACCGTCGTTCCATGGACATGCTGGGAGTGTCGGGCACCACGGCTACAGAACGGCTTTGATGATCTCGGGGTCGAGGCCCGGGAAGCCCTCGAGGAACTCCTGGCGCTCGGCCTTGAACCGCTCCACGAACTTACGGTATTCGTCCATGCGGCCCTGCCGCTCGTACAGCCGTCGCGGCTGGAGCAACTCTGGGTCGTCGATGCCCGGGACCGACTCGGCAATCTGGTAGCCGAAGTCGTCCTCCTCCGTCCACGAGATCGTCCCCTCCGCGATGGCCTTCACCACCGCGCTCGAGTGGGGGATCTTCACCTTCTTCGACCGATCGTCGTCCGGAGTGCCGCCAACCCGACCGGTGTTCATGAGGAACACCTCCATCGGGTGTGCGTCGAGCAGCTCCAGGAACCGGTTCCCCTGCTGCTCGTGGAGAAGCGGGAAGAACGGGTTGGTCCCCGGCACCCGGAGGAACTTCCCCTCCTCGGCCTTGCCACCGGCTGACGTCCCGGTGGTCTCGCCGAGCATGAAGTACGCGGCGGCCTGGGTCCGGTTGAGCTTCGCCACCGCCGGGATGATGTTCTCGTTCCAATTCAGGATGAGCAGGTAGTCGACCTTCGACAGCACCCGCGCATCCTTCACCCGCCCCAGGTCCTCCAGCCCGAACACCGCCCGCCCGTTCTGCGTGTACGAGGTCTCGAAGAAGTTCACCTTGCCGTTCTTGTCCTGGTACACGTTCTCGAGATACGTGGTCGGCTTGACCACGGCGTTGAAGATGTTCGGCTCGAAGTCGGGGTCGAGGGAAAAGGTCTTAGCGAAGCACCCGTTCTCCGAGGCATAGACGCTGCCGTCTGGCATGAGGGCCACGAAATCGTCCTGCACGGGCAGCGAGTCGTTCTGTGTTGTGAACGTGGTGGTTGTCTTCCCTGTGCCCGAAAGCCCGATGATGAGGAACACGCCCTCCTCACCCTTCGCCGGGACCGACTTGCAGCCGGCGTGAAGCGCCAGCCCGCCGCGGTCGTAGACGATCGTGTTCCACATCCGCAGGCCGCCCTTCTTCGACTCGCCGAAGTAGTCGGAGTTGATGACACGGGTCACGCGGTTCTCCAGATCGACGGCGATGATCCGGTCGTCCGGGTAGCCGGGAGCCGCCAGGTTCGGGGTGTAGAAGAGCTGGACCTCGGGCTCGCCGCCGTCCCGCGGGTAGTACAGCTTCTCCTGCATACCGGCGATGTTGGCGTTGGCCTTCTCGATGGTCAGGCGAGCGGGCGTCCGGAAGCCTTCCACGTTCCCGATGAACCCATCGACCACGACCATCTCCTGCCCGCGGATGTATTCGTTTTGCATCTTGCTGATCCGCTCGTACTCCTTGCGGGTGATGGTCTGCCCGGAGGTGATGCTCGGGTCGTCGGAGACGATGTAGGTGCTGCCCGCGCTGCGAGAGGTCGCGCGGGTCTGCACGTTCACGTTTCCGAACTCGGTGATCCGAGCGTTCGGCATCTTCTCTGTGAACGCCCGGAGCTCCTCAGGCGATGGGTTGTCGAAGACCTTCTTCGCTTGGATGGACATGCGATCGCTCCTCAGGGAAACGAGGAAGAAATTCTACCCCAGAGGGAACGGAGTCCCCGCCTACCTGCTAGTTTTGCCTCTTGGAGGCGTTGTGGCGGCGTGTCTACCGCTCCGCCTCGACCTCGAAGTACAGGCGGACCGTGGTTCGGTACCGCGCGATCTCGTTGCCCTCGATCTCCGTGCCGGTGGACAGCACCTCGAGCCTGTTGATGTTCCGGATTGTCCTGGCCGCCTCCCGAAGCGCCTCCCGGGCGGCCTCGCCCCATGACTTCTCGGACACCCCTTCGAGCTCGAGCGTGTTGATGACCGGCATGGTGCCTCCTCCGCGTGCGCGGCCCGGCAAACTGAGCCTCCGTCGCCACCGGACGGGTGGATTATCGTTGACCGGACCCCTGGGGGAGAAATCGGTGATCTCCGAAGACGAGCTGGTGCGGGCGATCCGCAAGGTGCTCTCGGGCGAGGCGCCGGGCGTGGCGATCGGGATCGGCGACGACGCTGCCGTGGTCGACGCCGGCAGGCACCACACCATCCTGACCACCGACATGCTCGTTGAAGGGGTGCACTTCGTACGCGCCGCGGCTTCGGCACACGACATCGGCCACAAGGCCCTCACCGTGAACGTCTCCGACGTGGCGGCGATGGGTGGCAGCCCCCGATACGCTCTGGCCTCCATCGGGATACCGCCCGAGGTGGAGACTCCTTGGGTGATCGAGCTGTACGGGGGAATCAGGGAGGCCGCCGCCGACTACGGCCTTGCCGTGATCGGCGGGGACACCAATCGGGCTGGAAAGGTGGTGCTCTCGATCACCGTTGTGGGTACCGTGGCCCGAGACCATGCCGTGACACGGAGCGGGGCCAGGCCCGGGAACCGTCTGGTAGTCACGGGTTCGTTCGGCGCTGCGGCGGGTGGCCTCCGGCTGGCCCAGTCGGACCCCCACCAGGTTCGCGAGGCCCTCGCCTCCGACTGGGGCCGGCGACTGGTCCAGGCCCACCTGCGGCCGGTGGCCCGGGTCGGCGAGGGGGAGACCCTCGCCTCGGAGGGGGCGACGGCGATGATCGACGTCTCCGACGGGCTGGCCCTGGACCTCTCCCGGCTGTGCGCGGAGAGCAGGGTGGGGGCCACGGTGACGCTTGCGGACGTGCCGGTGGCCGACGGTCTGGAGGATCTGGCCAAGGCGTTCGACGGCCAGTTTGATCCGCTCGACCTGGCCATGCACGGAGGCGAGGACTACGAGCTGCTGGCGGCCCTTCCGCCCGAGGCCGTCGAGGGGGCGGCCGAGAAGCTGGTCGAGCGGTTCGGGACGGGCCTCTCGGTCATCGGGACGGTCACCGAGGAAGGAGTGCGGGCGGTCGGTGAGGACGGCGTCGAACGAACCCTCGAACCGAGGGGGTGGGACCACTTTGCCTGACCCCCCCGCCGGCAGGATCCCCCGCGCGCTGACCATCGCCGGCTCCGACTCCGGCGGGGGGGCGGGGATCCAGGCCGATCTCAAGACGTTCCAGGCCCTCGACGTGTGGGGGATGTCCGCGCTCACCGCGGTCACGGTGCAGAACACCAAGGGCGTGTCGGGGTTCGAGGAGCTCTCCCCCGAGACGGTGGGCGGCCAGATTCGGTCGGTTGTCACCGACATCGGAGTGGACGCGGCCAAGACCGGGATGCTCGCCTCGGCCCCCATCATCGAGGCGGTGGCCGAGGCGGTGCAGGAGACGGGCGTCCCCAACCTGGTGGTCGACCCCGTGTTCGTGTCGAAGCATGGGCATCCGCTCCTGCGCGAGGACGCCGTGGATGCCCTCCGCACCCGCATCGTCCCCCTGGCCACCCTGGTAACCCCCAACCTCCCGGAGGCGGCCGGGCTCGCCGGCTTCGAGGTCCGAACCCTCCAGGACATGGAGCGGGCGGGGCAGGCGGTCCTCGACCTCGGGGCCCGGGCGGTGCTGGTGAAGGGGGGCCACCTCGAAAGCGAAGAGGCAACGGATCTTCTCGTCACGCCCGACGGGGTTCAGCCGGTCTCGGCCGAGCGGATCGACACCCCTCATACCCACGGGACCGGATGCGTGCTGTCGGCCTCGATCGCCGCCTACCTGGCCCGGGGCGAGGACCTTCCGGAGGCGGTGCGGAAGGGGAAGACGTTCGTCACCGAGTCCATCCGGGCCAGCCTGGAGATCGGGCAGGGGATCGGGCCGGTAAACCCCTCGTGGGGGCTGGAGGCGAAGTAGGGCACGAACGCTCTGGCGAGAAGAAGCTGTTCCTAGCGGGCGGGGGGCTTCGGGAAGGTGGTCCCGGTGACCCGGCGGACCAGCTTCTGACGCTGCTTCCCTCGGCGGGTCTCCTCGGGGGTGGGCGCGGGCAGACGGACGTCCAGGATCTCCGTCCAGTACTGCCGGGCCACTCCGTTCGCCATGTTTCTTATCATCGGTCGCGCTCCCTGCGCCTTGAGGAGGTTCCTGGTAGTTAGACACGAGGTACCGACACGAGGTTCCGCGGGGGCGTAACGAGGAGGTAACGACGTCAGCCGGCTCTTTGGACCTTCCCGGCCTTCAGGCACTTCGCGCACACGTTCACCCGCCGGGGGGTCCCGTTCACGATGGCCCGAACCCTCTGGACGTTAGGATCCCACCGCCGGTTCGACCGGCGGTGAGAGTGGCTGACCTGCATCCCGAAACCGGGCTTGCGGCCGCAGATCTCACACACGGCTGCCATCGCCCGGCGATGGTAGCAGACGAGGGGTGACTAGCCCGGGACCTTCACGCCGCGCTCGGCGAAACGGCGGAGGATCCTGTTGCGGAGCTCTCGCTCGAGGTCCGCCTTCTTCCCCGGCCGGGTGTCCGCCACGATCCGCATCGTGACCTTGGAATCTCCCATCTGCTCGGGGCCGAGCGTGGTCGGCCCGGAGAAGAGGAGTGCGGCCGTCTCCTTGTCCTCCCGGAGCTCCTCGAACAGCTCGTCGAGGATCTCCCGGACCCGGTCGAGGTCTTCGCCGTAGGCCACGTTGACGTCGACGATGGCCCGGGACCACCCCTTCGACTTGTTCCCCAGGAACTGGATGTTCCCGTTGGGGACGACGTGGAGGGTTCCGTCGAAGGCTCGAAGCGACGTTGTGCGCAGGCTGAGGTCTTCGACCTTCCCCGAGACGGGCCCGCCGGGCGCGCTGATGTCGATCACGTCCCCCACGCCGAACTGATTCTCCAGAAGGATGAAGAACCCCGACAGGAAGTCGCGGACGAGGCTCTGGGCCCCGAACCCCAGGGCGACTCCCACGATCCCCGCCCCGGCGATCAGCGGAGCCAGGGAGATCCCGAACTGGCCCAGGAGGAGCAGAAGGGTGACCGTCCACACCACGACGCGCAGCGCGTAGGAGAGGGCCTGGGTCAGGGTGTACGAGCGGCGAAGGTCGTACTCCTGGGTCAGGCTCTCCACACCCTCGAGCTTCCGCTGCATGCGGCGGACGAGGAGCCGCGCGACCCACAGCAACAGGAGGGCTACAGCGAGGATCACCAGGATGCGGGGCCCGCTCTCGAGCAGCCAGTCCCGCGAGAAGAGTGGTGGTTCCCGGTTCGGGATCTGCTCCATCACGTCCTCCGACTCCGATGTAATCCCTTCCGGCGGCGCATCGTCAAAACGAGCAGCGCTACCAGGAGGAGTGTCGAGACACCCAGTACGGTCAGGGTGGGGCGCAGGTTCCGCTCCCCGGCGGCGGGCGGAGCAGGCCCCGCCTCGGTTCCGGCGGTGGGCGATGGCGATGGCGAGGCGGGGGCGGAGCCGCCCCGCACCCGCAAGGGCCTGCCCGCGGTCCGCACCACGTCCACGCCGTCGCCCGCGGCGACCCGGATCGCGTAGCGGCCGCTGGGGATCGCCGGTACGTCAACCGTCAATGAGACCTCTCCGGTCAGCTGGGGCTGCCAAGGCGTGAACCCGACGATTTCCCCGGCTCGCACGAACTCCAGGCGCACGTTGGCGCTCCGGGACAGAGTGAGCGTCGCCTTCAGGGGGCCTCCGACGCGAGCCTTCCGGCGAGCCGCCCGAAACTCCGCGGCCTCGAGCTGGGGAGGGGGCGGGAAGCCATGCCGCAAGGAGAGGCGCCGGCCCCCAGCGACCTCCCACGGTTCTTCCGGGACCCGCCTCCGCCAGCGGACCTTTGCATCCCCCTGCGGCACGACGGTCACCGACCGGAGGTCGTCCGCGATCAGCACCCGGATGCGACCCGGCACCGTGACCCACTGCGGTCGCAGGCCGCCGTAGTAGGCGGCCAGGATCTCGTCGTACGTGAGCCCCCGTTCGGCCTTGCCGAACGCTCCCCACTGGACCATGCCCACGCCGTGCCCCCACCCACGGCCATCGAGGACCAGCGTCTGCCCCCGCTGGCGGGGGCGATACCAGATCGAGGGGACCGTCTGCGGAAGTTGGTAGCCGTCGGGCTCCGAGGTGGGGTAGGAGCCGGGCTCGAGGCACCGGGCCCAGAAGTTCAGGGCGTCCCGGAGGTCGCCGCGGTCGAGGGCCACCCTCCGGCCGCCGCCCCGGACCCGGATGTCTCCGTGATCGAAGATCACCCGGCGGATCCTTCCTCCCGGCCACAGGTCGGCGAAGTCCAGGAACCTCCCGAGGTCGTCGAAGGGCACCGTCACCTTCCACCGGGACAGCGGCGAGGCGCCGTCGTCACGTTCCCGGATGCCCCGCAGGTAGGGAAGGGGGCTACCCCCGAAGACCCGCTCGTTCCCGAGCGTTCGCCCATTCGAGGTGGAGAAGTACAGCGTCTCGGCCGGGTCGCCCTGGTACAGGAGGACCTGCCCGGCCGTTCCCTCCACGGCTCGCACCCATCGATCCCCCCACGGACCGGCCTCGACGCCCATGCCTGTGTAGACCTGGCACGCGGTGGTCGCGCAGAGGTCGTAACGGAGGGCTCGGGCCTCGTCGGAGGGGCGACTCAGGCGGACCATGGCGTAGCTCCGTGCTGCCACTACCTGCGCCTTGAGGGCCTCCATGTGCCAGCGTCGGGGAACCTCCGCGATCCCCTTGAGATAGTCCTCGAAGGGAAGCTCGCCGATGACGAACAGCGACCCGTCCGACGCCTTGCCGACTTCGACTGTTCCTCGGAACCGGGCGTGGAGCAGGGGTTGCTGGGTCTCGGCGCAGAACGACTGCACCGGCGGATAGGTCCCGTGAACCAGGAGCGAACCGTCCGCGGGAGCGGCGAACCGAACCCGGCCAGGCCGCTTCGCTGCGGCCGCGGACCCGTCCCCCAGCGGGGAGCCGGCGATCAGGAGGGAAGCGGCCATGACGACGGCAACGGGGCGGGCGCGCATCGAGGACAACCTATCAGCGGGCCTCCGAGCAGGTGACCCCTCGACGCCGACGGGTCAGGTCACCTTCCTGATCTCACGACGGAGCATGTCCTCGGTGACGGCACCCTCCCACTCGAAAACCAACCTGCCCTCGCGGTCGTAGATGATCGTGACGGGCTGGCCGATGTATCCAAGGCCGTCCCGGATCTCCCCGTCGGGGTCGAACACGTGCGGGTACGGCCAGTCGAACTCCAGGATGAACGCACGCGCGTCTTCCCGGTTGTCGAGGATGTCGACCCCGAGGAACTGCAGCTCGTCCTGGAACTCCCGGGCAACCGTGCCCAGACCGGGGGCCTCCACCCGGCAGGGTGGGCACCAGGCCGCCCAAATGTTCACGACGACGGGCCTGCCGCGGAGTTGGGCGAGGAGCGATTGGAATCGGACGAGGTCGAACTCGGGCAGGTCCAGGCGGTTCCTCGGGAGTAGAGGAGCGGCCGTGGGTGACGCGACCGTGCCGCCCCTACGTGGCTCGACACGCTCGGCGCACGAGGCGAGCAGCAGGGCGGCGGCGACCGCCAGAACGAGCCAGCGCTTCACACGTCGGGTGTACCATCCTCCGCGAGTTCGCGTGAAGCCACTCTCTCCCTCCTCCCCCGTGTCTCAGGTCGCAGGGTGGGCCCGTCGTTCCCTCCCGGCGCTGTCGCGCCTGGGCATCGACACTGTCGCGGACCTCCTCCATCACTACCCGCGCCGCTACATCGACCGGTCGGCGGTCGAGCGGATCGGCGACCTGAGGGTGGGGCAAGAGGCGACGGTGATCGCCACCGTCCGCCGGGTTCGCCGGGCCTTCACCCGTCGCCGGCAGAGCATCGTGACGGTCACGGTGTGGGACGGCTCCGGGTACGTCGACCTGTCCTGGTTCAACCAGGCCTGGCCGGCCACGCGATTCAAAGAGGGCCAGGAGGTGGCCGTGTCCGGGAAGGCCACGGCTTTCCGGGGCCGCCTTCGGATCCAGAACCCCGCGGTGGAGGTCCTCGGGGGCGGCGAGGCCGACCAGGTGCACACCGGCCGGATCGTGCCGGTGCACCCGGCGGGCGAAGGTGTCTCCACCGGGACCATCCGGCGGCTGGTTCACGATGCGCTGGGCCGGATCCGCCGGATCCCCGACCCGGTCCCACCCGAGATCCGCCGGCGCCAGGAGCTCATGGCGCTCGACGACGGGGTGCGGAAGATCCACTTCCCCGAGGAGCCCGGCGAGGAACGTGCCGCCAGGGAGCGCCTGAAGTTCGACGAGCTGTTCGTCCTCGAGCTGGGGGTGGCGTTCCGGAAGCACCGGGTCGAAGCGGAGACCGAAGGAGTTGCCCACGACCTCTCTGGGGACCTGGCCGAGCGGTTCGTTGCCGGCCTTCCGTTCGAGCCAACCGCCGCCCAACGGCGGGCCATGGAGGAGATCGCCAAGGACATGGCCACCGGCCAGCCGATGAACCGGCTCCTCCAGGGGGACGTGGGATCGGGGAAGACAGTGGTGGCTCTATACGCATGCCTGATCGCGGTGCAGTCCGGGCACCAGGCCGCGATCATGGCTCCCACCGAGGTCTTGTCGGGGCAGCACTTCCGTAAGGTCGCGGAGCTGCTGGAGCCGATCGGCGGCCGCCGCATGGTGAAAGGCTCTCGCCGGGGCGACCCGGCACAGCCGGACCTCTTCACCGACCGCGAGGGCTCCGGGGACGAGGGCCCGATCTACGCCCTGCTTACCGCGTCGGTGACCGGGAAGGAGCGGGAGGGGGTGCTGGAGGCTGCTGCGTCGGGTCAGCTGGACCTCCTGGTCGGGACCCACGCCCTGGTCCAGGAGGGGGTCTCGTTCACGGACCTGTCTCTCGCCGTCGTGGACGAGCAGCACCGCTTCGGACTGCATCAGCGGATCGCCCTGAAGGAGAAGGGCGCCGCCCCGGACACCCTAATCATGACAGCGACGCCCATCCCCAGGACCCTCGCTCTTACCTACTACGGCGATCTTGACGTGTCGGTGCTCGACGAGATGCCGGCGGGCCGCCAGCCCGTCAAGACCCTTGTAGCCCGGTCCCCGGCACAGCGTTCGGACGCCTACGACCTGGTTCGCGAGCAGGTGCGCGCGGGCCGGCAGGCCTTCGTGGTCTGCGCCGCCATCGACGAGGAGAACCGCCTGGAGGTCCGGGCCGCTGAGAAGGAGGCCGAGCGCCTGGCCAGCGACGTCTTCCCCGACCTCCGCATCGGGCTGCTCCACGGCCGGATGCGCCCGAGAGACAAGGACGGCGTGATGGAGCGGTTCCGTTCGGGCGAGTTCGACGTGCTGATCTCCACCACCGTGGTCGAGGTCGGCGTGGACATCCCCAACGCGACGGTGATGCTGGTGGAGAACGCCGAGCGGTTTGGCCTGGCCCAGCTCCACCAATTGCGGGGGAGGATCGGACGGGGTGCGCATCGCTCGTTCTGCGTGCTGTTCGACGAGGCGTCACCGGAGAACGAGGAAGCGCGGGCCAGGCTGGAGGCGATGGTCCGGACCACAGACGGATTCGAGCTTGCCGATGAGGATCTCCGCCTGCGGGGGGAAGGCACACTGTTCGACATCCGTCAGTCTGGGATGCCGGACCTGAAGCTGGCGCGCCTGGCCTTCGACACGGACCTGGTGCGCCGGGCCCGCAAGGAGGCCTTCGATCTCATCGAGGGCGATCCCGAGCTGAAGGGTCACGCGGAGCTGCGCCGGGAGATGGAGCGCCGTTTCGCCGACTCCATCGACTGGCTGTTCCACTCGTGAGCTGAGATGCGAAGTGCGACTCGATCCTGAGCTGAGGAGCAAGACAGACCTGGTCGGCTCTCCGATTCGCGCCTCCGGGATGACTCGCAGCTCTGAGCATGCTAATGTATGTGCATGCTCGACCGTAGGCTTCAGATCCTGCTCGACGACGATCGCTACCGGCGGCTTCAGGCGGAGGCAAGACGGAGACGCACTTCCGTTGCCCAAATTGTCCGGGAGGCCATCGACTCCGCCTTGCCGGCGGACCTGGCGCGGAAGCGGGCTGCGCTCAAGGAGATCCTCGAGGCGGAGCCCATGCCCGTACCTGAAGACCCCCGAGATCTCAAGCGGGAGATTGAAGAGGCGCACGACCGACGCTTTCCGTGATCGTCCTCGATACGAGCGTGCTGGCCTACGCTGTGGGCGCGGATCACCCACTGAGAGAGCCGTGCAGGGCCCTGCTTGAGACCATTCGGCACGGACGCCTTTCGGCATCGACCACGCCCGAGGTGATTCAGGAGTTCGTGGATATCCATGCGCGCCGGCGGGGAAGACACCTCGCAGTTCGCCTCGGGCGACGGTACGCGGTTGGTTTCGCTCCGCTGCTGCTGACCGAAGCAGAGGATCTTCACCGGGGATTGCGACTGTTCGAGGAGAACCCCGAGCTTGGCGCGTTCGATAGCGTGCTCGCCGCTGTTGCGCTTCGCGTAGGAGCGGAAGCCCTCGTATCCGCAGATCGAGCCTTCCGTTCAGTCAGAGGCTTGAGATTCATCGAACCACTGTCGGCTGAGTTCGAACAGCTTCTCGCTTGAAGGGACGTGCTCCGATGCGGTTCTCTCTGATGATCGAAGGACAGGAAGGCGTTACCTGGGACCAATGGCTCTCGCTGGCGCTGGCGTGCGAGGAGCACGGGTTCGAGGCCCTGTTCAGGTCCGACCATTACTACTCGGTCATGGGTGCACGAGACCGGGGTTCGTCGGATGCCTGGACGGTCTTGGCGGCTCTCGCCGCCCGAACCGAGCGGGTTCGGCTGGGGACGCTCGTTTCGCCGGTCACATTCCGCCATCCCACGGTCCTGGCCAAGGCGGCCACGACGGTGGATGAAATCTCCGGGGGCCGCGTCGAGCTGGGCTTGGGTGCCGGCTGGTGGACGGAGGAGCACCAGACCCACGGCTTCCCGTTCCCTCCCGTCCCCGAGCGAATGCAGATGCTGGCCGAACAGCTCGAGATCGTCCACGGGCTGTTCAAGGAGCCGGTGTTCACTTTCGAGGGACGGCACTACACCCTGCGAGATTGCCCGTTCACACCGAAACCGGTCCAGCAGCCGCACCTCCCGGTCATCGTGGGGGGTAGGGGCGGCGCCGGGATCGCACGGCTCGCCGCCCGATGGGCAGACGAGTACAACACCTTCTTCGTTCCGCCCGACGAGGCTCGGGCGCGGTACGCGCGGGTTCGGGACGCCGTCGACGCCGAAGGCCGCGACCAGGACACCTTCACCACGTCTCTCATGACCGGTGTGGTGGTCGGCGCCGATCGCGGCGAGCTGATCCACCGGGTGGAGCGGCTCATGGAGATCGATCCCGAAGACGCCTCATCGGCCGACGACTTCCTCTCGGGCTTGGAGGCCAGAGGGGTCGTGGTCGGGACGCCGGACCAGGCGCTGGAACTGCTCGCGGCGTTCGATGAGGCGGGGGTCCAGCGGATCATGCTCCAGGACCTCCTCGTGGACGACATCGAGATGCTGGCCCTGCTCGGCTCGGAGATCCTCCCTCGAATGGGATGAGGAGCCACCCGATCTTCGCCCGCGCCTGGGACCTGCTGATGCGCGTGGCCCCTCCTCACGAGAAGAGGAACCGAGAGGAGTTGGTGGCGATGGCCTCCGGAACGGTTCTCGAGATTGGCGCCGGCACGGGGGTCAACTTCCCGCGCTACCGGGACGCTCGACTCGTGGTCGCGGTGGAGCCCGAGCCCACCATGGCCCGAAGGGCGCAGCGGAGATCGATGGCGGCGACGGTCCCGGTTCGCGTGCTGCGGGGGGATGCGGAGGCCTTGCCGTTCGAGGATGGAGTCTTCGACACCGTCATCGCGTGCAACGTGCTCTGCTCAGTGCCACGGCCCGCCCGCGCTGCCGCAGAGCTCCGCCGCGTGCTTCGGCCGCGGGGAACAGTGCGCTTCTACGAGCACGTGCGATCCCTCTCGCCGAGAGCCGGCCGGACGCAGGATCTGATCCAGCCGCTGTGGAGCCGCCTGGCGGCCGGATGCCACCCCAATCGCGATCCGGTGGCCGCGCTGCGTGGAGCCGGCTTCGAGGTGCGATACCGTCGGGTTTCGGTCGGACCGGCCTCTCCGGTGCGTCCTCATGTTCTGGGGATCGGTCGCCCTCGATGAGGGTGATCGCCGGCACGGCCAAGGGCACCCGGCTTGCGCCGGTTCCTGGGGGCACCCGGCCGCTGTCGGATCGGGCCCGGGAGGGGCTGTTCGCGAGCCTCGGCGACCGGGTGAAAGGCGCCCGCTGTGCCGACCTGTTCGCCGGGACCGGGGCGGTGGGCATCGAGGCCCTCTCCCGGGGGGCGGCATCGTGTGACTTCGTGGACTCCGGAGCCGGAGCGATCCGGGCGATCAGAGAGAACCTGTCGCGCGCCAGGTTCGCGGGCGCCGGCCCGGTCCACCGCTCAGACGTCCGCCGGTTCCTGGCCCGGGACGACGCCGGGCCCTACGACGTGGCCTTCCTCGACCCTCCCTACACGTTCCCGCAGCGCGCGCTCGCGGCTGCCCTCGAGGGCCTGGTCAAGAGGCTGACTCCGGGGGGAACGTTCGTCCTGACCAGGCCGTCGAGGAATCCCAAAGCTGTCGTTCCGCTACACTACGTCGAGACCAAACGCCTGGTGTACGGGGACGCCCTGGTCCTCGTCTACCTGGAGGAACGGTGACCCTGACCGCACTCTGCCCCGGAACCTTCGACCCCGTCACGAACGGGCACATAGACGTGGTCGAGCGGGCCGCTGCCATGTTCGACCAGGTCGTGGTGGCCGTGATCGACAACCCGAACAAGAAGTCCATGTTCACAGTGGAGGAGCGTGTGGCGATGCTGGAGGAGGCGGTTTCCGGCCTCTCCAACGTGGAGGTTGCCTCGTTCGACGGGCTTCTGGTGGACCACGCCCGGGACCGGGGCATCGGGATCATCGTCAAAGGTCTCCGAGCGGTGTCGGACTTCGACTACGAGCTCCAGATGGCCCAGATGAACCGCCACCTCTCGGGGGTGGAGACCTGCTTCGTGCCCACCAATCCCCAGTGGTCGTACCTGTCGTCCTCCCTGGTCAAGGAGGTGGCCCAGCTCGGGGGCGACGTCAGCGCCCTGGTGCCCGCCCACGTGCTGCTGCTCCTCAAGGAGAAGCTCGGCTAGTGGATATCGCCGCCCGTATCCAGCAGCTCGAAGAGCTGATCTCGCAGGCCAAGTCCATGCCCCTTTCGTCTTCGGTCCTGGTGAACCGGGATGAGGTCTTGGAGCTGGTGAAGGAGATGCGGGAGGCGCTCCCCGAAGAGATCAAGCAGGCCCGGTGGGTGGTGAAGGACCGGGAGGAGCTCCTGGCCAAGGCTCGCCGGGACGCCGAGGCCGTCGTGCAGGAGGGCCGGGAGGAGCAGGACCGCCTGGTCGCCGACCAGGAGGTGGTCAAGGAGGCACAGCGGGAGGCCGAGCGGGTGCTGGGCGAGGCCCGGGACGAGGCCCGCCAGATCCGCCTCGAGGCAGAGGACTACGTGGACGCCAAGCTGGCCTCGTTCGAGATCACCCTGACCAAGGCCCGGGAGCAGCTGGCCAAGATCGAGGCCCAGCTCGGGAGGACCCACGCACAGGTGGAGAAGGGCCGGCAGCGACTTCGGGGCGCGACGGTGGCTGAGGAAGAGTTCGGAGTGGCCGACGACGAGGAAGAGGTGGAGGGATGACGGAGAGCTCGCTGCCCCCGGCGCGGGCGATCGACGTGCGCGATCTCCTCGACAGCCCGGGATCATCTCGCGAGGTCCACCTGACAGAGCGGTTCGACGATCTCGAGAGCGAGCTCGCCGAGGTCTCACCGGAGGTCCCGGTTCGAATCGACGTCCTGCTCGAGAGCGTCGTCGAGGGGATCCTGGTGAGCGGCCCACTGTCGGGGCGGATCGACTACCGGTGCGCGAGATGCCTCAAGCCCTTCTCAGGGGAATTCCGGGTCGAGGTGACCGAGCTCTTCGCCCTCCAGCCGGATGGCAGTGACGACGACTACCCGGTGCGAGAGGGAACCATCGACCTCGAACCGATGGTCAGGGACTCCGTCCTGCTGGCCATGCCGTTCTCTCCGTTGTGTCGGGAGGACTGTCTGGGCCTTTGCGAGCGCTGCGGCGGCGACCGGAACCTCGGGGAGTGCTCGTGCCCGCCTGCTGTGGATCCTCGATGGGAGCCTCTGAGCCGGCTCCGTCTCGACCGGCAGGCCTGACACCGAACCAGAACGCGAAAGGAGCAACGTGGCGGTCCCGAAGCGCAAGAAGAGCAGGGCCAGAACGAATCACCGCAAGTCCCAGTGGAAGGGCACGCTTCCCACCTACAGCACGTGCCCACAGTGCCATCAGCCCAAGCTTCCCCACAGGGTGTGCCCCAACTGCGGGTACTACCGGGGCCGCCAGGCCGTGGAGATCGAGTAGAGGATCGTTTGCTGAGACAGCTTCGCCGCCTCGAACAGGCTCTGGGGACGCGGTTCCGCGACCGGAGGCTACTGGAGACGGCACTCACGCATCGCTCGTACGCGTTCGAGCGGGAGAGCGGGATCACCAACGAGCGTCTCGAGTTTCTCGGAGACGCCGTGCTCGGGCTCGTGGTGACCGATCTCGCGTATCGGTCCTTTCCCGACCTGCCCGAAGGCGAGCTGGCCAAGCTTCGGGCGGCCACGGTGAACATGACCACCCTGGCTGACGTGGCGCGCGAGCTCGGCTTGGGCGAGGAGATCTTCCTCGGGAGAGGTGAGGAACAGTCCGGAGGAAGGGACAAGACCAGCATCCTGGCCGACGCCATGGAGGCCATCCTCGGCGCCGTGTATCTGGACCGTGGCCTGAAGGCCTCCTGGCGGGTCATCGAGCGCCTGTTCTGGCCGCGGATGGCGGCGTACGCCCGGGGAGAGGGAGAGCGCGACTACAAGACGACCCTCCAGGAGCTGGCGGCGCAGGACATCGGAAGCGTCCCCCAGTACCGGATCCGCGAGGAAGGCCCCGACCACGCCAAGGAGTTCACCGCCACCGTGCTTCTGGCGGGTAAGCCCTTCGGCACGGGCCGGGGACGCTCCAAGAAGGAGGCGGAACAGCGGGCTGCCCGCGAGGCGTTCGACCGCCTCACCCGGGAGGGCCCTGGAGAGCTTGCCGACCGCGGCAGCGGACTGAGGAGGGCGGACTAGGTGGAGCTGCCCGAGGTCGAGGTGCTTCGGCGGGACCTCGAGAAGGACGTGGTGGGCCGGCGGATCGCCGCGGTGGAGGTCAAGCGGAGCAAGAACTCTCGAAGGGTGATCCGGCGCCACAAGGCCCCCAAGGAGATCCGCGACCGGCTGGTCGGAAAGAAGATCACCAGGGTGGACCGGCGCGGGAAATACATCCTCTTCCACTTGGACGACGGCGACTTCCTCGTGGCGCACATGGGGATGAGCGGGCGTTTCCTCCGAGGCAACAAGCGGATGGCGCCGATCACGCACACGCACGTGGTCATCACGTTCCAGCAGGGAGGCGACCTGCGGTTCATCGACCCCCGGACGTTCGGAGAGCTGTTCGTGGCTCACCGGGACGAGCTGGGGAAGGTCGCCGAGCTCGCCCATATCGCCCTCGACCCTCTCGAGACCACGTTCACATGGCAGCAGTTCTCGCACATGCTCGCGGAGCGCAAGTCCAAGCTGAAGCCCCTGCTCATGGACCAGAAGTTCGTCTCCGGCCTCGGCAACATCTATTCGGACGAGGTGCTGTTCGCCGCGGGGCTCCGCCACGACCGGATGTCCGACGAGCTCTCCTCTCAGGAGGTTCGGCGGCTGTACCGCGGCATGCAGGAGGTGGTCCAGGAAGCCATCCGGTTCCGGGGGACCACCCTCGACGACGAGGCTTATGTCGATCTCTATGGCAAGCCCGGCGAGTACCAGAGCGAGCTGAAGGTGTACGGCCGGCAGGGAGAGCCCTGCCGGCGCTGCCGGACCCCCATCGACACGGTCAAGATCTCCAATCGGAAGTCCTACTTCTGTCCGCAGTGTCAGAGCTGACCGCCGCCGTCACGGTTCGGGGGATTCGCATTCAGCCGCGGGGGGTTCCCGCCCGATAAGGAAAGCGTGGCCCCCGATCCAGCGCCCCACGACGACGGGCAGTCCTCGGCGTCGGCTGAGGACGTGATCGACGTCGCCCTCGACGGAGAGGTCGTGCCAGAGCCCGAGGGTGAGATCGTCCCCGAGCCCGAGGGCCAGGCACCCTCCCGACGGAGGAAGTCGTTCCGGCGCCGGCTGCGCCGGGCTCGGCTCCGGGTCCGGTTCACCGTGCGCCAAGCCGTTCGGTCGCTTCGTGGATCCGTCGCGCCGGTCGCGCGAACCATGCGCATGATCCGCCGGGTGGCGACCATCGCTCGCCTCTCGCCCGCTCCGATCGCCCTGGTGGTCGGGTGTGGCGCGTTCATCGTGGCTGTGTCCGTGGCTCCCCTCTCAAGCGGTCTCCGGCTGGCCGGGTGGTTGGCGTCCGGCGCCGTAGCCCTCCTGGGGGTCGCCGTCGCGGTCTATGCGGAGCGTGCACTCCGGTCGGCGTCCCGAGCCCGCCAGATGATCCGGTACGCCAGGGACCTCATCGTGGTGTCCAACGAGGCGGGAGTGATCCGGGAGCAGAGCTCCTCGGGTGCCGAGGTCCTGGGGTACGCCCGCCGAGAGCTGGTCGGGCTGAACCTTCTTGCCCTGTCCCACCCGGACGACGCCGACGCGGCCGGTCGGCTCCTCCAAGCCGCCGCCGCCGCTCCCGGCGACGGGTTCACCGTCGAGCTGCGGATGCGTCACGCGGACGGCTCGTGGCGGTACGTTGAGGCGCGGGCCCGGAGCCTCCTCAACGAGCCGGAGGTCGCCGGCATCGTGGCGATCTTCCGAGACGTCAGCGAGCGGCGGGCCCTGGAGGAGGAGGTCGCTCACCGAGCCTTCCACGACTCGCTCACCGGCTTGGCCAACCGGGCTCTGTTCAAGGATCGCGTGGACCACGCCCTGAGCCGGCGGGGCAACCCGCTGCCGGCGGTGCTGTTGGTCGACCTCGACGGGTTCAAGGCCATCAACGACAGCCTGGGACACGCCGCCGGAGACGAGCTCCTCGTCGTGGTGGGCGAGCGCTTGCGAGAGTGCGTCCGTCCCGAGGACACGCTGGCAAGACTGGGCGGCGACGAGTTCGCCGTCCTGCTCGACGACGTGGCCGACCCCCGCGACGTGAGCAACGTCGCTCGCCGCATCATCCGGTCGATGCAGGAGCCGTTCTCCGTCGGGGACAAGGAAGTGTTCGTGACGGCCAGCGTGGGGGTGGCCGTCCACGAGACCGAGGGCCTGGATCAGCTCCTTCGTGACGCCGACGTCGCCCTGTACATGGCCAAGACGCAGGGGAAGGGGCGGTGCGTGGTCTTCGACATGCGTACCCACTCCGAGGCGATCGACAACCTGCAAATCGAGGCGGACCTCCGCCGGGCCGTCGAGCGCGGCGAGTTCGTCCTTCATTACCAGCCGGTGGTGGAGTTGCGAAGCGAACGCATCGTCGGTGTGGAGGCGCTCTTGCGTTGGAACCATCCCGAGCGAGGGCTTCTCCAGCCCGGGGACTTCCTGCCCGTCGCCGAAGAGTCCGACCTGATGATGGAGATCGGCCGGTGGGTGGTTGAGCAGGCCTCGGCTCAGTCCCGGAAGTGGCAGCGCGCCTTCCCCGTCGACCCGCCGCTGTCGGTGAGCGTGAACCTCTCCGCCACCGAGCTTCGAACGGGTTCCGTGGTCGAGGACCTTGCTCGGGCCTCGGCGGAGTGGGGCCCCGAGCACGCCAACCTGGTGCTGGAGTTCAACGAAACCATGATGCTCGGCGACGCGGATGCGACCATCTCCGTCCTCAAGGAGCTCAAGCAGCTCGGGGTGAAGCTGGCCGTGGACGATTTCGGCGCCGGGCAGTCGTCGCTGGCCCATCTCCAGCGGTTCCCCGTGGACTTCCTGAAGATCGACCCGTCGTTCGTGGACGGCCTCGACCGTGGGCCGGAGGATTCCGCCCTGGCTCGGGCCATCGTGCGGCTGGCCCAGGTCCTCCGGCTCGAGGTGGTTGCGGAGGGCGTGGAGCGCGAAGAGCAGCTCACAGCGCTCCGCGAGCTGGGGTGCCAGATGGCCCAGGGGTTCCTGTTCGCCCGTCCCCTCGATGAGCCCACCATGACGGCCGTGCTGGAGAGGGCGGCTGCCATCGGCAAGCTCGGCCCGGCGAAACGGAAGCACGCCGAAGCAGCCCCGGGCTCGCCCGTCGCCCGCGGCGCCTAGCCC
>DASYVD010000112.1:0-1813 GCA_036000545.1 Actinomycetota bacterium | reverse complement strand
GTGGACTGATCCTCCTGTGTGAAGGGATCGAAGGCCCGCTCCATGAACTCCGGGCCGATACCGGGACCACGATCGCGGACCCTGACTTCGACCTCTCCCGAGGCTCGGGCGATCGAGATGTCGACCGCGCTCCCCGGTGGGGAGAACTTCAGCGCGTTCTCGATGATGTGCCGGAGGAGCGGCTCGAGCATCGCCGGATCGCTCATCACGGTGTCTCCGTCCGCGATCGCCACGACGCGAACTCGGCTATGGGCATCGAATGACGCGAGCCCGTCGACCACTGCCCGGATGACTTCGCTCAGCACCACGGGCCGGCGCTGCACTTCAGCCTCGCGCTCCGTCCCTTCGGCTGCCGTGAGCAGGGCCTCCACCAGATCGTGCAGCCGATGGCTGGCACTGCGAAGGCTGTCCAGAAGGGAGCGTCCGGCTCCGGCCACCAGGTCATGCCTCTCGAGGGTGCTCGAGACACCTTCGATGATCGTGAGTGGGGTCCTAAATTCGTGCGATACCGTGGCGATGACGGCGGCTTTCCGAAGGGCCAGATCGCGCTCCTCGTTGGCCAGACGAAGCTCCCGATCAGCTTGGCGCCGAAGGCGTCGGGACGCGGTGGCGACGATGCGGAACAGCGCGACATACAGGACCGCCAGACCCCCCAGGAGCACCAGATACAGCCGGTGACTGTCACGTGCGATGGCGGCCTCGATCGGTCGGTAGGGAAGGTAGAGCTCGAACGCTCCCGCCGCCGTCGATTCGCCCGCGAACGTCAGGGGGACGTAGACCTCGAGCAGCTTGCCGTAGCTTCGGTCCCCGACGTTCTCCTCCTTCGTGAGATCGGAGACCTCGGATGCGACGTGCCCATCCAGCGCCTCCTCGAGCTCATCGGAAGGGGGAAAGGCGCGGCCGATGAGCTCGGGGTCGTCCGAGTACACCACATGGAGATCGCGGCTCCAGATCTTGACCCGCGCGATCTCCTCACCGACCAGCCCGGCATGAAGAGCCTCATCGAGTCGCTGGAGACGCTCCTGTGTGAGCCCCTGGCTGAGGTCGTCTGGTTTCAGCTGCGGCTGGATGTCGAGTCGGGCAACGAGGGCGGCCAGCTGCCGGGCGCTCGTCAGCGCTTGGTTCCGGATCTGGACCTGGAGCGTCTTTGCAAGGACCAGGCCGAGGACCACGATCGGGATCAGGCTCACCACAGCGAACTTCCCCAGCAGGCTGAGCCTCGGCAGGCGAACGGCGATCTTGGACGACGCCACTTGCGTCCTTCTCTCCCGTTTCGGTCGAGTATCGGCATCGTCAGCAGGCGCTTGAGATTCATGGAACCTGGCACACTCGCGTCGGCGTCCAAGCTCGGTCGTAGCCGACCGAAGGAGGCACGCCATGCGCCGACGGATCGTGTTCCTGGTGCCTACCACTCTCGTCTTCCTCTTGGCCGCCGGCCCGGCGTGGGCCTGCGGCGGGCTGGTGAACGCGAACGGGAGCGTCACCCTGGTCCGCACCACCACCCTCGCCGCGTATCACCAGGGGGTCGAGCACTACGTGACCTCGTTCGAGTTTGCCGGGGTCGGCGGGGAGTTCGGCTCGATCGTTCCCTTGCCCGGTGTGTCCTCGAAGGTCGTGCGGGCCGGGGACTGGACGCTCCAGCGGCTGGTGCAGGAGACGCAGCCGGTGCTCGGGTTCGCCGCACTCGCCGCCCCCGCAGCGTCAGACGCCACAGTACTGCTCGAGACCCAGATCGATGCCCTCGACGTGACGGTGCTGAAGGGTGGAGGCACGGCCGTCGGGAACTGGGCTCGGGAGCACGGGTTCCTGCTCC
>DASYVD010000111.1:0-9237 GCA_036000545.1 Actinomycetota bacterium | reverse complement strand
GTCCCGGGACCCCAGGGTCACGACGGGCCGGCCCGATACGAGGTATAGGCCGAGCAGATCCTCCGCTGCCGTCCCCCTCATCAGGGCCTCACTTTCGAGGCTCATGTCGAGGACGACGACGTCGGCCGCTTCCGCGAGCGGACACGTGCCCTTCCGGTCACCCACACACGTGAAATCGGGCTCGGTTGGGCCGGGACACGCGAGCACCGTGAATCCGGATCCCTCGAGCCAAGAGGAGAACAGCTCGCGCTCAGCGGGGTCCGCCTCTACAACCAGGACCACCCCCTGGGCCTCACGATCCTCATTCATGGTCCGAAGTCTGCATGTGATCGGGGCGCGGGGGTCGTGCCGGAGGTCCCTTCATGACCAGGACCATCGACCCTCCGCCGGCATCCGGCCGCCGTGCATGCTGTCGGTCATGTTCATTAGGTACTTCCTGGATCTCCCCCTCTCGTTCGATGAGGTGCGGGATACGCTCCTTGCCTCACCGGAGGCCTGGGTTCCCGGGCTCGCCCGGGATGCGGACGACCGTGGAGAGCGCCTGTTGGCCGAAGTGGGGTTCTCCTTCGACGACGGCCACCGGGTGGGCAAGCGGGTCGAGATCGAGCTCGGATCCCCCCTCCACTTTCCGGCCAAGACGACACTTCCCCTCACGTGGACGGCCACAGGCACCCAACGCCTATTCCCTTCGCTCGACGCGGACATGGAGATCGCGTCCCTCGGGCCCAACCGGACCCAGCTCGCGATCAGCGCCCGGTACCGGCCGCCCTTCGGTGGCGTGGGCCATGTGCTGGACCGTGCGCTACTCCATCGGGTGGCCGAAGCCACGATCAAGGACTTTCTCGACCGGGTGGCCGAGGCAATCGCCGCGGGAGCCCCGGTGGGAACGGGGCCATAGCGTCATGCCTGGTTCCCGCTTCGATACGGAAACCAGCCGTTAGGATTCCTCGAATGGCGGAACCACCGCTCCGTGTCCTGCTCGTCGACGACCACGAAGTAGTCCGTGGCGGTGTGAAGGCGCTGCTACAAACCACGGATGACATCGTCGTGACCGCCGAGGCTTCCTCGGTCCGAGAGGCGATCGATGAAGCCGACCGGGCCCGGCCGGACGTCGTGGTCATGGACGTTCGACTGGCAGACGGCAGCGGGATCGAGGCGACACGAGAGATCCGGGCCCGTCACCCGAAGACCGCCGTCATCATGCTCACATCCTTCGCCGACGACGAGGCCCTGTTCGCCTCGATCATGGCCGGAGCCTCCGGCTACGTCCTGAAGCAGGTGAAGGGGGGGGAGCTCGTCCGGGCCATCAGGACCGTGGGCAAAGGCGAGAGCTTGCTCGATCCAGCCGTCACGAATGTCGTCCTGGACCGTCTGCGCAAGGGCAAGCACCTGCTTACGGACGAGAAGCTGGCCCGCCTTTCGCCACAGGAGGAGCGGATCCTTTCACTGGTTGCCGATGGGAAGACCAACGGGCAGATCGGGGTCGAGCTTCACCTGGCCGAGAAGACCGTGAAGAACTACGTCTCGAGCATCCTGTCCAAACTCGAGGTGGCCCGCCGGGCCGAGGCCGCCGCCTACCTCGCACGCCACACCACGACCCCCGGAACCCCTGCCTAGGCGCTTGCGTCCTCCTAGACGAGCTGGAGAGACGTGATCGTGCCGGCCCATGGTCTCCGCACGATCTTCCTGCCCTCGGTGCGTGGTCGCTCGGCGGAACCGCCGACGATGTCACCGGCCGGGTCGAACTGAAATCGAAACGCCGCTCGCTCCGCTCCCACCCTCGTCGCGACCTCGACCGTTCTCGCGTCGACGTCGGCCCACTCGAGCGCCCGGTTGGCCGCCATGGCGTGCGGCGCCCAGGGCAGCTCGGACAGGTATCTGATCGCCTCTCCCTCCGCCGTCTTTGGCCCACCGACTCGCATCAACGGCACGCCGAACAGTCGTGCCTCGAGCCGTCCCTCCCCCTTGGCATAGCCATCCAGGACACGCATTGTTACGAGAGGCAAGACTGGCAACCGCGCCCACCAGGAGAACGCGACATCCTCCACGGCGAACTTCTCGACGGCCGTGAACGGGAGCGCGTGGCCTCCGGGTTTCCGCCACATCTGGCCCGTCTGGGTGATCCGAACTGTCCGCGGACGTCGGTCGCCTGGCGGCAGGACTCGCTGGAGGTACTGACGCACGAGCGCGGGCGCCGCCCCGGAACCTGGTGTGAATCCTGAGCCGTTCATGTCTGTGTTCGGGTTCTTCACGTTCGTGCTCGCTCGGTCTGGCGCCCTACTCCGCCGGCGCGAAGGCCTGGAAGAACGTCGGGAACGTGAGCACCAGCCCGACGGCAACCAGTATGGCCGTCAAGATGAAGATGCTGGTTGGTTTCGGACTCTTCCCTCGCAGCCCGACGCCTAGGACGGCCCAGGCCACGACGAACGCGATGACCGCGATGATCGTCTTCCCCGAGAGCGAACCAACCGACGTCGACCATTCGAGCCAGGACTTGAAGCTCTCGCTCGCCTCCGCCAGCGTGGTCAGGATCCCGAGGACAAGGGCCCCGATCCCGGCGGCGAGGAACACAGCGGCGACTGGCCCGAACGGCCGTTCCGCGACAGACCCCTCGGAGGTCTTCATCATTCCGTTCTCCACCGTTTCCACCTCCTAGTGGACGGGTGCGGCCTTCGTGATGAAGGCGCCCAGCGCGCCGGCGACGCCCGCGATCAGGAACGATGCTGTGAAGAACATCATCAGGGCCCGTCGAACCCCCTGGTGCTTGATGAGCGATGTCCCGTAATAGGTGACTGCGAACGCCACCGCGGTTGCGAGCAGCGGCGCGATCCAGGCGATGTGCTCCTTCCACTCCATCCCGAACTCGTGCCAGTCGGCCGTGTTCGGGTCGGCCAAGAGCAGCGACCTGGGGCTATCCGGAGCCGGGTCCCGGTACCACGGGTAGACAACCCACGTCCCGGTGACGACGGTCAACCAGGCCGCGGCAGCCATGATCCAGGTACCGACCTCTAGGCGGCGGGTCCGGGTCATGATGCCCTTCTCGCTCAGCTCGCCGGATCGCAGGCTCCAGAACTCGGCGAATCCCCCCGCGAAGGCCAGGAGGAACAGGGCTCCCAAACCCATGCCGTGGACGACCGCCCACCACTCCCTGTACGTGAGGTGCATGGTCTCCCCCTCTCGACTTCCGTGCTTGGGCACAGTGTGGTGGCGCCGGGAGCCACCCTTCAGGGCATTCTGGCCTGGGCAAAGAGGGTAAGGAGTCCCGAGCCCTGGGCTCAACTAGGCCTCCGGCGGGAGCCGGGTCACTTCCCAGCGATGTGATCGCGATCTCTCCCCGGTCATTCGGCCCCCCCGTGACGGGACCTGCGACCGTGGTCCCGCCACCCCATCACGTGCTCCCCTTCTGGCGGAGGTGAGCTGACGTGGCGCGATGGGAGGGGTTCAACCAGTGTCCGGGCTGCGCGTTCGACTTCGCCACCGGGGAAGGCGAGCGTTCATGCGCCTGGGGTGAGTGTCCGCATCTTCCGGCCGAATTGGACGTGTTCTGCTCCCAGTGCCGGTTCAACTTCGTCACGATGGAGGGCAACCCGCCCTGTCCCGAGCCGCTGACATGCGAGTACGCGACGGCGCCCATGTCACACGTCGAGAACATGAGGCGGTGGCAGGGACGCCGCCCGCGATCTGAAGGACTGATGGAATTGGATGGAGGTGGGCGGAGATGAACGAGATGACCGTTCGGCATCAGGGCGGCGATCGCTTCGAGATCGACGTTCGGGACCACCGCGTGATCGTGGACCAGCCAATCTGGGCGGGTGGGAGCGACAAGGGGCCGACGCCCACAGAACTCTTCGTCGCGGGACTGGCGAGCTGCGTGGCATTCTACGCGGAACGGTTCCTTCGACGGCACACCCTGCCGGTCCGGGGGCTCGAGGTGCGGTGCGAGTTCGCCATGGACTCCCAGGCGGCGCGGGTCGCGTCCGTGCAGCTAGGGGTGGTGGTTCCCGCGTTCCTGAATGAGAGGCACCGGCGAGCCCTTCTGGCGGTCGTCGACCATTGCACAGTCCACAACTCGATCCGCCAGGACCCCGAGGTGGGCATCCGCATGGAGATCCACTCGCTCGCTGCCTGACGCCCCAGAGACGAGCGATCCGCCCGGTGGAAACCAATCCCACCGGGCGGTATCTCAGGGTCGCACGCCGCCCATCCCATGGGACTGCCGGCCCACGGCAGGGTGGGGCTGTCTCGCCATCGACGGATCTCGTACCGGAACAGACGGAAGCCTCCAGCGAGTCTCGATCCGACCGGTCCTTCCAGGACCACGCCGCGTCGTTCCCCTGAGCATCGGGCGCTGGGGTCTGCTCGATCACGAAGCGGCCCTCGTCTGCGGCTTCGCGCGCCAGGAAGAACGCAATCCGGACCCGAGTCTGACCACCTGCTCGATCTCCTCCGGCAGCACAGAGCCGAACGAGTGGGTGGGCTGGTGAGGAACGGCCCGACCTGGAAAACGCCGAGTTTCCAACCGGGACAGCACTGAAGGTCCCGCCGGAAATGGGCGGGAGGCCCTCCCGGAAGGGGGCCGGACGGCCCGAGCCGGCCTCCCTGCACTCCCGCATGCTTTGGGACAAGCGACATACCTCTTCGGAAAGGGAGGTGGGAACAATGATCGGACAGGTCGATCTGCAGAAGCCCACGACGAACGGGCGGACCGAGACGACCATCAGGAAGGTCCCGGCCCAGGTCGTGGTTCCCGACAGCGGCGTGAGGGGAGGAGTGTTCTGGGGCCTCTCCCGGATCGCGCTCGGATGGGTGTTCCTGTGGGCCTTCCTCGACAAGGCCTTCGCCCTGGGGTTTGCCACCGGGCGTCTTGAGAGCGGAGGCATCGACTTCTTCGCCAAGGACGCGGCCTGGCTGAACGGCGGACACCCGACGGCCGGGTTCCTCGAGTTCGGCACGAAGGGCCCGTTCAAGGACTTCTACGCAGGGCTCGCAGGGCAGACCTGGGTGGACTGGGTGTACATGCTCTCGATGCTGCTGATCGGGCTGGCTCTGATCCTGGGCATCGGAACGCGACTGGCGGCGATCGGCGGCATCATTTGGATGGGGCTCTTCTACACGGCTGGTGCCATCTGGCCGGAGAACAACCCGTTCGTGGACGAGCACGTGGTGTTCGCGATCGTCCTGGCGGGGATCGCATACGTCGCAGCCGGCCGGTACCTGGGCCTCGGCAAGTACTGGGAGCGGGTCCCGCTGGTCAAGCGGTACCCCATCCTCAAGTAGGCATCGGGACCACGGAACAGTCGAGACGAAGGCGGGGGCACCAGCCCCCGCCTTCGTCGTTTGATGTGACGGAGGGGGAGGTGAGGTTCCGTGGCACGATAGGAAGCGTTCCGCCAGTGTCCCGGCTGCGGGTACGACTTCGCTACTGGCGAAGGAGAGCGTTCATGCACTTGGGGTGACTGCCCCTATCTCCCTGAGGAGCTAAACGAGTACTGCGCGCAGTGTCGGTTCAACTTCCAAACGATGGAGGTGAACCCGCCCTGCGCCGACCCACTAACGTGCGAGCACTCGGTCGAGCCGATGTCGCACGTCGAGAACATGAGGCGGTGGCAAGAAAGTCAAACAGCCGCCTCCACGAGCAACTGTGGCGATCTCTGGGCGCCACGGCGCGTTCATGGCTGCGGCCGTCAGCCCGGTGACCTTCATCTGAGGAGGTGGAAACGATGACGCTCGCAATCCACGACCGGATCATCGACGCCCGGGGATGCCATGTCCGCGCTCCCTGATGGCGCTCATCGGCGCCATCTGCGAGGGCGTGGAGGGTGACGCGCTCGAGGTCCTCTCGATCGACGAGAGCTCCAAGACGGACATCCCGGCATGGATTCGCAAGGCCCACCACGAGTTGGTGGAGATCGTGCCTGAGGACGGCTACGCCCGCTTCGTGGTGAGGAAGGCTGGTGAGTCCAGTTAGATGGACTTCATGACATGGCTGCCACTGGATCAGTGGCATCGCGCACGTTATTGCTGAAAGGGAGGCAAGATGTTCGAGCGGCTCTTGCTGGCGGTGGATGGGTCAGAACACTCGAAGAAGGCCGCTGCTGCTGCGGCCGAGATCGCCCAGGGTTCCAACGGGAAGGTGCACGTGCTCCACGTGCACGAGGTTAGCGCTTTCGCTCCCCTCGAGTCCTCGACCGAGTCGCAGGCTCTGGTGGATGGCGTTGTCGACGAACTGTTGGACATAGGTGTCAAGGCGATGGGAGATGCAGTGGCGGCGCGGACCGGATCAACGGCGGCTACCGTCCTCGACGGGGCGATGACCTTCGGTTCGGATCTCATCGTCATGGGCACGAGGGGCCTCTCGGATTTCTCGGGGCTGTTGCTTGGGAGCATCGCCCACAAGGTGATCCAGCACGCCGACTGCCCCGTCCTCGTCACGCGCTGAGGGCGAAGCACCGTCGTCTGCTGCAACCGACCCCCGGGCGGTGAAGGCGGTCAGACGATTGGCCCTCCGCCCCGGCGGCTTGTCCGATGATCGCCCGTGGGAGTCGTTCGGGCAGGTGTGCGGCTGCCGCGACCGGCGCGCTCTCAATTGGCGGTGATTGATGTCGTGATCACCACTGCGGATGCGACGTCAGAACCGGCGCGAGTGCGTTGCCGCCACACGCTTCTCCGGCTTGGAATTCGGTGGGATCCCACTCCTATCGCACGACGAACACCGGGCACTCCGCCAGGTGCAACACTCGATGCGAGACGCTCGCGAGGAACAGCCCCTCCCAATCGGATAGCCGTCGCGAACCCATCACGATGAGTCCGGCGTCGAGCTCCTTCGCCATCCCGAGGATGACGTGCGGAACGCTGCCGAGAGGAGCGGTCTGGACCTCGCTCCGAGCGCTCACGCCGGCGTCCTTCAAGCTCCTGACGATCTCCTCCACGAAATCGGCGTCCACATCAGGCTGCTCGACCACATAGAGACCGAACGACGTGGCCTGCTGCTCGCGGACGTGCAGTACCACGACCTCGGCCCCGTACTTCTGCCCGATGTCTGCGGCAACATCCACTGCCCTCCAGCTGCTCGGAGAGCCGTTCACCGCAAGCACGATGCGCTCGAACACTACGCTCACCTCCTTCTCTCTTGCCGCCCCGCGCGCACCACGCGTGGCTCAATGCCAGATTCCCTCACGCTCGGGATGTTCGCCAGGGTCCGACGGCCCGCATCCGATGGGACCGACAGCCCACCGCCAGCCCTAACGGAGGTCGGGGGGCTCGCGCTCGGCTGTCGCCTGGGCATCCCGTAACCATGCTTGGTGGCAGAGCGTGGTCCTCGTGGGCGCGGGCCTCAAAGGTTGGCCCAAGGCCAGAAGCAGCGACGGGTGCCCGAAGGGCTCGGCCTCAGCCTCGCCCCGGAGATCACGGATCGGCTGAAGCGACCATCGCCTTCCGGCTCGACCCAAGGGCACGCGCTGCATCCCAGGCCGACCTCTCAAGGCCGGCTTGCCAGCCGGGTGCCCGACCGCCGGACGGCGGGTGGATACCGGCAACATCGAGACTAGCGCTGGCGATCAGCCATGAGATCACCGAGTTCGAGTTCCATATGTCGCCCGTGTGGCCTTCGTCTCGGCCCCAAACGAGGGCCGGAACAGACGGCACGAGATCGAGGATCTGTGACGCTTGGGCGGGATCATCCGTCACACGCACGCTCGAGACAGCCTTGGCGATATCGGGGATGACGCCGTCTCGCCACCGACGGACCTCGTACCGGAACAGCCGGAAGCGTCCAGCGAGTCTCGAGCCCACCGGGCCCTCCAGGACGACGCCGCGTCGTTCGCCGTGCGTGTCGGGGACCGGGGTTTGCTCGATCACGAAGCGGCCCTCGGGGGCGACGACCACGAGGGCCGAGTGATAGAGGTGGCACGGACTTCGTCCCTGCACACGCGCGCTGATCGCCTCGAACAGCCTTCCGCTCAACCTCACGGCGTGCTGCCCCGCGCCCAAGGGGATCCAGTAGAGATCGACGGCTGCATATGGCTGGCACGCTTCGCCTATGGTTTCGCGTTCCTGGCTGTTCATGCGACCAGGGAACCCTGTGGCGATCGGCGGCGACAGGGCCAAAGGACCCGATCTCTGGGAGCACATCGGGTAAGAACGGGTCGGCTCACCTCTTGTGGGCCGCGGCAGGGGCGACCGACCTGCTCCTCCCAAGTGTCACTCTTCTGAGTGGGAGCGATCTCCGTCGCATTCCCCCATCCTCCCCCGGCTGGGGGCCCGGTCCGGGCTGTTGGCGGCTGGGCTCGCGGCGGTGCTCGACCGAGGCCCGAAGGAGCCAGCGGATGCAGGACCCCCGTCCCTCGGGGAAGTGGAGCACCAGCCGTAGGGTCGCATCCAAGGTGACCAATCTGGTTCCACCCTATGAGCCTGTGGTCGCGCTCCCTGGGGCCAATGGTCCTGCCGCATGTATCCCATCGGGCCGGGACCCATTGGCCTCCGCGATCTGCCCTTCGCTTGAATGTTCGTAGTAGCGGGGACGACGACCAGCGTGGAGGATTAGGCCTTCGGGAAGGGCGATTCGTGACGCTGGTGCCCTCATGACTAGTTGTGCCGCGCCCCTGATCGCCTGGCCGAGCCGTGGTCGCCTACGGCCCGACTCGGTACGGTCGCATCATCTCGTTGTCCTCGTGCTCCAAGATGTGGCAGTGCCACACATACAGGCCGGCGAGATCGAACAGAGCCTTGACTCTGGTGATCTCGCCCGGGTAGGCGATGACCGTGTCCTTGTAGCCCGTCTCCCAGCTCTCCGGCGGCCGAGGGCCACCCTCCAACGGCTGGCGGTTCACCACCTGGAACTGAACCTCGTGGATGTGGATGGGGTGGGCGTCCTCGGTGAAGTTGTGGATCTCCCAGACCTCGGTGGCCCCGAGCGCCGGGTTCTCGGTGATGGGATGGTCCCACCCCAGAAGCACGGGCTTCCCGGATTCATCGAGGGTGCCGAGCTCGGCCTCCCTCGGTCCCACTCCTTGAAGGACCGAGGAGTCCTCCTCGTTCAAGGACACCTGCCGAGTAGCGGTCGCTGCCCCGAGCGGGGTGAAGGAGGGCAGCGTGAGCTGAGAGGGGGGTACGCTGGTATCCGTCGAGGCGAGTGGCACGACCACCAACTTCATGACCTGGCCCGTGGAGGTGGGATCCGCGGCCTCGAACCCGTCACCAGGGTGCCCGCCCCCGAACGGCTCATCGGGACCCTCGTTG
>DASYVD010000110.1:0-2795 GCA_036000545.1 Actinomycetota bacterium | reverse complement strand
CGGCGGATCCGCTCCAGCGCGTCCTTGCCGATGTAGTCCTGCGGCTGCTCCTCGACGAGGTGCTCGAGCCCCATGATCTCGAAGGGGTTGTTCTCGTGGGTCATGTCCGAGTTGTAGTTCATGATCCCGGCCTCGATGCGGCGCGCTTCCACGGGGGCCGTCGGCCGGATGGCGAACTCCTCCCCCGCCGCCATGACCAGTTCCCAGAGCTTGTCCCCTTGGGACGGGTCGAGCAGGTTGATCTCGAACCCCTGCACCGCGGTCCATCCGGTCCGGCTGATGAGGACCGGGATCCCCTCGATGTCGAACCAGTCGCACCAGTAGTACTTCAGGTCGTAGACCGCCGAACCGACGAGCTTCTCAATCGTCTTTCCGGCCTTCGCCCCCTGAACCTGCATGGGATAGGCGTCCGGGTAGGAGATGCCGACGTCCATCCCCGCCTGTGAGGCCACCCCCAGTGCGTACAGCCCCGCGTCGGAGTCGGCGAGTTGCATCCACCACCGGTTCTCGCCGACGTGCAGCAGGACGGGATCGTTCAGGATGCCGCCATCGGGCGCGGTGACGATCATGTACTTGCCTTGCTTCACCGAGCACGTTGTCAGGTCCCGGCAGGTGAGCATGTTCACCAGCCGGTCGGCATCGGGCCCGGCGATCTCCACGGTGCGTTCCACCGCCACATCCCACACCACCACGTCGTTCAGGAGTGCCCAGTACTCGAGATCAGGATCATCGAAGTACGCCGGGAGGAGCATGTGATTGTAGACGTCGTACGCGGTGCACCCGGCTCGCCTAGTCGCTTCGAAGAAGGGAGAGCGCCGGTACCACGGGCCGAAGTAGATCGTCGCGCTCTGATCCAGCATCTCCTGACGTTCGTTGGTCATGGGCCGTATCCCCTTCCGGCTGGGGTCGGCACCGGCCGCCCCCATGCCATCGGTTGAATCATCGTTCAAACCCGCGCAGCGTCGCAACCGTCGGGCCGGTCCGGCTCGAACTACGAGACGGGGATGCGCTTCTCGGGATCGACGAACGGCATGGGCACGACGGTGGCGTTCCGCTCTCCCCACTCGGTCTCCACGGTGAGGGTCGTCCCATCCGTGGACCGGTCCGCCGGGAGCCATGCGTACCCCAGGTTCTTCAGCAGACGCGGGGAGTAGATGGCCGAGGTGACCTTTCCGATGTGTCGGCCCGCCTCGCGGATCGGCCACTTGACCGCGTTCAGGGCTGGGAACGGCTCACCGTCGAGCTCGACGCCGTTGATCCGGCGGCTCACGCCGGCGTCCTTGATCCGCCGCAGCGCGCCGAGCGAGATGGCGGCCTCGTCCGGAAGGTCCCAGTCCACCAGGCGCTCCAGTCCCAGCTCGAGCGGATTGTTCTCGTACGTCATGTCGGCTCCCCAGTTGAAGATTCCCCCCTCGATGCGCCGGATGTCCGAGGGGCCGGTGGGCTTGATCCCATGCGGCTCCCCCGCCTTCATGATGTGCTCCCACAGGTCGAACCCTCGGGACGGATCGGTCAGGTAGACCTCGTAGCCGACCTCCGAGGTCCACCCCGTGCGGGTGACGATGACCGGGACGCCCCCGATCTCGGCGTTCCGCCACCAGTAGTACTTGAGGTCCAGGATGTCCTCGCCCACGAGGTCCCGCATGAGGTCCTTCGACTTCGGTCCCTGGATCTGCAGGGGGGCGACCTCGGCCTCCCGGATCGTCACGTCCAGGTCCGGATAGGCGTTCCGCAGGCCCCGGGCGAACAACAGAGCGTCCGAGGACGCCAGCGCGAACCAGAACGTGGTCTCGTCCATCCGAGTGAGGACGGGGTCATTGACGATGCCGCCGTCCCGATCGCAGATCAGGACGTACTTCGCCTGACCCACGGCGCACGTCGACAGGTCCCGCGGCGTGAGGAGCTGTGCGAAGGCGGGGCCGTCCGGCCCCCCGATCTCGAGGCAACGCTCGACCGAGACGTCCCACAGCGTGACGTCGTTGAGCAGCGCATCGAACTCGGCCTCGAACGTGTCGAAGCGGATGGGGAAGTACATGTGGTTGTAGACGGTGAACCCCTTGGGGTCGTACTTCTGCGTCGCCTCGAAATATGGGGTCCGGCGGTTGCGCGCCCCCCGCTGGACCTGAGACATGTCGAACGCCATCGAACGATCCTCCTTCGCCGGTCATGCGGTCAGGAAACGACGGCCGAGGTCGACGCGCGCGCCGGCGCGGCGATCCGGCCCTCCAGGTAGCCCCGGGCCACCATGGCCATGAACGCCTGGACCTCGTCCTCACCCGAGGCGAACGGCCCCTGCCGCTGGCCCCGGGAGTCCAACCCACGTTGCACCGATTCACAGGCCGACCAGTCCTCACGATTGGTGATGTCCCAGAACTCTGCGGCGTAGGCCGGATCGAAGCCCTCGCGCTCCCTGGCCTCCGGCGGGAACAGCCACGTGCACTCCACGAACGTCTCCCCGGGCCCGAGCGGCTCGAGCCTATGGGCCATCACGTAATCGGGGTGAAGGCTGATCAGCAGGTTTGGGAGCAGGCCGAAGTAATAGACCTCCCGTCGCTGCTTCGCGTCGAGTCCGCGGATGAGCACTCCCCCGCTCGTACCGGAGAGCGACATGGTCTCCGCGCGATCCTCGAGCTCCATCGAGCCACCCACCCAACGTCCGGTGGCGGTGAAGGTCTCGCCGCTGTCCGTGGGGGTCACCTTGCAGAGCGCGGGATGGATGCTCGGGCAGTGGTAGCACTCGTGGTAGTTCTCGGTGATGCCCTTCCAATTGGCCCGAACGACGTACTCGTGTCGTT
>DASYVD010000109.1:0-22946 GCA_036000545.1 Actinomycetota bacterium | reverse complement strand
TCGGCGGGCCGGGCGCGGAAGGTTCGTCGACCTGGCCATGCTCGACGCGGCCGCATCGTGGGCCGCGCTCCCATGGTCGTGGTTCCTGGCGACGGGCACTCCGCCGGCGAGAGGCCACTGGTTCCTCACTGGGGCTCTGGCGTGCTACCGCCTGTATCGCGCGGGCGATGGCAGGTATCTGGCGGTGGGCGCCCTCGAGCCGAAGTTCTGGCAGGTCCTATGCGAGGCGCTGGGCGTCCCGGAGCTCGCCCCGTCCCAACTCGACCCGGACCGGCAGGAGGAGATCGCCTCGCGCCTCGAGGAGATCTTCCTCACGCGTTCCCGGGACCAGTGGGTGGCGGCGCTGCAAGGGCTCGAGGCCTGCGTGGCACCGGTGAACGACGTGGCGGAGGCCCTGGTGGATCCCCAGCTCGTCCACCGAGGCATGGTGGCCGAGGTCGGTGGCCGGGTCGTGGGCCCCGGTCCGTTGGTGAAGGTGTCGGGCCGTGGGCCCGGCCCTTCGGCGCCCGCGCCCTCGCTCGGCGAGCACACGGACGAGGTGCTGGCCTCGGCAGGGTTTACCTCCACCGAGGTGGCCGGACTCCGGGAGCGCGGAGTGGTGTAGCCGATCGGCTCATCGCGTTCGTGTCACCGGCCCCTCCTATGCTGGCCTTCGGCCGGAACCGGAGGTCCGGCTGGAAGGAGGCGGCCGTGCTGATCGATTGCGACCAATGCACCAAACAAGGGACGGACCAGTGCAAGGACTGCGTGGTGACGTTCGTGCTCGACCGCGATGAAGGCCCGCTGATCGTGAATGCGGATGAGGCTCGGGCTCTGCGGGCATTGGGTGAGGCAGGGCTGGTCCCGCTCCTCAAACTGACGCCGAGGAGGCGGGCGGGGTGATCCGCTCCAGCCCCCAGCCAGTCGCGGTTCGTAGATGGGACACGCGAGCGGCCCAGCGAACCCGGGCGATGGCCGCGGAGCCTCCTCCCTCCAGGGGCGTGGCGCTGGTGACGGTTCCGGCGTCCTCCCCGTCGGCGAGGACGGGCTCCCCCGGGCTGACCGGGCCCCCGGATCGCAGTGGCACCAGCACGAATGGCGGGTGGCCCAGGTTGCGAACCCGGGCGACCGCCTCCTGGCCGAGATAGCACCCTTTCTGGTAGGCCATCGCGTCGCCGACATCCGTCTCGTGCGGCAGGGACTCCGGCGTGAGATCGACGGGGAAGCGGGGGACACCGCGGGCGATGCGCCACGCCTCGACGCCCGTGTCTCCGACTTCGATAAGGCCCCGATCAGTTAGCGTCAGAACCTGCCGCACGTCCTCGCGACCGGCTGAGGGACCGACCAGGCCGAGGCCTGGGCCCAGGCACGACGGCTGAGTCACCATCCACCCCTCGGGGAACGCTGTTTCGGCAGGCGCGGTGCGTCCGGGCATAGCGAAGAGGGCTAGCTCCTCCGTGCGGTCTTCGAGCGTGACGTCCGACGAGAGGACGTACGGAGAGAGCAGCCTGTAGATCGATTCAGGCTGCGGCGGGTCCTGGACGACCAGGTGGCCCCCCGTGGCTCGGACCACGGTGACGTCGGCCCGGACCCGGCCGGTGGGGGAGAGCAGGAGCGACCGCCGAGCTTCCCCCCCTTCCATCCCTGCCAGATCGGCCGCCAGGAGGTCGTTGAGCCAGCCGGAAGCGTCGGACCCGGAGACCAGGATCTTGCGCCACCAGGTGAGGTCCACGAGGGCCCGTCCTTCATTCAGAGCCCGGGCCTGCTCGCTCAGCTGGGGCTCGAGTCCCCACTCGACCTGGGCGTTTTCGCGTTCGTCCACTTCCTGCGAGGATATCCCCCATGGGGCTCTGGGTATGGATACGCCCGTGAGGACGGCCGGGTGAGCGCGAATCTTCCCCTGGAACTCCTGCCCGCGCAGGAGCCGGCCGAGATCGTCCGCACGCTGGTGGTCACCAACGACTTCCCACCCCGGGTGGGCGGGGCGCAGCGGTACGTCCACGACCTGGTGCGGCATCTCCCCGCGGATCGGACCGCTGTGCTGGCGCCCCGGTGGCCCGGGTGGCAGGAGTTCGACGAGAACCAGCTTTTCCCCGTGTTCCGGTTCGAGGCCAAGCGTCTGGCGCCCGGCCCCGACCTCCTACGCCGGGTCCGCTCGCTCATCAACGAGACCGAGACGGAGGTCGTTCTGTTCGGACACGGCCTTCCCCTGGCGATCATGGGGCCGCGCCTGGTGGCCGATCCGGGGAGGCCCTACGCGGTGCTCACGCACGGGGCCGAGGTGTGGGCCGCCGGTATCCCCGGTTCGGCACGGGCCCTCTGGTACGCGTGCTCTCGCGCAAACACGGTGTTCGCGGTGAGCAGGTACACGGCGGCCAGGGTGCGCCCGGCGGTCCCGCACGATGTGCCTCTCGTGATCCTCCCGCCCGGTGTTGACACCGAGCGGTTCCGGCCGGACATCTCCGGCCACGAGATCCGAGAGCGGTACGACCTCGATGGGACCTCGGTCGCGGTGTGCATCTCCCGGATGGTGACCCGGAAGGGACAGGACGTCCTGATCCGGGGATGGAGGAACGTCCTCCGGCGGGTCCCCGAGGCGCGACTCCTTCTCGTGGGCGACGGCCCGTCCCGCATTCGCCTCGAAGGCCTCGCGGCCGAGGAAGGCGTCAGCTCGTCCGTGATCTTCGCCGGGCAGGTGTCCGAGGTAGAGCTCCCGAGTTTCTACGCGGCCGGGGACGTGTTCGCGATGCCGTGCCGATCGCGCAAGGGAGGCCTCGAGGTGGAAGGGTTCGGCATCGTCTTCCTGGAGGCGGCGGCCGTGGGCCTCCCCGTCGTGGCAGGAAACTCCGGCGGCGCGGCCGAGGCCGTCGAGCACGGAGAGACCGGCCTGGTGGTCGATGGCACCGACGTCGACGAGGTCGCCACCTCCGTGGCCGAGCTCCTCGAAGACCCCGCCCGGGCGGCGACCATGGGGAAGATCGGGCGCCTTCGGGTGGAGCAGGACTTCGCCTGGCCGCGGGTGATCGAACGGCTGGCTGTCGGGCTCATCGGCGGATACTACTGAGGGCGTCGGCGGCCGCCGACGGACGCGCTACCGGCGGAGCAGAACCCGGCAGACCCTTCGTGGCCTCGCCCCGAGCTGATACTTGTATCTCAGGTTTCCCTTCAGCATGTCCACCGCGCGCAGCCCCTCGTCGATCGCCTCCCTGATCAGCTGGGCCACCAACACGATCCCCGGTGAGAGCGGTGACTGCGAGCGGTCGTACGCGGAGTTGTAGAGTAGGAGCCGGTCGCGGTCCCGGTCCCGGAAGGCAACGGCTGACGCGATCCTCGTTCCTCCGGCTTCCAGGAAGGCCAGCCGGAAGACGCCGTCGGGGAGGAGCGCGTCGCCGAGCCGTCGGAAGAACAGCTCCATGCCCGGCTCCATGAACTTCCCCTTCGGTCCGGTGCTGGAGCGGTGGAGCTCGACGAACCGGTCGAGGTCCTCGGCCAGGGTCTCGGGAGTGGCGTCGTCGAGGCGAGTGTCGGGCAGCGCCTCACGCAGCCGTCGCTCCTTCCGCCGGATCTCGTGCCGGCGCCTGGGCGAGAGGCTTCGCATGTACTCGTCGTAGGACGCCGGAAGATCCAGGACGAGTGCCACGCCATCCTTCCTCACCTCGACCTCCAATCCGGCATCCGCGGCACCGATGGCCAGGGCTCGAATCCAGCTCCCGTCTTCGGGGAGGCCGCGCAGGTCGGCGGAGCGCCAGTCGTCCCGACCGACGATTGCGCGCATCAGCTCCTTGGCGGCCCGATCCCGAGCGGCGGCGGGACCTACCGGGCCCATGTAGTCAGTCACCTCCGTGCCACCGAGGAACGAGAGGCGCCCCCGGCGCAGGTCGAACGCCGCCGCGGCCGTTGTCTCGCCGTCTTCCCGGAGCATCGCGATCTGGAGATCCGCCGCGCCGAACTCCTCCCAGTACAGCTTGAGGTACCTGGGAGAGTGGAAGAACGTCCCCTCGGGGTCGTCCCGAACCAGCCCAGCCCACTCGGGGGCGGCGAACGCCGCGGGATCGGAGGTCCACTCGATGGGCATCACCGCATCGTAGCAACGGGAGGTGTCAACGCCCCTGGAGAGGCAGCTGCGGGCAAGCAGAGGCCGTGCTACTTCTCCAGCGCGAACACGGTGTGGTGATAGGTCAAGAGCGTCGGCCAGCGAGCACGATACGTCTCCCTGTGGACAACCCGCAGCCCGAGTCGCTCGAACACCTCCTGCCACCCCTCGGCGCTGCGGAAGGTGAACGGTGTGGGGACGCCGTGACGCAGATTCAGCAGCCAGTCCCAGGCCACGTTGAGCCAGCGGTCCACCCGCGAAGTGGGAGTGTCCTCGATCACCAGCACCCGACGGCGGGTGACCCGTGTGGCCTCCGCCACGAGCCGCTCCTGATCCTCCCAGCGATCCATGTGATGGAACACGAAGAGGATGATCACGGCGTCGAACGAGCCGTCCTCAGCGGGGACCCGCAAGGAATCAGCCATATGGATGAACGGGTAGTCGGGGACCCGATTGTCGTAGTCCACGACGTCGGCGAGGGTAGGCCGGATGCCGACCTGGCGGGCCAGCCACGTGGCGATGCGGCCTGTCCCCGCCCCCAGGTCCAGGACCTCCATGTCCGGCTCGAGATGTGGAGCCAGCTTCCTTCCTATCTCGTTCTCCCTCAGGAACACGATCAGAGCGTAGTCGCTGGTTCCTCTTCCCACGTCGGCAGGTCGATGGGAGGTACCCTGGGCAGCAACGAGGACGGGAGATCAACCCATGAGCACGGAACGGCGATGCCCCAACTGCGGGGGCCTCGTCGGCGCGGATGCCGAGTGGTGCGGACAGTGCTTCGCGCGGCTGGACCGCACCGGTAGGGCACCGGGTGTCCCGGAGGGTGCCAAGCGGCCGGCGCCTCCCGGCGAGCCTCCGGAGGAGGTGCAGCCGGCTGAGGCCGGGAGCCCGCTACAGGCTGCCGTCGAAGCGGAAGCCGGCGGCGGAGGCGGGGGCGCGGTCCGCCGAACCGCCCAGGGCCTCGTGTGGACCTGTCCACGCTGCGACCTCGCGAATCCCATCGAGCTTCGCATCTGCACCCGGTGCGGGGCGAGATTCGAGAGCCTGTTCACGCAGCCGGAACAGGGACCCCGCATCGATCCGGGACGGGCGGCGAGGCTCTCCCTCCTCTTCCCCGGGGCGGGGCACATCGCGGCGGGGCGTACGGCAGATGGGGTCGCCCGGGCGGTGGTGTTCGCATGGGTGGCCCTCACTGTGGTGGCGATCCTGGTCATGCGGGGGGGCTTCCGGCCCGGACCGCTCCTACCCGTGCTGCTCCTCTACCTCGCCGCCGCCGCAGTCGTGTACGGGGTCACCGCCGTGGACGCCCGGCGAGCGGTCGACGGCGAACCCCCGCTCCTCACCTCTCGGATGCTCTTGTACGGGGTGGGCGTGCTCATCCTGCTCACCGTGGGAGTCATGTTCCTGCTCGGGGTACGGGCACGCTGAGCCAGCCTTCCGGCCTACTGGCCCGCCCGCCACCTGTTGGGCTTGAGTCGCTGAGCCCGCTCTGTTATGAGACAGACAAAACCCCGAGTCCCGCGGATGGTGCGGAGTGGAAGTCTTCCCGGGGGGCCCGGGGGGAGTAGCTCGCCCAGGGACGAGGAGGCACTGACCGGTAAGGCGAGCGGTCCCCCGGAGGGAAGGGGCCCGTGGGGAGTAGCTCGCCCAGGGACGAGGAACCCCTGAGCGCTAGGACGAACGGTACCCCCGGAGGGACAGGCTTCCGGAGTGAGGGCGGAGAGGTGGGACGGTGGCGGAGCAGACCGAGGGGATCATTAGCATCGATGCCGATCCCGCGGAGGTCATGGGGGTCATCGCGGACTTCGAGGCCTACCCGGACTGGTCGGATGTCGACCGGGTGGAGGTCCTGGCGCGCGACCGCCGGGGCCGGGGGACCGAGGTGGCCTATGAGGTCAGCATGATGGGCCTCTCCGCCTCATACACGTTGGCGTACAAGTACCGACCCGGGAACTCCGGGGTCTCCTGGACGACGGCTCGAGCGGAAGGCGCGGTGAAGGACATCCGCGGCGAGTACCTCCTCGAGGACGACGATGGGAAGACCCGGGTGACATACCGCCTGGCCGTCGACCTGGCCATTCCCGCGCCGGGCCTCATGCGTCGCAGAGGAGCGCGCCGGGTCGTAGAGGGCGCTCTCCTGGGGCTGAAGCGCCGGGTCGAGGAAGGCTAAAGGCGCCCGCACCCCCGCCACCGGACGGGGTGCGGCCATCCGGGAGTCGCCGCTACGATAGGGCCTGCATGCGGATCCTGTTGTTCACCGGTAAGGGCGGCGTCGGCAAGACCACGGTCGCGGCCGCCACCGCCGTCCGAGCCGCGCGGAACGGCTCTCGCACCCTGATCACCAGCACCGATCCGGCCCACTCGCTGGCCGACTCGTTCGCGGTTCCCCTTGGGGACGAGATCCGTGAGTTGGAGCCGAACCTGTGGGCCGAGCAGATCGACGCGCAGGCCCGCCTGGAATCGAATTGGCGGGAGATCCAGGAGTACATCATCGCCCTCATGAACTGGGCCGGGGTCGATGCGATCGAGGCCGAGGAGCTGTCCGTGATCCCTGGCCTCGACGAGATCTTCAGTCTCACGGACGTGAAGCGTCACGCCGAGGGCGGACGCTACGACCTGCTGGTGGTCGACTGCGCTCCGACAGCGGAGACGCTCCGTCTCCTTTCCCTCCCCGAGGTCATGAACTGGTACATCGAGCGGATCTTCCCGATCCAGCGCGGGGTGACCCGGACCATCCGCCCGGTCCTCAAGAGGATCACCTCCATGCCCATCGCCGAGGACCGCATCTTCACGGCGATCGAGCGCCTGCACCGAAACCTGGACGGCGTGCGGCGGATCCTCACCAGCGAAGACCAGGCATCGGTGCGCCTGGTGGTGAACCCGGAGAAGATGGTCATCGCCGAGGCCCGCCGGACGTATACCTACCTGTCGCTGTTCGGGTACCGGGTCGACGCGGTGGTGGCCAACCGGATCATCCCCGAGGACGTGACCGATCCGTACTTCGGCAAGTGGAAGGACATCCAGCGTGAGCACCTGGGCACAATTCGGGAATCGTTCCAACCGGTGCCGATCCTCACCGCTCGTCTGTTCGATCAGGAGATCGTGGGTCCCGAGCTCCTCGAGCAGATGGGCGCCGAGGTGTACGGCGACCGTGACGCCACGGACGTCCTGCACGTGGACGAGCCGATCCGGGTTCGGAGGCGAGGGGCGTGGTACGTGCTGTCGATGCGTCTTCCCTTCACGGAGAAAGGCGAGCTCGACGTGTTCCGCAAGGCCGAGGAGCTCCACGTCCGAGTGGGCTCGTACAAGCGCAACCTGATCCTTCCCCAGGCCCTCCAGCGTCTGGACGTCCGCGACGCAGGGTTCGTCCAGGACCGGCTGGAGGTGACGTTCGGCAAGCGGCCACAGGCCAGCCCAGCCCAGACGGGCGGGGCCTCTGGCCGCTGAGCTCGTGGACGAAAGGGGGTCCAGGGGGAAAGTGACGGGGTCCCCGCGGATCGCAGTGAGCGAAGCGAGCGAGATCCGTGGGGTGTCCAGCAGCCCGGCGTAGCGAAGCGGAGCCGATCAGGCTGCTGCATTCCCCCGGGCCGAAGGACGCTGCCGGAGGCAGCCGACTTCGGATCGATGAAGGGGAGGAGGTTCGGATGGCAAGGACCGAAGGACGATCCTCGGAGGGGGGCGGCGAGGCACCCACGGCCCAGGGCCCCGTTTGCCCGGTGACCCTATGCCCCGTGGGGATGTTCCTCACGGTGACGGGAGATCTTCGTCCGGAGGTCGTGGAGCACCTGCTGAAAGCGGGCCGGGAGCTGATGTTAGCCACGAGGGCCCTCCTGGAGAGCCGGCTCCACGGGCCGGACGCAAAGGGCCCTCGGTTGGAGAAGATCGAGATCGAATGACGGCCGCATTCGCGGCGGCCGCCGGCCTTCGCCCACGGCAGAAGGAGACTGGATGACCGATCTGGGTCGAGACACCCTCAGGAAGCTTGCAGAGTGGAACACCAAAGGCTTCCCTGTCGTGAGCCTATATCTGGACGTGGACGGGAGGCGGTTCCCCAAACGTGCCGACTACCTGGCGCGCGCGGAGCACCTGGCCCGTCGGGGTCACGAAGCTGCCCAGGCGATGAAGGATCGCGAGCACGCCCGCTCGGTGCATCGGGACGCCAAGCGGATGTCGGACTTCGTCAACGAGGAGTTCGATCGGAAGGGGGGCGTCCGAGGCCTGGCTCTCTTCGCGTGCGGAGAGACGGGCCTATGGGAGGAGTTGCGCCTACCGGCGCGGGTGTCTGAGCGCATCGTGATCGGAGGTCGCCCGTACCTGCTCCCGCTGGAGGCCATCGTGGAGCGATCTGAGGCGTTGTGCGTTGCGCTCGTCGACAGGGAGAAGGCTCGGCTGTTCGTCTCGGCGCTCGACCGGATCGAGGAGGTCTCCGACGTTCTCGACGACGTTCCGGGCTGGCACGACCAGGGAGGATGGTCCCAGTCTCGCTTCCAGCGACACATAAAGGAGCACGTGCAGCGGCATCTCAAGCACGTGGCCGAGGTCCTGCTGGGCTTGCTGCGGCGGCGCCGCTACCAGCGATTGGTGCTGGCGGGACCAGACGAGGTCCTCGCCGAGCTCGAGCGGGAGCTGCACGACTACGTTCGCCGGACCATCGCGGCTCGCATTTCCCTGCCGGTCGTGTCGTCCCCTGGCGAGGTCCTCGAGACGATCCGGGAGCTCGAGGAGGAGTTCGAGCGTGCCCGGGAGGACGAAGCGGTCCGGCGACTCTCGGCAGAGATCGAGGCCAACACCGGTCGGGCGGTGGCGGGGATGGAGCAAACTATCGCAGCGCTCGAAGAGGGCCGCGTGGATACATTGCTGGTGGGAGCAAACCTGGAGGCCGCCGGCGTTCGGTGCCCCTCGTGCGGACACGTCGCCTTCCGGGGACGAGCGTGCCCCGCGTGTGGCGCCGCGATGGAGGAAACGGCGGACTTGGTGGAAGAGGCCGTGGAGTCGGCGCTCCGGCAACGGTGCCGGGTGGAAGTGCTGCCTCAGGGGCCCGCCGACGACCTGGCCCCCATGGGGGGTATCGGAGCGCTGCTCCGGTTCTGACGATGACAGCGGACTCGGAGACGACCACTCGGACCGCCGTGGGGCTGGACGTCGGCGGAACCAAGGCCGCGGGGGTGCTGGTCACGGAGGATGGAGAGGTGGTGGCTCGCCACGTCGCCGAGACCCCGGCCGAGGACGTCGACGCGACCATGGATACCCTGTACGACGTGATCGCGACCCTGCAGAAGGAGGGCGACCCGCTGGCGGTGGGGATCGGGGGAGCGGGCATGGTGGACTTCGATGCCGGGGTGATGCGGTACGCACCGAACCTCGCCTGGCGGGAGCTTCCGATCCGAGACCTGGTGGCGGAGCACACCGGCCTGCCGTGCGTCCTCGACAACGACGCCAACGCGGCCTGCTGGGGCGAGTACCGGTTCGGAGCTGCCCGCGGCTATCGGTATGTGCTGCTGCTCACGGTGGGGACGGGCATCGGCGGCGGGATCGTGGCCGACGGCGCCCTCTACCGCGGCGCGCACGGGTTCGGCGCCGAGGTCGGTCACGTCGTGGTGGATCCCGAGGGGCCGCTCTGCGGTTGCGGGAACCGGGGCTGCTTCGAGCAGGTCGCCAGCGGCCGGGCCATCGATCGCTTGGGCAGGGAGGCCGCCGACGCCCACCCCGACGGACTCATCGCCACACTCGCCGGGACCGACGAGGTCGGGGGCCGTCACGTCACCGAAGCCGCCCGGCAGGGCGACGCGGTGGCTCGACGGATCATCGAGGACGTGGGAGGGCGCCTGGGGCTGGGGATCGCCGGGTTCGTGAACGTCCTGGATCCCGAGGTGGTCGTGGTCGGGGGCGGGGTCGCGGATATCGGGGCCTTACTCCTGGACCCGGCCCGTGAGGCCTTCAGGGCCGCCGTCCTGGCGCCCGACCACCGTCCCGAGGTACCCATCGTGCCCGCCGCCCTGGGGAACGACGCCGGGGCCATCGGAGCCGCGACCATCGCCCTGGAGCTCGCCCTGACGGGGGCCGACGGGGGGGCGGGCGAGGGGCGCTCGTGAAGGTCGGGGTCGTCCTTCCCCTCTTCTCGGGGGATCCGGGGAAGGTGATCGATGCCGCCCGGGAAACGGAGGATCTGGGATTCGACGGCGCCTTCGTGTTCGACCACTTCTTCCCGCCGGGCGCCCCGCGGGACCGTCCGGCTCTCGAGGCCTTCACCACACTGGCCGCGGTCGCCGCGGCAACCGAGCGGATCGCCGTGGGAACCCTGGTCACCCGGATCTCCCTCCGGCCCGCGGGGATGCTCGCCAAGCTGGGCGCCTGGCTGGACACGGCTTCGGGCGGCCGGCTCATCTTGGGGATGGGCACGGGTGACCCCATCGACCGCCCCGAGCACGAGGCGTACGGGATCCGCCTGCCCGGTCGCCAGGAACGGAGGGCCCATCTCGAGGAGACCATCGTCGCGGTGAAGGCTCTGTGGCGCGGGGAGCGGTACGAGGGTGGGCGGTTGGTCCCTCCGCTGGAAGGACCGGTGGTGCCGCCTCCTGCTCGCGCCGGGGGGCCGCCCGTCTGGCTGGGGGCCCAGGCCGACGAGGTCGTCAGGATCGCGGGTCGATGGGCGGACGGCTGGAACGGGTGGGGCCTGGGTCCCCAGCCGTTCCGGAAGAAGGCGGATCTGCTCGCCGAGGAGGCGGCCCGGGGCGGGCGTCGGGCCGAAGCCACCTGGGCGGGGATCGTGCTGGCCGGCGCAGATCAGGTGGAGCTGAAGGACCTGTCGGAGCGTCGCCGGGCCAGGGGCTTGGATGATGAGGCCTGGACGGGAACCACCGAGGAGCTCACGGCCCACCTCCGGGAACTCGAGGCTGCGGGAGCCACCTGGGCAGTCATGGTTGTGGCGGGTCCCGCGGACCGGCGTGAGCTGATAGCGAAGCAAGTATTGCCTGCTCTTGCCCAGTAGGGATGAGGCGGTCGGCCGGAGCTTCGTGTGGCGCCCGAGTGACCGTCAGGCCCGCTCGGCGAGAGTGACAAAACCTCTTTGCTTTAGCCTTGGGGGGGCAGTACGCTCGGTCCGATTGCGGCCGGGCCTTCGGGCCCGGCCCGAAGCCCCTCAGGAGGACATTTGGGAAGGATGAGGCGCGTCGTGATCATGGGCGCCGCCGGGCGGGACTTCCACAACTTCAACGTGGTCTACCGAGACGATCGCGAGGTGGAAGTCGTGGCGTTCACCGCGACGCAGATCCCCGGGATCGAGAACAGGCAGTACCCCGAGGAGCTGGCCGGACCCAGGTATCCGGACGGCATACCGATACTCCCAGAGAGCGACCTCCCCCGGATCATCGACGACCTCGACGTGGACGAGGTCGTCTTTGCGTATTCAGACGTCTCCCACGAGCACGTCATGCACACGGCTAGCAGGGTTCTCGCCGCCGGGGCGAGCTTCTCGCTGCTCGGTCCGAAGGCCACCATGCTGCACGCCACCGTCCCGGTGGTGGCCGTGTGCGCGGTGCGCACCGGGGCAGGGAAGAGCCAGACAACCCGGGCGGTCGTGCGGGCTCTACGGGGCCTGAACCGCAAAACAGTGGTGGTGCGCCACCCCATGCCCTACGGCGACATCGTGGCTCAGCGGGTCCAGCGGTTCGCCTCGTACGAGGACCTCGATGAGGCCAAGGTCACCGTGGAGGAGCGGGAGGAGTACGAGCCCCATCTCGCGGCGGGCACCACCGTGTTCGCCGGGGTGGACTACGAGGAGATCCTGAAGGCCGCTCAAGCCGAGGCGGACGTCGTGGTGTGGGACGGCGGGAACAACGACCTTCCGTTCTTCCGTCCCACCGTGCACATCGTGGTGGCCGATCCGCACCGGGCAGGCCACGAGACCTCATACCACCCCGGCGAGACCAACCTCCGGATGGCCGACGTGATCGTGATCAACAAGGTCGACACGGCCGCGGCGGAGGACGTCGAGAAGGTAGAGGAGACAGCGAAGAGGCTGAACCCGCAGGCGGTGATCATCCGGGCAAAGAGCCCGGTGGCAGTAGACGAGCCGGGCGCCCTGTCCGGAAAGCGCGTGCTGGTGATCGAGGATGGACCGACACTCACCCACGGGGAGATGACCTTCGGCGCTGGAGTGGTGGCCGCTCGGACGTACGGGGCGGAGGTGGTCGATCCCCGCGAGTGGGCCGTCGGCTCGCTGAAGAGAGTCTACGAGCGATACGCGGTCGGGCCCGTCCTCCCGGCCATGGGCTACTCCCGGGAGCAGATCGCCGAGATGGAGCAGACCATCGAGGCCGTCCCCTGCGATCTGGTCGTCGTGGCCACACCGGTGGACCTGCGAAAGGTGGCCCACTTCTCCAAGCCCTCGGTCCGGGTCCGCTACGAGCTCGAAGAGGCGGAGGGCAGCCCGACTGTTGCCGATGTCCTGAAGGAGAGGTTGCAGGGGGGCTCGGGGGGATAGCTCGCCATGGGTGAGACAGCATCACGACGGACAGCGAGCGAACCCCCCGAACGAGAAAGGGCGGGACGAGTGGTCATCGCGCTTGGAGGGAACGCGCTCCTTCGACGTGGCGAGGACGACGCCATCGAGGTGATGCGGCGCAACGCTCGCCGTGCCGGGGAGCAGGTGGCCGACATCGCGGCCAACGGCTGGGAGGTGGTCATCACCCACGGCAACGGCCCGCAGGTCGGCCGGATCCTCCTCCAGAACGAGGCTGCCCGCGACTGGGTGACGCCCATGCCTCTCGACGTGTGTGGAGCCGAGAGCCAGGGGCAGATCGGCTACCTCCTCCAGGTGTCCCTCGGCGACGTGTTCTTCGAACGAAGCATGGAGCGGCCGGTGGCGATGGTGCTCACGCTCACCCGGGTGCCGCCCGACGACCCGGCGTTCGAGGAGCCGACCAAGCCCATCGGGCCGTACTACGACGAACGGGAGGCAAAGCGTCTCGCCGAGGACCGAGGGTGGCGGATGGCTCCCACCCCGGACGACGGGTGGCGCCGGGTCGTCCCGTCGCCGAAGCCGTATTCCATCGTCGAAGGCCCGGTGATCCGGCAGCTGGCCGAGTCGGGGGTCATCGTGATCGCCTCAGGCGGGGGCGGCGTGCCGGTGATCGAAGAAGGGCCTCGCCTCATAGGGGTGGAGGCCGTCGTGGACAAGGACCTCGCGGGTTGCATCCTGGCCCGAGACGTCGAGGCCGAGGTCCTCCTTATCCTGACCGACGTGGAGGGGGTCTTCGAGAACTACGGGAAGCCGGATCAGCGGCTGATCGACTGGCTGCGCCCCGAAGAAGCTCTGCGCATGCTCGAGGAAGGGAAGCTTCCCGCGGGCTCGATGGGCCCGAAGCTGGAGGCCGCCGCGGAGTTCGTCAGCAGCGGCGGCAAGGCCGCCATCATCGCCTCGCTGGACCAGGCCTTCGATGCTCTGGAGGGCCGCTCCGGCACCCGTATCGCCCACGAACGCGGCTGAGAGGCGGCCAGCGCGACCCCCCGCCGCTATCTGGGGGGCTCTTGGCGGCCATCATCTCGACGGCCCTGGCGATCCGGCGCGAGGGAGTTCCGGCCGCTTGGCCTCCTCGATCCAGTCGACGTAGCGCTTCCGATGAGAGTAGGGGAAGGAGTCCCAGCCGAGCCCGCGCTAGGCTCTCGCCTGCATGCCCCGCCTCCGCGTCCTCGCCTACAACGTGCACGGCTTCCGGGGCGGCGTGAGACGGGTCGCGCGGACAGCGGCCGCGGAGGGCCCGGACGTGGCCCTCCTCAATGAAGCCAAGGGCCGGTTCACGCTCCAGCGGTTCGCCCGAGCCACGGGCATGGGAGTCGCGGCCCACGGCCTCCGTCTGTTCGGGGGTGTCCCGAACGCCGTCCTCCTCAGGCCCCCCTGGAGGCCGGTGCATGCCCAGGTGATTCGGTTCTCCAGGACCGGAGGGCTGCCACCCCGGGGTGCCATCGTGGTACGGGCCCGTCGAGCGGGCGTGCCCGTGACCCTCGTGACAGTACACCTGGGGCTCTCCGACGCTGAACGCCCGCCGCACGCGCGCGAGCTGACCGACGCCCTCGCCGGGATGGATCCACCGATCGTCCTCGGAGGCGACCTGAACGAGGGACCGCAGGGAAAGGCCGCTGCTTGGATCGCCGACCGCTTGTGGGATGCGTGGCCTCGCGCGGCCTCGGGCCCGATGAGTGATTCCGGGGAGACTTTCCCCGCCCGCGAGCCGCGGGCCCGGATCGACTACCTGTTCGTGTCGGAAGAGGTTCGGGTGGAGCGTTGCTGGCTTGGGGCTACCCCCGACGCGACGGAGGCTTCCGACCATCTCCCGCTTTTCGCCGACGTCGTCGTGGGGGAGGAGTAACTGCACCAGCAACCCGGACCACGAACTCGTCGGTCCCGCGAAAGATGGCCTCCGCGTCGTTGTCCAGGGTGGCCACGTGGTAGGAGTCGTGGAGCTCGATGAGCTCCTTGTCCTCGGAGCCGAGCCGCTCGAACGCCCATCGAGCCATTCCCTTCGGAACCACGTGGTCGATGTCGGAGAGGAACAGCCTCACCGGGCACGTGACGTCCGACAGCTCTCCCTGAACAACATCCATCAGCCGGTCCAGCTGGGCGATCCCTGCCACGGGGAGGTATTCGTAGCCCAGCTCATCCTGCCCCTCTCGTTTGATGTCGTTGATGATTCCCTTGACCTTGCGACGGAAGCGCCGGACCACCGGGAGGAAGGCGAAGAGAGGATTGCGGACGTAGGGGTTGATGGCAACAATCCCTGCCACCGCCGGGGGAGGGTTGTGCGCGGCGAGGTGGAAAGCCAGAAGGCCGCCGACGGAGAGCCCGGCTACCACGACCGAGTCGCACTTGCCAGCGAGCTCCCTCAGGGCACGATCCGCTTCCTCCGCGATGTCCTGCCAGGTGGTGTCGGCGAGTTCCCGCCAATCCGTGCCATGTCCGGGAAGTCGGGGGGAAGCGACCGAGTAGCCCCGGCGAGCCAGCCACTCACCCATCGGCCGGAGTGACGCCGGGCTCCCGCTGTAGCCGTGAAGCAGCAGGACGCCGGTGGAACTTCCCTCGAACGCGAAGGGCTCGCAGCCCGGCCGGATGGGGTATCTGAGGTCAGTCAACCGATGCCTTCGTCATCCGGCCAGCGCTTTGAGCCGGGCGATCACTGCGTCGGGGTCGAACGGCTTGGCGAAGAAGTTCTCCCGCCCGACCAGGCCAATCACTTCGGGGGCCACCTCAGGCTTGCCGGTGATGATGACCACGGGAGTCCGCTTCGTCTCCGGGGTGGACCGGAGCTGTGCCAGCATCCGCTCGCCTCCGAGGTCCGGCATCATGAGGTCGAGGACCACCGCGTCCGGGTGGTGGACGTCCAGGAGCAGCAGCCCTTCGAGCCCGTCCTTGGCCTCGATCACGTCGTAGTCGTTCAGCTCCAGGGTCACCTTGACCAGCTGGCGGACGGCCTCGTCGTCCTCTACCAGGAGCACTCTCTTTCTCTCAGTCATGTTTCACCTGCGAGAGGGGTTGCGGAAGAGCTGAATGAGCACGTAGAGGCTAAAGAGGCCAGCGAGCACCGTTACCCCTCCGACGACCAGCGTGAACGTAATCTCCAGGGCGCTGGCAAGCACGAGCGTGTCCCCCTTCCGTACCTTGTTCGAGCCGCGCCGGGTCTAATAGTGTAGAGGGCGGAGCAGGAGCACGGGGAAGAGACCATGTTCTACTGGATCCTGAAACACCTGCTGTTGGGCCCGTTCCTGCGGTTGGTGTACCGGCCCAGGGCGACGGGCCTGGAGAACGTCCCCGAGAAGGGGCCGGCCGTCCTCGCGTCCAACCACCTATCGTTCATGGACAGCCTGTTCATCCCGCTGCTCCTCAAGCGCCGGGTGGTGTTCCTGGGCAAGTCCGACTACTTCGACTCCTGGCGGACCCGGTGGTTCGTTCGGTCCGTGGGCGTCATCCCGGTGCGGCGCGAGGGAGGGGCTGCCTCCGAGGCGGCCATCCGAGCGGGGATCAAGGCGCTGCAGGACGGGCACATCGTGGCGATCTACCCGGAGGGCACCCGGAGTCCCGACGGACGCCTCTACCGAGGGAAGACCGGAGTGGCCCGGATGGTTCTCGAGGCTCGGGCCCCGCTGATCCCGGTGTGCGTGAAGGGCACCGATCGGGTGATGCCCATCGGGGCGAAGGTTCCCCGGCTCTTCGGCCGGGTGGAGGTCGTCTACGGTGCCCCGCTTACGTTCGAGCAGTACTACGAGCGCTCCCGCGACCGCTTCGTACTGCGGTCGGTCACCGACGAGATCATGTACGAGATCATGATGCTCTCGGACCAGGAGTACGTCGACGAGTACGCGTCGAAGGTGAAGAAGGACCTCGCCATGGCGTCCGAGACAGAGGCGACCGAAACGGCAACCGCGCTCGAGCCGGCGTCGTCCGATTCCCAGACCTCCGAGTAGCGGGTTCCTCCGAGACCTCCAGCCTCAACCCCGTCTTTCCCAGCCCAGCGTTCTCTCCACCGCACGACGCCAGCCTCCGTATCGACGGTCCGCTTCCACCGTGTCGCCGGGTATGAACTCACGGTCGAGCTGCCATGATGCGGCCACCTCTTCCTTCGACGACCACACTCCTGCGGACAGGCCGGCGAGATAGGCCGCTCCCAGCCCTGTCGTCTCTTGGTGGACCGGGCGCCGGACCGGAACGCCGAGGAGATCTGCCTGGAACTGCATCAGAACGTCCATGGCGCTGGCGCCGCCATCGGCCTTCAGCTCGGACATGCTGGTTCCTGCCGCCTCGACCATGGCGTCGGCCACGTCTCTGGTCTGGTACGCCATGGCCTCAACGGCCGCCCGGACCAGGTGCGCGCGGCCGGTGCCGCGAGTGATCCCGCCGATCAGGCCGCGGGCGTAGGGGTCCCACCACGGCGCCCCCAGACCCGTCAAGGCCGGCACGAAGTACACCCCGCCTGTGTCCGGCACGGAGGCGGCAAGGGGGCCGGCCTCGTCGGACCGGGCGATCACCCCCAGTCCATCCCGAAGCCACTGGATCGCAGCGCCGGTGACGAAGATCGAGCCCTCCAGGGCGTATCGGACGCCCTCGGCGTCGGAGTAGGCGATGGTGGTGAGCAACCCCGAACCGCCCGTCGCCGGCTTCTCTCCCGTGTTCAGGAGGAGGAACGACCCGGTGCCGTAGGTGTTCTTGGCGTCGCCTGGTCCGAAGCACGCCTGACCGACCAGGGCGGCTTGCTGGTCTCCGGCCACGCCGCCCACGGGGATGGACGCACCGAAGAAGGCCTCGGGATCGGTCGCCCCGAAGTCTCCCGACGAGTTCCGTACCTCAGGCAGGAGCTCTCTGGGGATGTCGAACCTCGTCAGGAGGTCCTCGTCCCATGCCAAACGGTGGATGTCGAAGAGCATGGTCCGGGCAGCGTTCGAGTGATCGGTGGCGTGGACGCGGCCGCCGGTGAGCCGGGCAACGAGGTAAGCGTCCACGGTTCCGAAGGCAAGCCGGGAGGCCCCAGCTTCGTCCCGAACCCCTTCGACCTCCTCGAGAAGCCAGGCCAGCTTGGTCGCCGAGAAGTACGGGTCGATCACCAGACCGGTCCGCTCGCGGATCGGCGTCTCCCAACCCTCTTCGCGCAGGCGCTCGCACAGCGGTGCGGTGCGGCGGTCCTGCCACACGATGGCCGGGTGGACGGCCTGCAGCGTTCTGCGGTCCCACACCACGGTGGTCTCGCGCTGATTGGTGATGGCCAGAGCGGTGAGGTCGCGGGCTTCGATCTCGGCCGAGGAGAGGGCCTCTCGGGTGGCCTGGAGGGCTGCGGTCCACCAGTCTTCGGGGTCGTGCTCCACCCAGCCGGGGCGGGGGAACGACTGCGGGAACTCCCGGTGGCCGCGGGCCGTCACGCCGCCGGCCTCGTCCACTACCAGCGCCCGGACCCCCGTGGTCCCGGCGTCGATGGCCAGGATCCGGTCCACGACCGTGAGGCTACCGGCACCCTTTCTGCGGCGCCAGGGTGAGAGGTTCGGACGTTGCTCCGCTACGCCCGAGCGAGGATGTCCACTTCGACGTGGGTCACGCCCACGCCGAGGTACTCCGCTGCTGCCATCGAGAGGTCGATCACTCGCCCGTCGATGTACGGCCCCCGGTCGTTCACCAGTACCACCGCGCACCTGTCCCCTCGGCGGACCCGGACGAAGGAGTTCAGCGGAAGGGTCTTGTGGGCCGCGGTGAACAGGCGAGGATCGTAAATCGCCCCCGAAGCCGTTGGGTTCCCGGCGAAGTCCCAACCGTACCAGGAGGCAAGCCCGGAGAAGGATTGGCCGGTCATTCGGAGGGCGGGCGGGATCTCGCAGCCTCGCCCCTCGTTCGGTCCCATGAGCGCGAGGAGCGCCTTCAGGTCGGCGTCCAGCTCCCCGACGAGGGAATGTTGCTGGCGGTTCTGGTCCCGCCGAGCGGCCGCCAGGAGGCGCTGCTCCTCCCGTTCCAGCTTCCCGACCTCGAGGCCGGCCGCCTGGGCGATCGCCCTCGCCAGTGCGAGCTTGGTCTCGAGCTCGCCGCGAAGCGCCGCCAGCCTGATCTCTCGACTGACCAGGCGTTCCTGCTTCCGTTGTACGACTCGTCGGACCGAGCGGGCGGTCGTTCGGTCCTGGAGGACCTCCAGAGCACGATCGATGTCCGATTCCAGGGCGTGCTCGATCAGGATGTCGGCCGAGTGCAGGTCCGCAAACGTGCCGGCCTGGGTGATGGCCTGCATGTACGCGGCCAGGATCGCCCCGGGGCCGGCCCGGTAGGCGGCGCTGGCCCGCTCCTCGATCACGCGGCGGGCGTCTTCGAGGCTGGCCTGGACGGCCATCTCCCGGCGGTAGGCGTCGATGAGCCGCCTGGAGGCATCCTGCGCCAGGGCGTCGAGGCGCCGGTACCGCTGAGACAGCCGGTGGATGTCGGCCGTCAGCCGATGGACCCGGGCCTCGGCGGCGTCCCGGTCCTTGCGGGCTTGTTCCAGGTCGTGGAGGGTCTGGGCCCCTGCCCATGCGGGGGACAAGAGCACGAAGGCGACGGCGAGCAAGGCTGCCTTGCGCATGACGGTTGGGGGCCGGAGGCCCTCCTGAACCATCGGCACGGGGCTGTCTGGGCCTGAGGGGTCGGCGCTCGGCAGAAGCAGCCGGGATGGAGGAGGCACTTAGAATGGTCACGAACCAGGCACTTCGCGAGACGGGAACGACGTGGCGAGAATCGGCATCCTGAACGGCGGTGGCGACTGCCCCGGTCTCAACGCGGTCATTCGAGCGGTCGTCCGCAAGGGCACGGAGCGGTACGGCCACGTCATCGTGGGCTTCCGCAACGGCTACCAGGGCGTGCTGGACGGGGCCGTGAAGGAGCTCCCGCCGGAGACCGTGCGGGGGATCCTTCACCGCGGGGGAACGATCCTGGGAACGTCTCGGGTCGACCCGTTCCGGGTGGAGGGGGGGCTGGACCTCATCAAGGAGACCCTCCACGCCCAGAACTTGGATGGCCTCATCGTGATTGGGGGCGAGGGGACCATGGGCACGGCCGCCAAGCTCGCCGCGGAGGGCGTGAACGTCGTCGGCGTCCCCAAGACGATCGACAACGACCTGGCGGGGACGGACTTCACGTTCGGGTTCGATACGGCGGTCCAGGTCGCGACGGACGCAATCGACCGGCTCCACTCGACGGCGGAGAGCCACAACCGGGTCATGGTGGTGGAGGTGATGGGCCGCCAAGCTGGCTGGATCGGCGTGTACGCCGGGCTCGCAGGGGGCGCCGACGTGATCCTCATCCCCGAGCATCCGTTCGACGTCGCCGAGGTGTGCCACCATATTCGCCATCGCCACTCGCGCGGGCACCTCTTTTCCATCGTCGTGGTCTCCGAGGGCGCCCGGCCCAAGGAAGGGACGATGGAGGAACCGGAATACGAAAAGGACGAGTTCGACCGGCCGCGCCTGGGCGGGATCTCCTACCTGATCGCCCGGGAGATCCAGCGGCGGACGGGATTCGACACCCGGGTGCACATCCTCGGCTACGTCCAGCGCGGGGGGACGCCGACGGCTTACGATCGTGTCCTGGCGACCCGGTTCGGGGTGGCCGCTATCGACCTGGTATCGAACGGAACCTGGGGGAGGATGGTCGCCCTCCGCGGGTCGGACGTCGTCGACGTGCCGCTGGACGATGCGGTGTCGAGGCCCAAGCTCGTGCCCGACGAGTTGTACGAGGTGGCCGAGGTCTTCTTCGGGTAGGCTGGCACGGCCATGGCCACGGTGCGCTGTCCGTTATGCGGCGAGGAGATCATTCCTCTTCCGGTTGAGCGAGAAGACAGCTCGTCCACCCAATACATCTGCCCTTCGTGCCGCAGCCCCCTCACCATCGACGTCATCGATCAGTACGTGGCGCTCGAGGAAGAGGAAGCGTCCGGTTAGGACCGAGCATGGAGATTACCGTCCTCAACCAGGACGAGGTTCGGGAGCTCCTCCCGATGGATGAATGTGTCGATGTCATGGAGGCGGCACTGGCGTCGCTGGCCCGCGGGGAGGTCCTCCTTCCCCTCCGGCAGATCACGTGGCTCCCTGACGGACGCAGCGCGCTGGCGACCATGCCCGCGTACGCCGGTCACCTGGGAGCGGTGGGGGTGAAGGTCATCACCGTTTTCCCGGGCAACGAGGGAACGGAGCTCGACGCCCACCAGGGTGCGGTGCTGCTATTCGAGACCGAACGCGGCCGGCCGCTGCTCTTGTGCGACGCCACCGAGGTCACGGCGATCCGCACCGCCGCGGTGAGCGGCGTTGCCACGAAGCATCTCGCCCGCGAGGACGCTCGGGACCTCGCCATCCTCGGTTCGGGAACGCAGGCGCATTCGCACCTCGCGGCGATGCTCGCCGTCCGGGACGTTCGCGGGGTCCGGGTGTGGAGCCGGACCGACGAGCGTGCCCGGGCGTTCGCAGAGAGGGAGTCGCAGGCCCGTGGTCTGCGCATCGAGGTGGTCCCAAACGCGGAAGAAGCCGTGGGCGACGCCGACATCGTCTGCACCACGACGTCCGCTCGTGAGCCGGTCCTCCGCGGTGAATGGCTGGCTCCCGGGACCCACGTCAACGCGGTGGGATTCTCGGGAAGAGAAGGGCGGGAGGTGGACACCGAGGTGATTACGCGAGCTCGGCTCTACGTGGACCGCCGCGAGTCGGCCGTCAACGAGAAGGGCGACGTGGTGATCCCTCTGGGAGAGGGCGCCATCAGCGAGGATCACATCGTTGGGGAGCTCGGGGAAGTTCTGACCGGCTCCGCTCCGGGACGCTCCTCGCCCGAGGAGATCACCTTGTTCGAGTCCGCCGGGCTGGCCGTCGAGGACCTGGCTTCCGCCCACCACCTCTACGAGAAGGCCAAGGAGAAGGGCATAGGGACCAGGGTGGAGCTGGGGGGCCAACGAGCCTGATGGCCGCCGGCGCGGAAGCCCTGTCGATCGAGCCCATCCCGCTCGCCGAGATCGAGGCCGCTCGGGAGCGCCTGAAAGGGTCCGTTATGCGGACGCCGCTGGTGCGGCTGGGCGTCGAAGATGCTCCGGCGGATGTTTACCTGAAGCTGGAGAACCTCCAGCCGATGGGCTCGTTCAAGGTCCGCGGTGCCGGGAACGCCATGGCCCTGGCCCACCCGGGCCAGGTGGCTGAGGGATTGTGGACGGCGAGCGCGGGCAACATGGCCCAGGCGGTGGCGTGGCACGCCCGACGCCTGGGAGTTCCCTGCACCGTGGTCGTGCCGGACACGGCCGCTCCGACCAAGGTCGACGCCGTCCGCCGCCTGGGCGCTTCAATCGAGGAGGTCCCCTTCGGGGAATGGTTCGAGCTGTTCCGCACACGGCGCCGCGACGGCATGACCGGGCTGTTCGTCCATCCCTTCAGCGATGCCGCGGTGATGGCGGGCAACGGCACCATCGGGCTGGAGATCCTGGACGACCTTCCGGACGTCGACGCAGTGCTGATCCCGTACGGCGGCGGAGGCCTTTCGTGCGGGATCGCCTCGGCCCTGAGGGCCCTCAAGCCGAAGGTCCGGATCTACGCGGCCGAGGTGGCGACGGGGGCACCGTTGGCCCCCTCGCTCGCTGCCGGCAAGCCCGTGGAGGTCCCCTTCACTCCGAGCTTCGTGGACGGGGCGGGCGGGCCGGTGGTGCTCCCGGAGATGTTTGCGCTCGCCTCGAAGCTCTTCGATGGCTCACGCGTGGTGGACCCACTGGAGGTCGCGAAGGCCGTATGGCTCATGGCCGAGCGCAACCGGGTGATCGCTGAGGGCGCCGGCGCCGTTCCGGTGGCCGCAGCCCTTCGGGGAATGGCCGGCGGTGGGAAGGTCGTATGCGTGGTTTCGGGCGGGAACATCGATTCGGGGAAGCTGGCCACGATCCTCCAAGGAGGCCTGCCGTGAGCCTCATCGACCTTCGATCCGACACGGTCACCCGCCCCACCGAGGCCATGAGGAAGGCCATGGCCGAGGCCGAAGTGGGGGACGACATCTACGGCGACGACCCCACGGTCCGCAGGCTCCAGGAGCGGGCCGCCGAGATCATGGGCAAGGAAGCCGCAACCTACGCGCCATCCGGGACGATGTGCAACCAGACCGCGCTCCGGACGCTGGTGCGGCACGGCCACGAGGTGATCGCCGAGGCCACCGCCCACGTGATCACCGTGGAGAAGATCAGCGCGGCCACGCTCTCGGGGGTGACGTACCGGCCAATCTCCGGGGACCGCGGCCTGATCACCGCGGAGCAAGTGGCGAACGCGCTGCGGCCTGAGCTGGATCCCCTCCGCATGCGAGTCGTCGACCTGGTGGCCGTGGAGAACACGCACCAGGTGGGCGGAGGGAGCGTGATGCCCATCGAGA
>DASYVD010000108.1:0-6617 GCA_036000545.1 Actinomycetota bacterium | reverse complement strand
GAGTGGCGGCGCCATCCGCCTGGCCTCCGTCACCGGTCCGACCGGCGAGTCGGAGATCGCTATCCAGAAGGTCGAGGGTCCACGCGAGGGCGACGCGACAACGCAGGCCCCGGGCCTGGACGTGTTCCTCGCTGAGGATCTAGTTCAGCCGCTCGATGCAGCCGTGCTGGATGCGGAGGAGACAGAACAGGGAACCAAACTGTTGCTCCGCCCCCAGTCCGCGGAGTAAGAGCAAGATCTGTTCAAGCAACCGACCGGTAGGGGCTCGGGGGCTACCCGGCCCCTACCACACCACCGTAGCCGCGGATCCGGCGGCCGAGGAGAAAGGGGTGGAACATCACTTGGTCGTGCGGTCCGGAATCTGAAGACGGAGAAAGTCGGCAGACAAAGAGACGTCATTCACGGGCAGATCAGGACTGCGCCTCTTGCGGTGGCCCGTGCCCGCCGGGTTGCCGCCCCGAGGGCCACACCTTCTCGATCTCCGAATTGAGCTCGGCTCCGAGGAGCACGGCCAGGCCCACCACATACAGCCATAGCAACAGGACGAGAGGCGCGGACAGCGACCCATACATGCTGCCGCTCTCAAGAGTCCACTGAGCGTAGAGGCGCACCAGGAGGCTCCCCACAACCCAGAAAATCACGGCCAGGACGGCACCAGGCAACTCTCGGTGCCACGGCGTCCGCCTTGGGAGAGCCAGCTGGTAGAAGGTCGCGAGGAGCACAACCCCCAGAACAGCCACCACGGGCCAGTAGAGGATCCGCCAAGCCGTCTCGATCACGTCCTCCACTCCCAGCGGCTGGGCCAGCCGGAGCCCCCAGCGCGGCCCGGCCACCAGAGCCGGCATGAGGACGATCACGGCCAGGGCCAGACCCACGGTCAGGCCCAGGGCCACCAGGCGACGCTTCCATCCCGGGCGGAACGTCTCCAGGTCGTACGCGATGCGCATCGTGTCGATGACCGCCGAGGTAGCCCGAGAGGCCGACCACAGCGCGAGCAGGATCCCCACCGATACCACGTCTGAGCGGCCTTCCTCCAGGAGGGTGCTCACCGCGGGCTCCACCACTTCCTGCACGGTGGAGGGCGTCAGGAATGTCCTCGCCACAGCGAGGATCTGCTCCTCGACTGCCGAGGTGATCTCCGGGCCCAAGGCCCCAGCCACGAACCCCAGGCTGCCCAGGACAGCGAGCAGCGCCGACGGCATCGCGAGAAGGGCGAAGAAGGCGACCTCCGCGGCGAGCTTCGGAATCCGGTCGTCGAAGCTGTCCTTCAGGGTCCGGATCCCGAGGGTAGCCCAGGCACGCGGGCCGCGGGCCCCGGGTTCGGTCGCCTCCCAGTCGATCACGCGCGCCCACCTCCGCCGGCCTGGCCGTTCGGTCCCCCAGTTCCCTGCTCGGGGCCGTCTAGGTCCGCTCGATGAAAACAACGGTGTATCGAATGGAGCGCACAGGGGCGTAGACGGTGACCGTTTCCCTGGGCCGCTGGCCCGACGAGGCCGGCCCGAGGGGCGCCACGGTGGAGATGCGCGGGTCGTCCCCCGCTCTTACGGCATTTCCGCGGCATACAAGGCAAGCTTGAGCTGCATCGAGCGGCCAGTCCCCTGAGTGCGTTCCGTGGCGCAGCGTCGCAGCGTGCAACCGGTCAGGGCTCACGGGACACGTAGCGACCGCAATCCGGAAGCCGTGGGGCGACGTTGCGAGGCGGTTGGGTATCTCCCCAGCCGCCGGAGCGCGATCCCAAGGATGATGCCGAACCAGTGGATCGCGGCCAGTGCAAAGAGGATCATTGAGAGAAGCTGTCCCCCCAAAGTATTTGGTCCGTCGCCAAACCCAGTCGTACTGATCACGTTGAACGCAAGCCAGACTCCCTCGCTGTAGCCCGTCTTCTCTACAAGGGCGAGGACGCCTCCTCCGAACAGAAGCAAGACGATCAGTCCGGACACGGATGCTCGGATCAGCATTCGAGCTCCGATCGGACGCATCATTCAGCCACCTCCGGTGTCACTCTTGCCTGGCATTTCGGGCTGTCCAACCGCCGTGCGCTCCCGACCCTTTCCCTCTCACAGGCGTCTCCAGCGAGGGCCAACCACCTGACCTGGACTGTCCTCTAGGGCCCGCGTTCTACGGCGAGGACTTCGTAGCGCACGCGGCGATCTGGCAGGGAGATTTCAACGGTCTCACCGACATGACTTCCCAGCAGTGCCGAGCCGAGCGGCGATTCGACCGAAACCCACGCCTCGTCTAGCCGCGCCTCCAACTCGCCGACAAGCGTGAACCGGGCTCGAGTCGACGAACGGGATCGGCGGACAGTGACAGTGTCGCCAAGTTCGACTGTGCTCGGGTCGTGAGGCACTTCCTCCAAGGGGAGCGCCACGGAGAGCGTATGACGCACGCGGACCGCCTCCTCCCTGGTCGCCTGAAGGGCGGCCACGATAGACGGTTCGGGGCCGGCAGCGATCTCTCGCTGGAGGCGGGGAATCCGCTCCTCCTCGAGGACCCGAAGCCGCTCTCTCAGCGAGCGACGGACTTCCTGCGACAGTCTAGGCCGCTCCAAGCCAGTCTCCAGGCGGTGGTCGCCGAGATCCGCCGACTCTCACCGTAAGGCTCCTGTCCCTCGGTCAAGGGGCGCATCTTCAGCACTCTTGGCCGACGTATCGGCTGGACCCGCGCGCGGCTCCATGGGGAGACGGAGCATGAAGTGTCCCTCTTCGTAGGTCACGTCGCCGCCGTGCGCTCGAGCGGTCCCACGGGCGATGGTCAGGCCGAGCCCCGAACCTCCATGCCCATCCAAGACCACGAAGGGTTCAAAGGCTCGCTCTGCTGAACTCTCCGTCAGGCCCGGTCCGTCGTCAGCGACGCTCACTTCGGCGTCGTTGGGCTTCCGTACCAGGGTCACCTCGATCCGCGAGACCGCGTGACGGCGGGCGTTGTCGAGCATGTTGGCCAGAGCCTCACGAATGGCATCGGGGTCGACGTCGACCGTCCGGGAGCCGTTGACCACACGGAAAGAAACTCGAAGGTTCGGAGCCAGCACAGCGGCCCGGTCGGTTTCCTCGCGGCAGAGCGCGGCCAGATCGCAGGAGCGGCGTTCGGGGCGGTCCCCCCGGTCTAGACGGGCCATCCTGAGGAGCGCTGCCACCCGGCGTCCGGCCCGATGGGCTTCTCGGGCGACGTGGTCGAGTAGCCGCTCACGCTCGGGGCGCGTGCGAGCGTACGGGAGGGACTCGACCGACGCTTGGATCCCGGCGATCGGCGTCCGAAGCTGGTGCGCCGCCTCGGCCAGGAAACGCTTGCTCCGGTTCTCCGACGCCCTCGACTCCTCAAGGGCGGCTTCCAGGGCGTCCAGCATCTCGTCGAAGGCAAGAGCCATCCGTCCCAGTTCCGTGTTGCTTCGGCTCGGGTTCAGCCGCTCGCCGCTTCGCCCGGCCCGGATCAGGCGGGCCGTTTCCACCACCTGGTCCAACGGGCGGAGGGCGATCCGGGCGGTCCGAGCGAGGAGCAAGGCCGCCATCGCCACGGCCGCCGCCGTGCCGACGGCCTCCCAGATAAGCAGACGCCGCAGCGTTTGATCGGCCCCCGACCGAGACACGGACAGGTCGACGACTTCGCCTCCGGGGAGATCGACCCGACGGGTGAGGTGCGGCGATACTCCCGCGGGCAAGGAGTCGCCTTCGTCCGGCTCGGAGGCCAGGACCCGCCCGTCGGAACTCCGTACCGTGACGTGCACTCCGGAGCCAGCCAGCTGCGCCAGTTCGGGGGCGTTCAGCGTCGGGCCAAGACGTCGCGCCAGGGTCGTCCGGCTCTCGAGGCGATCCTCCAGGGTCCCGATGAGTCGCTCGCGGAGGCTGACGTAGACGAAGGTGTCTAGCCCGACCAGCACGATCGCGACCACGGCGACCCCCGTCGCCGCAACCCGCGCCCGGAGAGAGACCGTCGGCATCACGGCGGTCGCAGCCCGTACCCAGCCCCGCGCACCGTGTGGATCAGCCGCGAGCCATGAACCTCGAGCTTCCGGCGCAACGAGCTGACGTGGGCCTCCACCACATTCGGGTCGTACGCCTCGTACCCCCACACCAGAGACAGGAGTTGGACCTTGCTTAGGACCTGCCCCCGGTGGCGGCCAAGAGTCGAGAGGATCTCGAACTCGGTCGGTGTGAGATCGATCACCGCACCGTTCCGTGTCACAATTCGGGCCGCCTCGTCGACCAGGAGGTCCCCCACCTGCCATGCTCCGGATCGGAGGCTCCCCGTGCGACGGAGGATGGCCCGGATCCGCATGAGGAGCTCCGGCATGGAGAAAGGTTTCACGATGTAATCGTCGGCGCCGGCTGCGAACCCGGCTAGCCGGTCCTCCAGGCCGTCTGCGGCGGTAAGGAACAGCACGGGCAAGTCTTTCGCTTCGCGGATTCGGCGGGCGACAGCCAGCCCATCCGGGCCGGTCGGAAGGCGGATGTCTACGATCGCCAAGTCGGGTCGGAATTCCTCCGCTCGGCGCAGGGCGGAAGAGCCATCCTCCGCCAGCCTGACCTCGTAGCCTTCGTCACCCAACGCCACCACGAGGGCGTCCCGGATGGCCGCGTCGTCCTCCACCACCAGGATCCGTATCGGAGCCCGCTGCACCCCCTCATTTTGCACAGGGCAGGCTGAAGGCGCGCTGAAGAGAGCCCCGGTGAGCCTTCAGGTCCCCTTCAGCCGGTCCGCAGGAAGAGATGGTGCAATCGAATGCGCGCGGATGTGTCGGAGGGAGGAGGCGTCATTGGGGAAGTCATTGTTCGAGCACATAGGCAACCCGGAGCTCTCCGCCCTTCGTGAGGAGTTGTTGCGGCTGGAGGCACGCGTCCGCATCATCGAGGAGTCCCAGCGGTCTGCCCGACGGAATACCACTCCTCGAGTTGCCAGTGTCGGCGAACGGTCTGCAGCTGAGAGAGCCGAGAAGTCGGTGAGGCGAGGCGACGCAGCCTGAGGTGGCCATCCCAGGAAAAGGGGCAAGAGCGAGCGGTCCGCAGGCCGACCGCCCGTTCATGGGCAGAGAAGAGCCGGCCCGTCACGCGCGGGTTCGGCTCTTCTCTCGCCCTCGCGGTCCTGTTGGGGGGCCTGAAGCAGCAGGTTGCACTTCCAGGCAGCTCCGAGGTCGGCAGGCCTCTTGCCGCTAGGCGTTGTGTAGGGATCGTCAGCCGTGCACGTCTCGTGAGGAGATGCCGATGACTGACCAACCCGCTCGCTCCAGCGCAGTCATGGAGTTCGGCTCGGTACTGGACAGGCTGTTGACCCTCGTCAAGGTCACCGATCAGGTGCGGGACGCCTACCTAGACGAGATCACGGACCTGCAGTTCGCAATCGAGGAGGTTCTCTTCGCCCTAAAGCGGACTTTCGAGGATGGGCCCGGCTACGGTGTGACTGAATCGCTGCAGATGGCCCTGGCCCGCCTTAACCACGCTCAGTCCCTCCACGATGCCGTCAAGGAAGACGCCGTCCGCCACTACCAGGTCCTTGAGTCCCTCCAGAGCCTCCTATGGAGGACGGCCGCTAGGTCCACCTTCGGGTCGCCCATCCGCTCGCCGCAACCTCAGGCCCAGTGTCCCTGACGCTCGGAGGAGGGGTGTGGTTCACGGTGATGAACGCGGGTGAGTCGACGGATCCAGGCCACGACTGATCGGTTTCGACCAGGACGCACGTGCGTGATTGCGACCCCTCGCACGGCTGCCCAGTTAATTCTGAACAGCGGTGGCTCACAACGGGGCTGGCGCGGCCGGCGGGCGTGACCCAGGCGCTGGGCCCGCCTCGAATTGGAAGCGTTCGAGGAAGAGACGGTGAAAGCCAGCGACGTGATGAGACCGGCGGCCGTGCTTCACGCTGACGACCCGGCGGAGGAGTTGGTTCGGGCGTTCGCGCGGCCGAGCCTCGGGGCGGTGGCGGTGGTATCCCTCCCGGGTGAGCTGATCGGACTGATCACTGACGAGGATCTGCTGCACGCTCTCCTTCCCCCATGCGTTCTGGACGACCACGTCCTGGCACGAGTTCTGGAGCGAGATGCCGCCTCGGAGCTCCGCCGACGCCTCGAGGGCAAACGCGTGAAGAACGTGATCAACGTCCGCCGCCGCCAGCAGGTCCCGGTCGGCCCAGATGACTCGATCGTCGAGGTGACCAGCGCCATGGTGCGATCCGCGATTCCGGCCGTCCTCGTGGTCGAGGACGACGTGCTTGCGGGGGTGATCACCGTTGACGACCTGCTACCGGCACTTCTGGGCGGGGGCCTCTCATGACCACGATCGCTCCGGGCCGCTCCCAGGAGTTCCTGAGAGACGGAGGGCTGGCTGATGCTCGATCCATTGCCGTCTCCGCCAAATCATCCGTAGCCGACGTCTCGAGATTGACATGACTGAGACCGACATCACCACAGGGCGAAGAGCCGCCGTGGGCGTGCTGATCCTGCCCCTAGTGCTCTGGGTCCTGGCCTCATCCACCGGCGCCCGGGCCCAGGCCCGAACAGTGCTGGTGACGGAGGTGGACGGGATCATCACCCCGGTTATCGCCGACCACATCCGTGAGGGGGTTGCGCGAGCGGAGGAGGAAGGGCACCACGTGTTCCTCATCGAGCTCGACACCCCCGGCGGGCTCGA
>DASYVD010000107.1:0-10010 GCA_036000545.1 Actinomycetota bacterium | reverse complement strand
CGAACTCCCTGGTGCGGTAGATGAAGTTCCCCGGAGTGATCTCATTGCGGAAGGCCTTGCCGATCTGGGCGATCCCGAAGGGCAGCTTCTTCCGGCTGGCCGCCTGAACCGTGACGAAGTCAACGAAGATGGCCTGGGCCGTCTCCGGGCGAAGGTAGACCGCGGCCGCGTCCTCCTCCACAGGCCCCATGTGGGTCTTGAACATGAGGTTGAAGTTGCGCGGGTCGGTGAACTTGTCGTGGCCGCAGTTCGGGCACTTCGCCCCGGCGGCCACGTCCACGGTCTTCCCCTCCTCCCCCGCCTCATGGCCCGACTGGGGGGCGTGCCACCCGGGGAGGTGGTCGGCGCGAAACCGATGGTGACAGTTCAGGCATTCCACCAGCGGGTCGGTAAACGACTCCAGGTGCCCGGAGGCCTCCCACACCCGGGGGGACATCATGATGGCCCCGTCCAGCCCCACGACGTTGTCCCGGAGCTGGACGATTTCGCGCCACCAGGCGGCTCGGATGTTCCGTTTGAGCTCCGCGCCGAGCGGCCCGTAGTCCCAGAACGAGCGCAGCCCGCCGTAGATCTCGCTGGACTGGAAGACGATCCCTCGGCGCTTGGCCAGGGAGGTGATGAGGTCCATCAGGTCGGCCACGACGCCTCCTTTCCCGGCCGCTGGCTGCAGCCGCTGGCGTGAGACTTATGGTACCGGAAGCAAAGGCCTACGAGTGTTCGAGAAGGCGCTTCAGCGTGGTCAGATTCTCCGAGACCGCCTCTGCAAATTCAGCGACCTTGACCGGATCAGGCAGGAAAAGTAGGTTCCGGTGCCTGACTCGGAGGGCTCATGCCGGCACCGGCGGAATTCGCGCAGATCATCGTCATCGGGTTGGAAGCCGAAGCGTGGCTTCTCCTTTACCTCCTCGCCTTCGGGACTTGGAGATGGCCCGCAGACGTCCCCGAAGGGATCCTTCTCTTCGTCGTTACTGCTGCTTCCATCATCCTGGGCGTTCTCTTCGACCGGATCGCCGATAGCGCTTACACGGCCTTCCGCCAGTGGTCCCCCGTTCTGAGGCTGCTTCGTCCCCTGAACATCGGCGAGAACACGCCGAAGGGGATGATCGTCCAGATGCGGCTCCGGCTGAACGAGTCGGATTCCCCCCGAAGCCGGTTCCTCGAGTACCAGCGAACGCGATTTCGCATCGCCCGAGCGACCACCTTCAATCTGTTCATGATGGTGCCGGCGGTGGGACTCTTCCTCGGGCTGAGGACCCACGTCGGCGCCGGGCCGATCGTTCTCGCTGTGCTGTTGATCGCTCTCGGCGCGGGCCTCAGCTTCTACACAGCTGAAAGGATCGGTACGGCCTGGGTGAGAATCCTCAGCGAGGCCTACAGGCATTGGGCCCGGGAGAATCCGGCGAAGGCCGCGGAGGACCTGGTGCCGAGTCATGGCGCCTCGCTCCGATCCGTCAACCCGAAATGCTTTCGAGTCGGCGCGGTCTGCTTCAGGGAGGAGAAACACGGTCTTCCTGAGTTCCTCCTGGTGAGGACGTCGGATGGGAGGTTCTGGACGATCCCCAAGGGCCACGTCGAACGAGGAGAGCCCCATCACAAGGCAGCCAGCCGAGAGGCCGAGGAGGAGGCGGGCGTCGTCGGTGAGGTATCGAGATCTCCCTTCACCGTGTACCGCTACCCCACCGCCGGGGGGCCTTGTGAGGAAGTCGTGGTGGATGCCTATCTCCTTCAGTTCGAGCGGATGGGCGATCCGAAAAAGAGCGAACATCGCGAGTTGCGATGGGCAGAGGAGGGAGAAGCCAAGCGCCTCCTAACCAGTGGGCGGACAGTGTTCTATGGACTCGAACACATTCGCCTGATCGACGAGGCTCAAAGGGAGATTGCCGCGAGACGCGGCCCCGGGCGGCTCGGCCAGTGGCTGCAGAGGTTGCGTGCCCGGCGGGGCGGATCCGGTCCGACCACCCCCTAGACTGCGCCCGTGGCCAGACCGCTTCGCGTGGGGGTGCAGGTCCCCGAGGTCGAGCGCCGCGTCGCCTGGCCCGAGTACGCGGCCATGGCTCGGGCGGCCGAGGAAGCGGGATTCGATTCCCTCTCCCTGGGCGATCACTACCTGTACCGAGGCGACGGGCGGGCCGAGCGGGGCCCCTGGGAAGCCTGGACGCTCCTCTCCGGCTTGGCCGCCGTCACCGAGCGAGTGAAGCTCGCGCCGCTCGTGGCGTGCACCGCGTTCCACGCGCCCGCCGTCCTCGCCAAGATGGCCGCCACCGTGGACGAGGTGAGCGGCGGGCGGTTGGTGCTGGGACTCGGGGCGGGATGGAACGAAGTCGAGTTCCGGGCCTTCGGGATCCCGTTCGACCACCGAGCGTCCCGATTCGAGGAAGCCTTCGACATCATCCGCCGTTTGCTCGCCGGTGAGCACGTCACCTTCGAGGGGCGCTTCCACCGGGTCGAGGACGCCGTCCTGCTTCCCCGTCCTTCCCGACGCCCGCCACTCATGATCGGTAGCACCGGTGAGCGGGTTCTCCGCATCGCCCTCCCCCACGTCGACGCCTGGAATACGTGGTTCACCCGGTACGGCAATACTCCGGAGGGCTTCGCCTCCCTGAACTCGAGAATCACCGCCCTCGCCGAGCAAGAGGGGCGCGACCCCGCGGAGATCGACCGCAGCGCTTGCGTGCTGGTGGCCATCGATCGCGCGGCGGTCGATCGTCGGAACACGGACGGCGTGACCCCGCTCGAAGGTTCCCCGGCCCGGATCGCTCAGGGCCTCCGCGACCTGGCGGAGGCAGGGGCCGACGAGGCGATTCTCGTGCTGAGTCCCATCACCGAAGCCTCGATCCGGGCTGCCGGCCAGGCACTCGCCATCCTGGACTCGTGATCCCATGACACCTTCTCGGCGCCGTCATTCTTCCTCGGTGCCCCGGCCGCCGCCGCCACCGGATCCGCCGATCGTGTTCGACTGCGACGGTGTGCTGCTCGACACCGAAGCTGCATGGACTCGCGCGGAGACCACCCTGTTCGCCCGGTACGGGAAGGTCTACGGCCCCCAAGAGAAACGTGCCCTCATCGGCGGCTCGCTCCCAGAGACCGGCCGGGCCCTGGAGAGGCTCCTCGACGGGGGCCGGACATCCGACCAGCTCCTCGACGAGCTCGTCGAGCTCACGGCCGCGGAGTTCGCCATGGGGGTGGAGCCGATGCTTGGCGCCATCGAGTTGATCGCGGAGCTTCGCGACCGACGCCCGATCGCGGTGGCGTCGAACTCTTACCGGCGGCTCGTTGATCTGGCCCTCGTCGGGTCTGGTCTGGCCGAGGCCTTCGGCGTGGTCGTGGCGGGTGACGAGGTACCCAACCCCAAACCGTCCCCGGACCTCTACCTGGAAGCCTCCCGGCGTCTCGGAGTTCCGCCGGAGATGGCCGTGGCCGTGGAGGACACCCCCACCGGCGCCGCGGCGGCCCGGGCGGCCGGCCTGTTCGTCATCGTGATCCCTTATCTCCCCGACATGGAGGTCGACGCCGACCTCGTTGGACGCTCGCTCGAGGATCCGGCCGTCCGCGCGGCCCTGGGGCTGACCCCCCTCGAGAGCGGAGGGGGAATCGGTCGCCGTCCTCCTGCACTGGGCGCGCTGGAATAGGATCGGGGCATCCTCGAGACTGCTGAGCCGGGGAAGCGCCCAGCAGCCCTCGCACTAGCCTTCAGGTCCCTTTCGGCGTGGCTGCTCCGCGTCATCCATCGGGTTCACCATCTGGGACGAGAATGGGTTCCCAATCCCTGGCCTCCCCGGATGAATCGGGCGCCGTGGAGGCCGCCCCTTCCAACAGCCAATGGAGACCCGAGATCGCCAGGATCCTCCGGATCTCGTCACGGGCTCCATGAACCTGCAACGTCCGACCAGAATCTTCGGCTCTCTTCAACGCGGTCAATATGGCGGAGAGGCCCGTCGAGTCCATGAACACGAGATTCTCGAGGTTGAGCACGACGGCGGTACGACCGTACGATTCCGCCGCGGAAAGAGCTCGTTCGAAGTGCTCGCGCGAAGCCAGATCGAGTTCACCGGCGAGCCGTATCCTGGCGACGCCGTTCCAGTGGTCAACCGACACCCGCAGAAGAGGGTCGGGGCGACTCCCATCGGTCATGATGCCTCCCTCGCTGGGGCCGGAAGATTCGGGCCCCTGCTTCTGCGACCAAGCAGTCGCCCTTTCGGGAGGCGGGGGTCTGGGCCTTCCGCGCTCAGACTACTCATCTGAGCCGTTCTAACTATACTCCCTGGGCAAATAGGCGGCCTGAGTCGCCTAGCCGGAAGCACGTTCGCCGGGCTTGATGGCCACGAACATCTCGGTCCCGGCTCCCTCCTCTCCGGTGGGGCGACGCTCCGCAAGGAAGCCCACTTCTTCGAGAAGGGCCAGCCAGACCTCTCGCCGGAACGCCCCGCAGACGTGCCGGTCGTGCTCCACCCGCACGCTCCCGTTGCGGTCGCGAAGCAGATAGGCGAAGTCCGAGACGTAGGTGTCATCGTCGGGATCCGGGTCCCAGTCCCACTCGAGGTAGCGGAGGCCCCGCCCATTCCCGTCGTTTCCGCCGCAGTCGGTGCCCGGCCGGAAGGACTCGCGAACGTAGTCCGGGACGAACAGCGCCACCCCGCCCGGCCGGCAGTGCACGAACGCCGTCTCGACTACCGCCCCGAGGTCGGCCTGGGTGGTGATGTAGGACACCGCGTCATGGACGAACACCGCGTCGAACTCCCGGCCCAGCCGCACGGTGCGCATGTCCCCCTCGACGTGCTCCAACTCCGGATTCAGGATCCGGCTCACCGACAGCATCTCCGGGGAGAGATCCACCAGGGTCATGCTGAAGTGGGCCTTGAGATGGGAGGCGTTGTTCCCGCCTCCGCTCCCCAGCTCCAGGACCGTCTCCACGGACCGCTCGGCCGACTCGATGAGGACGCTCCGGTAGCGCTCGGCCTCCTCCGCGTATTCCTCGGGAGCGGTGAGCAGGTGGAACCACTCTGAGAGCTCTCGGTAGAGCTTCGGCAACTTCATCGGCGCGTTCCGGGACCTAGGGCTTCACGTTTTGGTTCAGGCGGAAAACGTTATCGGGATCGTAGGTCCGCTTGAGCCCGATCAGCCGCTCGTACTTGGCGTCGCCGTAGATGGCCCGGACCACCCTCTCTCCCGTCTCCACCATGTCGTTCACGTAGTGACCGGCGCTTGTGAACGGGGTCAGCGCATCCCAGGTCCCCCGTCCCCAGCCCACGTAGCGGTCGTCTCCGGCCGGATCTTCCCAGAACGCTTCGACGCCTATCCAGAACGCAGCATCCCGCCCGGTGAACGCCATTGCGTCGGCCGGCACCCGCCCGGTCGCGCCACCCTGCGACCAGAATCCGATTTCGCACTCGCCCGGCGCAGAACGGATGTTTTCCACGCAGGCGTCGACCAATGCGGGCGTGAGCTCGCTGGAATATCCGCCCTTCATGTAGAACCGTTTCCCCCAGGCGAGAGCCTCGTCGTTCGCCGACTGGACGCTGAGATACGAGCGGCGTTGGATGGTGTCGGCGAGCGGGCTGTTCCCCCGGACCGGCCGGATGTCCCGTTCCGCGTCGTCCTCGGAGCCACAATGGCAGACGCCCAGGCGGACGATCGGCTGGCCGACGAGATCCGGCCACGGGTCCTCCGGCCCCACGATCGCGAAACCCAGCGAGAGCCATAACTCGTCGGGTGCGGTCCTGGCGAGTTCCCCGTACAGCGCGGCCACCTCGTGGGCTCGCTCGATCGGGTGCGCGACCCATCCATACGTCACCGCCGGCCCGACCGGATGAACCCTGAACTGGAACGACGTCACGATGCCGAAGTTGGCGCCGGCGCCCCGAACACCCCAAAAGAGATCGGGGCTCTCTTCGTCGCTCACGTGGAGCAAGCGGCCGTCGGCGGTGACCAGGTCCACCGAGAGCAGGTTGTCGATGGTGAACCCGTAACGGCGCTGGAGCCGCCCCATGCCCCCGCCCAGTGTCAGCCCGGCCACTCCAGTATGCCCCACCACGCCCACCGGGCACGCCAGTGAGAAGGCCTGCGCCCCCTCATCGAGCTCCCGAAGGTGCGCTCCCCCGTTCGTCCGCGCTTCCCGGCGCTCCGGATCCACGCTGACGCCCCGCATCCGCGAGAGGTCGATCACCATGCCGCCGTCACAGGTCGAGAAGCCGCCCACGCTGTGGCCGCCGGACCGCACCGCGATCACGAGGTCTTGCTCGCGGGCGAACCCCACCGCCGAGATGACCTCTTCGGCGTCGGTGGGCCGAACGACGATCGCCGGGTAACGGTCGATCATGCCGTTCCAGACCACACGGGCATCGTCGTAGTCCGTGTTGCCGCGCAGGACGAGGTCGCCGCGGAATGTCGCCTGAAACGCCGAGACCGCACGCGGATCGAGCGGACGCTCGATCTCGTTCAACGACTCCCGCCCCCCACCATCAGGTGCTGATACTGGGCTTCGGCGGGCGGGCTGCTTGGTCCAGCATGTCCAGGGCTTCCGGCGGGAGGCCCTGCATCCGGATGGCCTGGCGCATCCTTGCGAGATAGGAATCGTTCGGTCGCACGAACCCTCGCTGGTGAGCCACCCGGTAGGTCACGCAGTCCGCCCACCGCTCCCCCATCCGGACCCGCACGTGCTCGCGGCGGTAGAAGGTCGCATGACCCACGTACGTATCGAGCTTCTCCAAGTCTTGCGCGGTCACCGCCCACACCACGCCCCACACGCGCCCGTCCGAGTCGACCTCGAGATTGGCGGCCCCGCCCTCCCAGCGCTCCGAGTACACGGTGAACTCGAGGCGATACCCGTCCAGTCGTCCCGCGCCGAGCGCCACGGAGTCCGGACAGTTCCGCTGCATCAGGCGCGGGTCCATGTTGCTGCCGTACGCGAAGTAGCACTCCGACCGTTTCACTACTCGATGACCCTTCCGAACCGGCGGTCGCGCTTCTGGTAGTCGCGGATCGCCTCGAACAGGTGCTCCCGGTTGAAGTCCGGCCACAAGACGGGAGTGAACCACAACTCCGCGTAGGCGGCTTGCCAGATGAGGTAGTTGGAGATGCGCATCTCACCGGAGGTGCGGATGACGAGGTCGGGGTCGGGCACGTCGGGAAGGTAGATCCTCGCCGAGATGCTGTCGGGGCTGATCCCCTCACCACCGAGCCGCCCGTCGTCGTGCTCGGCGATGAGCCGCTTCACGGCGTCCACGATCTCGGTCCGCCCACCGTAGTTGAACGCGATGACGAGTTGCATCCGGGTGTTGGATCGGGTGAGGCGCTCGGCATCCTCCATCTCCCGGAGCACCGAGCGCGGCACCCGCCAGTCCCGGCGCCCCATGAATCGCACCCGGACTCCACGCTCGTGCAGTTCATCGCGACGGCGGCGGAGGAGCCCGCGGTTGAAGTTCATCAGGAACCGGACCTCGCTCTTGGGCCGGCGCCAGTTCTCCGTGGAGAAGGCGTACACGGTGAGATACCGAACTCCCACGTCGAGAGCGCCCTCCACCGTGTCGAACAGGGCCCGCTCCCCCGCCTCGTGGCCTTTGGTCCTGGGGAGGTTCCGCTGCCTGGCCCACCGGCCGTTCCCGTCCATGACGATGGCCACGTGCTTCGGGATGCGCCGGCGGTCGAGGTCGTGGATGAACGACGCCATGGCCTCAGCGCGAAGGAGAACTGGTCCGGGCGAGGAGCGGCAGGCTCCGCATCCGCCGCTCCAGGTGGTATTCGGCGAAGCTGTACAGGAGGGCCCGGGCCTCCCCTCGCACGCCCGGCGCCGGAGAGGCGTCGCCCGCCCCGTCCAGCTCGCCCCGTACGAGCGAGTCCAGCCACGCCAGGGCGGCGGGATCGGCCTTCACGCTGTCCCGTTCCTCGCACTCGTCACACACCGCCCCGCCCTGGGAATGCGAGAAGCGGCGGACCGGCGTGGTGCCGCAGATCGCGCACGCCAGGAGGGCCGGGGCGAACCCCGACAGCCCGAGAAGCCGAAGGAGGAACGCTTCCGCCACCGCGGCGGGGTCGGCGGGCCGGTGCTCCAGCGCCCGGAGTCCCTGGAGCAACAGGAGGAACAGCCGGACGTTGCGCTCGTGCTCCTCCGCAACCTTGTCCGTGGCTTCGAGCATCGCTTCTCCCGCGGAAAACAGCGCGAAGTCGTCGCGGAGGGCTCGGAACGGTTGGAGGATCTCCGCCTGGGTCACGGTGTCGAGGTTTCGCCCCCGGTAGAGCATCAGGTCCACGTGGGTGAACGGCTCCAGGCGGGCGCCGAACTTGCTCGTGGTCCGGCGGATGCCCTTGGCCACGGCGCGAACCTTCCCCGACGCCTGGGTGAGGATGGTGACGATCTTGTCGGCCTCGGCCAGCTTCACCGAACCGAGGACGATCCCCTGGTCCTTGTAGAGGGGCATCAGGGGAATGGTAGCGGAACCGCCCCGGCCGGGAGGGACGCTACGTCAGGGTAAGCCAGATGACGACCGCGACGGCGATGCCGGCCAATGTGGCGGCGACAGACAACGCGATCCGAAGGGGGGAGGCGGTCGCCATGCGGAGGGCGCCGCTACCGGTCTGCTTGGCTCGGTCGAGGGCGCGCTCCGCCCACGCCCACTCGGTCGCCAGGATGGCCAGCCCGACCAGGATGACCACGATGCCCGGGCCCGGAGTGACCATCATCACCAGCCCGGCCCCCAGCACGACGAATCCAACCACGGTGACGGCGATGCGCTTTCCGCTTCGCCCGATGTACCGGACGATTGCCGCGAGAGGCTGGAGGTCCACGGGTCAGCGTATGATAGTCGCCCCGTCCACGATCAGCTCGTCGACGATCCCCACCACGATCGCCCGGATCGGAGCGACCTCCAGGCCAACCACCTGCCGCGCGGAGTTGCCCTCGTCGATGATCAGGACGGTCTCTCCGGCACCCGCCCCCACGGTGTCCGCAGCGATGATGTAGCCGCCATCCGGCTTGCCCGCGACGTCCAACAGATCGCACACCAGGAGCTTTCGATCCCGGAACACCGGTGCTTCGATCGTCGCCACGACGGTCCCCACCACCCGGCCCACCTTCACGTGGACCCTCCTCGGAGCTCCTCCACGGCGTCGACGATCCCCACGATGGCGTGGTCAACGGGGACGAAGGTCTCCCGAAGCGCCTGGGAGGCTTCCCGGGCCCCGACGAAGTAGATCAGCTCCCCGGGTCCGGCCATGTAAACGCCGTCGGCGGCGACGACCGGGATGCCCTTCGGTCGCTGTTTCCGATCGAGCGGCTGGACGATCAGGAACTTCACGCCCTCCAGCCCGTCCGCCTTCACGCTGGCCACGACGGTCCCGATCACCCGACCCAGCTGCATCCCTATCCCGTCTTCTCGATGCCCCGAGCCCGGAGGAGGAACCGTGGATCCGCCGCCAGGTTCTGGTCCATGCCCTCGTGGAGCTGGGAGATGACGACGTGGGCCACCTCCTGTCCCGACTCGGCGATGCGGTCCACGCCGTACTCGACGGCCGCCTCCACCTCCGCCACCTCTCCGCCGAACAGCACGTAGCCCTTTCCTCCGAGCTCGTCCGCCAGGCGCAGCTCCCGGATGACCACCCGGGCCCCCTTCACCCCGGCGTCGGCGGCGTGGATCACCGAGGCCACGGTGGTGGTCTCGATCACGCCGAGGGCTTCTCCGCCCTCCTCCCGGCGGGTCCCGCCGATGGACGCAACCACGTCGGGGTGCACGTCAGGGAGGAAAACCACGTCAACCAGCGTCGGGCCTCCCGCCGTCAGCCCGGCGTCCACGGCCTCCTCCACGTCGGCGGTGAGCCCTCCCACCAGGACCAGGTACTTGCCGGGGTGGATGGTGCCCGCGCGGATCACCTCGAGGGGGGCTCGCTTGACCATGGCGTCCGCGGCCTCGATCCCCCGGGCGATCGAGTCGAACTCGAGGACGGCGATGGCCGGTTGCATGGCTAGGCGCCGGACATCGGCTACACGATCCGCAGGGCGCCGACCACGGTGATCCGAC
>DASYVD010000106.1:0-4036 GCA_036000545.1 Actinomycetota bacterium | reverse complement strand
ACCCCGTAGACCGCGTCGCAGGTGAGCACGGAACGGACGTAGACCACGTCGGCTCCCGCCTCGACCAGGGCGTCCCCCAGCACGTCGTCGATCTCCTGGCCGGCCGAGGCGATCTTCTTCCGCTCCACCCGGACGTCCTCGGCCAGCACCCGCCCGTACAGGCTGGTGTCGGGGTGGACGGCCGGGACCCGCTCGCCCTTCGGCGTCTGGGAGGTGATGCGGACCGGGATGCCCTTGTCGGTCCCGCAATCCTCCTCCCGGATGATGACCTCCTGGGCCACGTCGACGAGCCGCCGGGTGAGGTACCCGGAGTCGGCGGTCCGCAGCGCCGTGTCGGCCAGCCCCTTCCGGGCGCCGTGCGTGGAGATGAAGTACTCCAGCACCGACAGGCCCTCGCGGAAGTTGGACTTGATCGGACGGGGGATGATCTCCCCGCGAGGGTTGGCCACCAGCCCGCGCATCCCGGCAATCTGCCGGATCTGCATGAGGGTTCCCCGGGCCCCGGAGGTGGCCATCATGTAGATGGGGTTGGTCGGGGTGAACTCCGACTCCATGGCGTCCTTCACCAAGTCCGTGGCCTCGGTCCAGATCTCGATGAGCTCTTGCCGGCGCTCGTCGTCGGTGATGACCCCCTTTCGGTGGAGGCCCTCCACCTTCTCGGCCCGCTTCTCGTGGTCGTCGAGGATCTTCTGCTTCGCCTTGGGCGTGATCACGTCGTCGACCCCGATGGTCACCCCGGCCCGGGTTGCGTAGTGGAACCCCAGGGACTTGAGGCTGTCCAGGATCCCCGCCACCACCGGCCGCTCGTAGGTGTGGACGCAGCGGTCCACGAGCTCCCCGACCTCACCCTTCTTCACGTGGTGGTTCACGTAGGGGAACTCGGCCGGGAACGCCTCATTGAAGATCAGCCGTCCGACGGTCGTGTCCACCAGCGGCCCCCGGCCGTTCCCGTCGCCCTCCTTCAGCACGTCCTCCGGGGCGATCGCCTTGTTCGGAACGCGAACTCGGATCCACTCGTGGAGCCGGATCCGCCGGCCGTCCAGCGCCATGAGGGCCTCGGACGCCCCGGCGAATCGACGGATGTCCTCCTGCTTCTCTGGCTTGTCCTGGGCGTAGGTCAGGTAGTAGATGCCGAGGACCATGTCCTGGGTCGGCGTGGCGATGGGACGACCGTGCGCCGGCGACAGGATGTTGTGCGCCGACAGCATCAGGATGCGGGCCTCCGCCTGCGCTTCGGAGGACAGCGGCAGGTGCACGGCCATCTGGTCCCCGTCGAAGTCGGCGTTGAACGCCGTGCACACCAGGGGATGGATCTGGATGGCCTTGCCTTCCACCAGGACCGGCTCGAAGGCCTGGATCCCCAGCCGGTGGAGGGTGGGGGCCCGGTTCAGGAGCACCGGGTGGTCCCTGATGACCTCCTCCAGCACATCCCACACCTGCGGGCGAGCCCGCTCCACCATGCGCTTGGCGCTCTTGATGTTCTGGGCCAGGCTCTGGTCTACCAGCCGCTTCATCACGAAGGGCTTGAACAGCTCCAGGGCCATCTGCTTGGGCAGACCGCACTGGTGCAGGCGCAGGTTCGGGCCGACCACGATGACCGAGCGGCCCGAGTAGTCCACCCGCTTGCCCAAGAGGTTCTGCCGGAACCGACCCTGCTTCCCCTTGAGCATGTCCGACAGGGACTTGAGGGGCCGGTTGCCGGGTCCGGTGACCGGTCGCCCCCTACGCCCGTTGTCGAACAGGGCGTCCACGGCCTCCTGGAGCATCCGCTTCTCGTTGTTGACGATGATCTCCGGCGCCTGGAGGTCGAGCAGCCGCTTCAGCCGGTTGTTCCGGTTGATGACCCGGCGATACAGGTCGTTGAGGTCGCTCGTGGCGAACCTGCCCCCGTCGAGCTGGACCATCGGCCGGAGATCCGGCGGGATCACCGGGATGGCGTCGAGGACCATTCCCAGCGGCGAGTTCTTGGTGTTGAGGAAGTTGGACGCGACCTTGAGGCGCTTGATCGCCTTCTGCCGTCGGGTGCCCTTCGCGGTCTTGATCGTCTCCCGGAGCGACTCGGACTCTTCTTCGAGGACAAGCTCGATGAGGAGACGCTTGATGGCCTCGGCACCCATGCCGCCCTCGAAGTAGTCCCCGAACCGGTCGCGGAGAGACCGGTACACGGCGTCGTCAGCCACCAGCTGCTTCACCGAGAGGCCCTTGAACGCGGAGAGGACCTCGTCGAGGTGATCGGTCTCTCGCTTGGCGGCCTCGGTGAGCTTGTCGATGTCGCGCTGGGCCTCCCGTCGGGCGGCGGTCAGCTGGGCGCCCTTGGCTCCATCGGCCTCGAGCTCCTTCAGGCGATCCTCGAGGTCCCCCAGACGCTCGTTGATCTGGCCGTCCCGCTGGCCGTCGATGTCCGCCCGCTCGGCGGCGAACTCCTTCTCGATCTCCGGGAGGTCCTTGTGCCGGCGATCCTCGTCGATGCGAGTGATGATGTAGGCCGCAAAGTAGATGACCTTCTCGAGGTCCTTGGGGGCCAGATCGAGCAGGTACCCCAGGCGCGAGGGGACGCCTTTGAAGTACCAGATATGGGTGACCGGGGCGGCCAGCTCGATGTGGCCCATCCGCTCCCGGCGGACCTTGGCCCGGGTGATCTCTACCCCGCAGCGCTCGCAGATGATTCCCTTGAACCGGACCCGCTTGTACTTTCCGCAGTGGCACTCCCAATCCCGGGTGGGGCCGAAGATGCGCTCGCAGAAGAGCCCGTCCTTCTCCGGCTTGAGGGTCCGATAGTTGATGGTCTCCGGCTTCTTCACCTCGCCGTTGGACCACGCCCGGATCTGGTCGGCCGTGGCCAGACCGATCCTCAGCTCATCGAAGTAGTTCACGTCGAGCACTTAGGCTCCCGCCTCCTTCAGTTCACTCGTCGCCACGAACGCGCCCACTAGTCGAACTCCGCCCCGGCCGGCTCGCGGCGGGACAGGTCGATCCCGAGCTCCTCGGCAGCCCGGAACACGTCCTCGTCGGTCTCCCGCATCTCGATCTCCTTGCCCTCCGCGGAGAGAACCTCCACGTTGAGGGCCAGGGACTGCATCTCCTTGATCAGGACCTTGAAGGACTCCGGGATGCCCGGCTCGGGGATGTTCTCGCCCTTCACGATGGCCTCGTACACCTTCACCCTGCCGAGCACGTCGTCCGACTTGATGGTCAGGAGCTCCTGCAGTGCGTAGGCGGCGCCATACGCCTCCAGAGCCCACACCTCCATCTCGCCGAACCGCTGCCCGCCGAACTGGGCCTTTCCGCCCAAGGGCTGCTGGGTGATCATCGAGTACGGGCCGGTCGACCGGGCGTGGATCTTGTCGTCCACCAGGTGGAGCAGCTTCATGATGTAGATGAAGCCGACGGTCACTCCCTCTTCGAAAGGCTCCCCGGTCCGCCCGTCGAAGAGCATGGCCTTCCCGTGCTCGTCCACCAACGTGATGCCGTCCGCGTTGGGCCGGGCCGAACCGAGGGCCTGCTTGATCTCCTGCTCCCGGGCCCCATCGAACACCGGCGACGCCACCAAGACCGGACCCTCGTACTGGTCGCCGTTCAGGGAGAACCCCTGGTGGGCGGCCCACCCCAGGTGGGTCTCGAGGATCTGGCCCAGGTTCATCCGCGACGGCACGCCAAGCGGGTTCAGGATGATGTCCACCGGGGTCCCGTCCGGCAGGAACGGCATGTCCTCCTCGGGCAGGGTCTTGGCGATGACGCCCTTGTTCCCGTGCCGGCCGGCCAGCTTGTCGCCCTCGGAGATCTTCCGCTTCTGGGCCACGTATACGCGGACCAGCTGGTTCACCCCAGGCGGGAGCTCGTCGCCCTCCTCCCGGGTGAACACCCGGACCCCGATGACCTTGCCGGACTCGCCGTGCGGCACCTTGAGCGAGGTGTCCCGGACCTCCCGGGCCTTTTCCCCGAAGATGGCTCGCAAGAGGCGCTCCTCCGGGGTGAGCTCCGTCTCGCCCTTCGGCGTGACCTTGCCCACCAGGTAGTCGCCGGGGTTGACCTCCGC
>DASYVD010000105.1:0-72017 GCA_036000545.1 Actinomycetota bacterium | reverse complement strand
GCCCGTGCCCGACCTCTCCGGGATCAGCCGCGTCCACCTCGTCGGAATCGGCGGGGCCGGCATGAGCGGCATCGCTCGACTCCTCCTGGCTCGGGGAGTGGAGGTCTCCGGGTCCGATCTCAAGGACGGCCCGGCGCTCCCGGCACTCCGCGAGGAGGGAGCGGCCGTCCACCTGGGACACGCTGCAAACCTCGTCGGCGATGCCGACGCTGTTGTGGTGTCCACAGCGATCGGTCCAGGCAACCCGGAGGTCGTTGAGGCGGTGTCGCGGGGGATCCCGGTGCTGGCCCGGGCCCAGGTATTGGCGGCGCTGATGCGCGACCGGCGGGCGGTCGCGGTAGCCGGGACCCACGGCAAGACCACGACCACGTCGATGGTGGCCGTGATCCTCGAGCACGCCGGACTGGACCCCACCTACGTGATTGGGGGGGACCTGAACGAGAGCGGCAGCAACGCCCGATCCGGAAAGGGGGAATTGTTCGTGGCGGAGGCCGACGAGTCCGACGGCTCTTTCCTTCTGCTCTCCCCAGAGATCGCGGTGGTGACCAACGTCGAGGAAGATCATCTGGACTTCTTCTCGGGCCGGGATGAGATCGAAGCGGCGTTCGCCGAGTTCTGCCGCCGCGCAAGCTTGGTGGTGGCGTGCGGGGACGACGCCGCCGCGCGACGCGTCATCGAGGTCGCGGCCGTGCCCTCGGTGACGTACGGAGAAGGGCCCCAGAACGACGTGCGCCTCGAGGACGTGGAGGTCCGAGCGACAGGCGGAGCGTGCATGCTCCACTGGGAGGGCGGCGCCACCCGGGTCGAAGTCCCCGTGCCGGGGCATCACTACCTGCTCAACGCGGCCGCCGCCATCGCCGTGGCCCGGCAGGTGGGGGTGGATCCCGCGGACGCCGCGGCCTCCCTGGCCACGTTCCGGGGGGTCCGCCGCAGATACGAGCATAGGGGGAGCGCGGCCGGCACCGAGTTCGTCGACGACTACGCGCACCACCCGACGGAGATCGCCGCAACTCTGGCGTCGGCGCGGGCGGCGACGAGTGGCGGTGGCGACGGCACCCGCAGGATCGTTGCGGTGTTTCAGCCCCACCGATACACGCGCACCGCGGCGATGTGGCGGGAATTGGGAAGCAGCCTCGCCGACGCGGACGTCGCCGTCGTGACCGACGTCTATGCGGCGGGGGAGATGCCCGTGCCCGGCATCACCGGGAAGCTCGTCGTGGATGCCCTGGCGGAGGCCGCTCCTGGCAAACGGATCGTCTATCTGCCCCACCGCGCGGACCTCGCGTCCTTCCTCGCCCGTGAGGTCCGCCCGGGCGATCTCGTGCTGACGCTCGGCGCCGGAGACGTGACCATGGTGGGGGAAGAGACGCTCGCCCGGTTGGGGTCATCAGTGGGGACGGAGGGAACCCATGATCAGTGAGGGCGGCGCGAGGTCCGAGACCCCGGACGGCGCGGTGGAAGCGGCCGAAAGCATCCTTCGCGCGGTCGCCGGGGACCGCCTCCGGCGGGGATTCCCCCTTGCGTCTCTGACGTCGTTCCGCTTGGGGGGCCCCGCCGCTCTGTACCTCGAAGCGCAATCTCAGGAAGACCTGTCCGCGGTGGGGCGGGCCCTCAGGGAGACGGGGCTCCCGTTCTTGGTGATCGGGAAGGGCTCGAACCTACTCGTCTCCGATGACGGGTTCCCGGGCCTCGTGCTGCGTCTCGGCCGTTCGTTCCGGTGGGCTGCCCGCGACGGACATCGCATCAGCGCGGGCGGGGCCATGCCGCTTCCCGCGCTCGCCGGGGTGGCGCTCTCGCACTCGCTGGCCGGACTCGAGTTCGGCGTCGCCATCCCCGCATCGCTGGGCGGCTCGGTGCGGATGAACGCGGGGGCGCACGAGCATTCCCTTGACGAGGTGCTCGACTCCGCGGAGGTGTTCCTCACCCAGGAAGATCGTCTGCGAGTGGTGCCGGTGGAGGAAGCGGGATTCCGCTATCGCGATTCGACCTTGCCGGAAAGAAGCGTCGTGGTCGGAGCGACCGTCCGTCTCCGGCCGGGAGACCCTGCCCAGATCCGGACCCTCATGGACGAGGCTCGGGAGTGGCGCCGGGCCACCCAACCTCTGTCGGAACCAAACTGTGGGAGCGTGTTCAAGAACCCGCCCGACGATCACGCCGCGCGGCTCGTGGAGGCGGCCGGCGCGAAGGGGCTTTCCGTCGGGGGTGCCAAGGTCTCCGAGAAGCACGCCAACTTCATCGTGGCTCGCAAGGGGGCCACCGCGCGGGACGTTCACCTCCTCATCGCTCAGGTGCGCGACCGCGTGCACGAGCGGTTAGGCGTGACCCTGGACCCGGAGGTTCACCTGGTGGGGAAATTCGGTGAGGGCTGAGGCCGGGGCGCGACGCCGGCCGTGGGGTGGGATCGTCACGCTGACGGTGATCGCGATGGCCGTGGGCGCATGGGCGGTTGCATCCTCCCCGGTCTTCCATATCCGCGACGTGAAGGTGAAGGGTAACCGCCACCTCTCGGACTCTGAGGTCGTGCGCCTCGCAGGGATCGGCGCCGACGCCAACCTGCTCACGTTCCCGACCGAGCGCGTGGCCCGGTCGCTCATGCGGAACCCGTGGATCCGGCGGGCCGAGGTTAGTCGCTCCTTCCCATCAACACTCATCCTGACGATCGAGGAGCGATCCGAGGTGGCGTGGGTGCGGCATCCGAACGGGGTCGCGGTGGTGGCGGCGGACGGAACCGTGCTCAACCGGCGGAGGAAGCCCCCGAAAGCCCTTGTGGCGATCGGTCGGTCTGGGCGGCCCCTTCGGCCGGGGGCCGTCCTCGAGGGCCTAGAGGAGCCGCTAGCCGTGGCGGCATCGCTGGCGCCCAGGCTGCGCGGGCAGGTGGAGAGGGCCTCGCTGGAGGAAGGACAGATCGTCCTCCACCTCGTGGATGGCACAAGGATCCTCTACGGTCAGGCCGGTTCCCTGCCGGAAAAGAACGCCGCACTCGCTAAGGTGTTGCGGTGGGCGGGGAAGCAGGGGGCGGACCTCGCGTACGTGGACCTCCGGGTCGCCGGAAACCCCGCGGTGAAGGTCCGGCGAGGCTGACCCTCCCGCCCACCGCCCGGCCCTTCTCGATGTGAGCGTGGGGTTGACACCCTCGTATGCCCTGTGTAAGTTACTCCCCTTGTAGGTGAGGTTTACATAACAGTAACGGTCGAGTAGAGGTTGAGGCTGGGTAAGGCGGGCACGTTTTCGCAGGTAGAGGGGTAGACGCGGCCGAGCCGAAGTGGCCGAGGACACGGAGGCGGAGATGATGCAGGCTCCCCAGAACTACCTGGCGGTCATCAAGGTCGTCGGGATCGGTGGCGGTGGGGTCAACGCCGTCAACCGGATGATCGAGGCTGGACTCAAGGGCGTCGAGTTCATTGCGGTGAACACCGACGCGCAGACCCTCCTCATGTCCGAGGCCGACGTCAAGCTGGATATCGGCCGGGAAACCACCCGGGGGCTCGGCTCCGGCTCGGACCCGGAGGTCGGCCGCCGCGCCGCAGACGAGCACGAGGCCGAGGTCGAGGAGATCCTCAAGGGCGCGGACATGGTGTTCATCACCGCCGGGGAGGGTGGCGGCACGGGAACCGGGGGCTCGCCGGCCGTGGCCCGGATCGCCCGAGACCTCGGGGCCCTCACCATCGGCGTGGTGACTCGCCCGTTCTCCTTCGAGGGGAAGCGCCGGGCGACCCAGGCCGAGATGGGTATCCAGGAGCTCAAGGACAACGTCGACACACTGATCATCGTGCCGAATGACCGGCTCCTTCAGATCTCCGACCCGGAGACGCCCATGCTCGACGCGTTTCGCATGGCCGACCAGGTCCTGTACCAGGGCGTGGAAGGGATCACCAGCCTCATCATGACGCCGGGCCTCATCAACCTGGACTTCGCCGACGTGAAGGCCATCCTCACCGGCGCGGGGTCGGCGCTGATGGGGATCGGCCACGCTTCCGGCGAGGAGCGAGCCGAGGAGGCGGCCCGCGCGGCGGTTTCATCGCCCCTTCTGGAGGCTTCGATCGAGGGGGCCAAGGGGGTCCTGCTGTCGATCGCGGGGCCGCACGACCTCGCACTGCACGAGGTGAACCGCGCCGCCGAGGCCATCACCCGAGTGGCCCATCCCGACGCGAACATCATCTTCGGAGCGGTCATCGACGACGCCCTGGGCGAGGAGTGCCGGGTGACGGTGATCGCGGCCGGGTTCGACAAGCTCGGCGGGGCGGCCGCCGGTCGCATGGCCCGCCCGGCGGTCACCGAGTTCGAGGAAGAAGAGGAAGAGGTTCCGATCCCGTCCCTCCTGTCGGAGCCGGGGGACGAGGAGGAGCTGTTCCAGCCCGCGCCGTCCACGATCAAGATCGAAGCGGAAGACGACGGCCTGGACATCCCCGACTTCCTCAAGCGATAGCTCGAAGACGTGGGGGTGGGGAGGGCCACGAGGCGCCCTTCCCCCGTCTCGACGGAGGCTCTTCCCGTCCCCCACAACATGCGCCACGTGCCGTGTGAGGCCCTCGGCGTCGCCTTCGGGGACGAGATTCCCCGATAGCGCTTCATTGTCTCCACGCTGCTGGTCGCTCATGTCGTCCCCTCTGGCGACACCTCAGGCCTTCACCCACCCACGTTGGATCGCAAGTTGGCGGGATACGCTCGTCGGGTGGAGAGGCGGGCCGTCGACGGGGTCACGTTCTTGGTTGCCGAGGAGCTCGAGCGGCGGGGGTTCTTCGTCGCCTACAGCGAGCGCATCGGCGGCGTCAGCCAGCCACCGTTCGACACGCTGAATCTCGGTTACGCGACCGGCGACCGGCCCGAGCACGTCCGTGAGAACCGAGGCCGGCTCGTCCGAGCGCTCGGAGTAGCGAGCTTCGCCGTTGCGAAGCAGGGGCACGGAGGGAACGTCGTCCGGGTGGGGGACACGCGCGCGGGCGCCGGATTCGGCGGTCCGCCTAGCCCGTTGGGAGAGGCGGACGCCCTCGCGGTCTCCCGTCCGGGGCTTGCCGTGGCCGTGCTCGTGGCGGACTGCGTCCCGCTGTCGCTGGCGTCTCCGGAGCAGGGGGTCCTCGTCGCGGTGCACGCGGGTTGGCGCGGGATGGCTGCCGATGTCGTGGGGCGCGCACTCGCGGCGTTCGAGGGCTCCGGCGTCCTGGCCGCCATTGGGCCGTGCATCGGGCCGTGCCACTACGAGGTCGGAGAGGACGTTGCCCTCGCGGTGGCCGAGGGCTCAGGGGCGGGGGCCGTCACGGACCGACGGGACGGAAGGCTGTTTCTCGACCTACCGGGCACGGTGGCCCGGGTCCTTGGTGCGGCGGGCGTGCGAAGGATCGACATGGCCGACGTTTGCACGGCCTGCCAGCCCGACCGGTTCTTCTCCCACCGCCGCGACGCCGAGACGGGCCGGCAGTCGATGGTGGGGTTGCGGATCTCTTGAGAACGAGGCTCGATTGGGGTTCCCTCATCTCTGGAGCCGTGCCTGAACCGCTGGTAGAATCCGCCGAACCGGAGAAGGCGCTGGCCGAGGTCCGTCAGCGCATCGTCGAGGTGTGCCGTCGAGCCGGCCGGCATCCCGACGACGTGCGCCTCATCGGCGTCACGAAGTCGGTTCCCCCCACCGAGGTGCAGCGGGCTGCCGCAGCCGGACTCCGGGAGTTCGGGGAGAACTACGTGGGCGACATGGAGACGAAGCGGGCGGCCGCCCCCGAGGCCACGTGGCACTTCATCGGCCGGCTGCAACGCAACAAGGTGCGGAGGATCCTGGAGGTCGCCGACGTCGTGCAGACGCTCGAGCCCGGACGGGCGACCGAGCGCCTGGCCGAAGTGGCGACCGAGGCCGGGCGGGTGGTGCCGTGCCTGGTTGAAGTGGACTTCACGGGGTCGCGGGTGGGAGTGAAGGCTGACCAGGCTGAAGCGTTCCTCGCGCGAGTGGACGACCTCCCCAGCCTGGAGGTGGTCGGGCTCATGACCGTCGCTCCCCTGGACCGCCCGCCTCGGCCCTACTTCGCGCGGCTGCGGGAGCTGCGCGACCGGCTCTCGACCCGGTTCCCGGGGCTCCGAGAACTTTCCATGGGGATGTCGGCCGATTACGAGGAAGCGGTCGAAGAAGGCGCTACGATGGTGCGGGTCGGGTCGGCGATCTTCGGCCCCCGCCCGTAAGGAGGGAAACCATGGCAGGGGTGTGGCGTAAGACACTGACGTACTTGGGGCTCGTCGAGGACGAGGACCTCGAGGGGGCCGCCGCCGACCCCGCGGGCGAGCCCGCGGCGATCCGGCGGCTGCCACGCTCGGGCACGATCGGCCGGACGGCCTCGGAACCGGCGGAGTCCATCGTCCGCACCATCCCGGCGTCACGTCCCGTGGCGTCCACCATCCACCGAGCCGAGCCGAAGCGGTTCAACGAGGCACGGGAGCTGGGGGAGAAGTACAAGGAAGGCGTCCCGGTCATCATGAACCTCCAGGGAACCGAGGATTTGATCGCCCGTCGGCTGGTGGACTTCGCGTCCGGGTTGGTCTTCGGGCTCAACGGGAAGATCGAGCTCGTGGCGAGCCGCGTGTATCTGCTCACCCCCCAGGACATCGAGGTCTCAGCGGAGGAGCGGGAACGCCTCCGGGAGGGTGGCTTCTATAACTTCAGCTAGCGTGACCGAGCGCCTCGGCGGCGGTCTCCCTCCCCGCCAGCGGGACGCACGTCCGGGCTGATGGACGTAGTCCGCCAGATCTTCTGCATCCTCTTGACCATCTACTGGCTCGTGCTGTTCGTGCGGATCATCTTCTCGTGGTTCCCTCCCCCGACCGCTGGGCCCGGGCGTGCCATCTTCGAGGTGATCTACGACCTCACCGAGCCAATCCTCGGGCTGGTTCGAGGACTCCTCCCCGCGATTAGGATGGGGGCCATGGGTTTGGACCTGTCACCGATCATCGTCTTCGTCGCCATAGCCGTGCTCCAACAGACGATATGTTAGGGCGACGCGTGGAGGTGCCTGATCATGAAGAGAAGGAAGGACAAGGTCGACGCCCCGTCGGGCTTCAGCGAATCTGATCTCGAGCCAGCCTCGCGTCCCCGGCTGACCCCGGATGAGGTTCAGACGAAGGAGTTCCGCCTGTCGTTCCGCGGCTACCACGAAGGGGACGTCGACGAATTCCTCGACCAGGTGACCGAGGACCTGGCGGCGCTCCACGAGGAGAACAAGCGGCTTCGAGAGCAGGCGGGGGATCCCCACGGAGGACCCGTCGACCTCCAGGCCGCCGAGGAGCGAGCGGAACGCATCGTCCGGGAGGCTCGGGAGCACGCCGCGCGGCTCGTCGCCGACGCGGAGCGCAGGGTCGCCCACCTCACTGAGGCCAGTGGTGAGGCTGACGCCACGCCGGGCTGGTATCTGCTCCAGGAACGGGACTTTCTCGAGCGCCTGGCCTCTCTGGTCAAGGACCACGCCGAGGACCTCAAGCGGCGGGCCCGTTCCCGGCCGGAAGAACCGGCCGACCTCGCGGAGGCCTCCTCCCCGGCGCCCGTAGCCAAGCCCGCTCCAGAGGACGTGCTCGTGGTGGAGGAGAGCGCCGCGGACGAGCCGGAAGAGGACTGGCAAAAGGATGAGTCGAATCCCGGGGGAGACCGGATCGACCTGACTCCGCTCGAAGCCACCGCTCCGATGAACTCGGTGACCGCTGGGGAGGAGCACGACCTTCTCAGGGATTGGGACGAGCGAATCCCCGAGGAGGAACCCAACCGACGCAAGGACGAAAGCGCCTCCCTCAAGGAGCTGTTCTGGGGGGAGGAGTCGTGATCCCGGACCACCGCCAGGCGCAGTAGGCACGGGACGTGTACGCGGCCTCCCTGATCCTCCTCGGGGGCGCGGCGGTGACGCTGGCACTGGGCATCCAGGCGGAGGGCGTCGGTCTCCTGTACCTCTCCATCGCCTGCAGCGCCCTGGCCTGGATCTCGGCCATGGCGGTCATGGTCCGCCAGATCCGTCGCGCTCGGACGTTCACGGATCGGGGAGGGGAAACCGCTACGTCGCCCGGCGGAGGGTGATCCCCACCTCGACGCCGTCGAGTTCCGCGAGCTCGCGCCGGGCCCCGTCCCACCCCTCCGGGGCGCCGTCGTCGACCCGGACGGCCAGGACCTCACCGGCGATCCACTCCCGATGGGCAGCCACCGCTTCAGCGGTCTTCCCGGACGCCTCGATGGCCAGATCGATGCGATCGGTGACCTCGAGTCCGGCCGCCTTTCGAGCATCCTGGATCAGCCGGACCAGGTCGCGGGCGAGGCCCTCCAGCCGGAGGTCGGGCGTCACCTCCAGGTCGAGGGCGACGGTCAGGCCGCCTTCGGCTGCCGCTCCCCATCCGGCACGTGTCTCCTGTACCAGGTCGACATCGCCGGGGGTGAGGGAAATCTGCCCTCCATCTACCGCCACCGTGACGGATTCGCCGCGGGCGAGGGCGGACGCCCGGCTCCCGTCGTCGGCGGCCAGCGCCGCCGCGATGTCCTTCACACGGGGACCGAGCCGCGGTCCGAGCACTCGAAAGTTGGGCTTGGCCCGCCATTCCGCCAGCTCTTCGGCCGACTCGGAGAACACCACCTCCTTTAGATTCAGCTCCTCGGCGACCAGCGACAGCAGGGGCTCCAGGGCGGAGCGGTCGCCCGAGTAGTGAACCATGGCGCGTCTGAGCGGCTGCCGCACCTTCACCCGCGCGTCGTTCCGCACCCTCCGGCCGAGCTCCACGATGTCTCGAGCGGCCTGCATCGCCTCATCCAGAGCGTCGTCCACGAACGATCGGTCGGGCTGCGGGTAGTCGGACAGGTGCACCGACTCGGGGGCGGCGTCACGCCGGCCGGCCAGGTTCCTCCAGATCTCCTCGGAGATGAAGGGCGTGAATGGGGCCAGCAGTTGCGCCACTGTCAGGAGACAGTCATGCAGCGTGAGGAAGGCGGTTGCCTTCTCCCGAGCCTCCTGAGGGCGCGCCGGGTCCCAGAACCGTCGCCGGGCACGCCGCAGGTACCAGTTCGAGAGGTCGTCGACGAACCGTTCGATGCGCCTGCCCGCGCCGGTGGCGTCGTACTGGTCGAGTCCCTCGCGGGCCTCGGCGACCGTCCGAGCCAGTTGCGACAGCACCCACCGGTCGAGGATCGGTCGTCCGCCGGGGGGGACGTCGTGCTCCGCCGGGTCGAACCCGTCCGCGTTCGCGTACGTCACGAAGAACGAGTACACGTTCCACAACGTCAGCAGGAATTGCCGGACGACGTCCTCCACGGCCTCCACCGACACGCGGCGATCGGCCCACGGTGACCCGCCGCTGATGAGGAACCACCGCAGGGCGTCGGCGCCGTGGCGGTCGAGGACCGTCCACGGGTCGATCACGTTGCCCAGGCTCTTGGACATCTTCCGGCCCTCAGCGTCGAGGAGGAGCCCCAGGCAGACCACGTTGCGGTACGCGGTCGTCTCGAACAGGAGGGTGGCCTCCGCCATCAGCGAGTAGAACCATCCTCGCGTCTGGTCGATGGCTTCGGCGATGAAGTCGGCGGGGAACCGAGTCCGGAAAGCCTCCACACCGCGCCCGAGTTCAGGGTGATACCCCCATTGAGCGAACGGCATCGCTCCCGAGTCGTACCAGACGTCGATGAGGTCCGGCACCCGCGGGCTCTCCTCGCCGCATTCCGGACAGGGAAACGTGATCTCGTCGATGTCCGGCCGGTGCGGGTCCACGCCGGTGACGTCGCGCCCTGAGAGATCTGAGAGCTCCTTGAGCGACCCGACCACCGTCACGTGCTTGTTGGTGCATCGCCACACCGGAAGAGGGGTGCCCCAATAGCGCTGTCGCGAGAGCGCCCAGTCGACGTTGTTCTCCAGCCAGTCGCCGTACCGGCCATGCTTGATCCGCTCCGGGTACCAGCTGACCGACTCGTTTACCGCCAGCAGGCGATCCTTCTTGGCAGTGGTCCGGACATACCAGGACGCGTGGGCCATGTAGAGCAGCGGCGTGTCGCATCGCCAGCACAGCGGGTACGTGTGCTCGTAGGGCTCGTCTCGCAACAGCAACCCCCGTGCCCGGAGGTCCTCGGTGATCAGTGGATCCGCGTCCTTGACGAATTTGCCCCGGATCCACTCCACTGGCGTCTCATCGGTGAACCGCCCGAAGTCATCGATGGGACGATAAGCGGGCCAGCCTTCCCGGCGGCCGATCTCCAGGTCCTCCGAGCCGAACCCGGGGGCGATGTGCACCACTCCCGTCCCTTCCTCCATCGAGACGAAGTCCGCCGCCACCACCCGGTGGACGTCTCCTTCCACGTTGGGATAGAGGGACTCGTACCGAGTGCCGCGACCCACCAACAAGCGCTGGCCCTTGAAGGTGCTCTTCACCCGTCCCCCGTCACCAAGCACCTTCGTCCGCAACCGCTTGGCGATGATTAGATCCTCGCCATCAATAAGAACTCTCTCGTACGTCTCATCGGGGTCGACGGCGAGTCCGAGATTCGACGGTAAGGTCCATGGAGTAGTGGTCCAGGCTACGATCGAGGAGTCCACCAACCCTGGATCGGGGGCCTGGACGATACGGAACTTCACGAACACGCTGGGGTCGACCACCGTCGTGTATCCGAGGGCGACCTCGTGGTCGGACAGCGACGTGCTGCACCTGGGGCAGAACGCCACGGACTTGTCGTCCTCGAACAGGAGCCCTTGCCGGTGGAGCTCCTTCAGGGACCACCACACGCTCTCGATGTACTCTGGCGTCATAGTCCAGTACGCATCCGAGAGATCGAGCCAGAAGCCGATGCGCTGGGTGAGCCCCTCCCAGTCCTCCACGTATCGGGTGACCGACTCCCGGCACAGCCGGTTGAACTCCGCCACGCCGAAGGCTTCGATGTCCCGCTTGGTCTTGGTGCCGATCTCCTTCTCCACCTCGAGCTCGACCGGGAGCCCGTGACAGTCCCAGCCGCCCTTCCGGAACACGAAGTGCCCGGTCATCGTCTTGAACCGCGGGTACACGTCCTTGAAGGTGCGGGACTCGACGTGGTGGATCCCCGGCTTTCCATTGGCGGTGGGCGGCCCCTCGTAGAAGACCCACTCGGGCGAGTCCTTGCGCAGGTCGAGGCTCTTCTCGAAGATCCGGCGTTCCCGCCAGAACTCGATGATGCCCCGCTCGAGGGACGGGAAGTTGACCTTTGGATCCACCGGCCGGTACCTCGGCACGCCTTCCTCCCCCAACATGAACGCCTCGTCCCTGGTGCAGGGACGAGGCGTGCGCCCCGCGGTACCACCCCGCTTGCCGGCCTCTCCCGAGGTCCGGCCACTCAGCGACTGACAGCAGCCCCCGCTGTAACGGGCGGACCCGTCCACCCCTACCGGTCGTCCGGGCTGGGCGCCCCTCGCCCAGCCCCCCGTGTTCGGGGCGGCGGCTCGGGGAGGATCTTCGGAGGGGTCCCGCCGCCGGGCTCGCACCATCCCCGGCTCGCTCGGGCGGGAGGGCCTTCCTACTCGTTCCCGTCGTCGCCTTTTGCGGGATTGTACAGGGTGCTGGGGGCTCGGGGGGGTAGCCCCGACCGGGACAGCGGTCGAAATGACCAGCAACCGAACCCCCCCCACCGGACCGGGGGCTCGGGGGTAGCTCGCCCCGACCGGGACAGCGGTCGAATGACCAGCAAGCGAACCCCCGCCACAGGACCGGGGGGTCCGTTGCGGGAGCCCAAACCCCGTGCTAGGGTCCGCGCGCCATGCCGACCACCAAGTCCCCGTTCACGAAACAAGAGCTCGCAGAGTTCAAGAAGGAGCTTCTCCAAGAACGCGAAGAACTGGAGCGTCAGTTCAAGGAGATCGAGCAGAGCTCCTTCGGCACCGGCCAGTCCGAGCTGTCCGGGGAGATCTCCTCCTTCGACGAGGAATTTGCGGACGCCGGCACCGACACGTTCGAACGGGAACGGGACCTGTCGCTCTCGAACAACATCCGCGATCTTCTGGACAAGATCGACCATGCGGTCGACCGGATCGACCAGGGGAGCTACGGCTTGTGCGAGCGGTGCGGCCGTCCGATCGAGAAAGCACGGCTGAAGGCCCTTCCCTACGCCACCCTCTGCGTCAAGGACAAGCAGGCCGAAGAGCGGTTCCGCTGAGGGCCGTGCGGCCGCGCCTGGCCCTCCTGCTCTACTCCGCCGCCGCCCTGGTTTACGCGTTGGACCGGGTCACCAAGGTCCTCGCCGAGCAGCGGCTCAGTGGCCGTCCCCCCGTAGAGATCATCCCCGGGGCGGTGGAGCTACGGTTCACCACCAACCCGGGCGGTGCGTTCGGCCTGTTCGGGGGCGCGGCGTGGCTGTTCGTTCTGGCCAGCGTGGTCGTCATAGTGGCCGTGGTGGCCTCGTCCGTCCGCCTGCCCTCGCCGCTCGTGGCCGTGTCGCTCGGGTTCGTGCTCGGAGGAGCCTTGGGGAACCTGACCGACCGCGTGATCCGGGGCCCGGGCTTCTCCGGCGAGGTCGTCGACTTCATCGACTTCCAGGTGTGGCCCGTGTTCAACCTGGCCGATTCGGCCATCGTGGTGGGGGCCGCTCTGCTGCTGCTATCGAGCTTCCGCCGAGAGCGAGGAGAGCCCCACCCGGTCCCCCGGGATCCTGGAAAGCACACCCGCCCCGAGACCGAGCCACGCTAGCCGTGGCCCGATTCGAGGGGATCGGGCGGCCGGGAAGGCTGGACGCCGTGCTCGCGGAGCTGGCGGGAGTTCCTCGTGCCGACGTCCAGCGAGCCATCGCTGGGGGCCGCGTCCGGGTGGACGGAGCTCAGAGGCCGAAGTCCTTCCGGCTGGCCGGGGGTGAGCGCATCGAAGCGGACCTGGAGGCGCCCGGGGAGCTCACCGCGGAACCGGGCGGCGTGCCCGTCCGATACCAGGATGACCACCTGCTGGTGGTGTCGAAGCCGCCGGGTATGCTCACCCACCCGACCAAGGGGACGCGGACCGGCACGCTGGTCAATCGACTCCTGGGGATGGGCGTTCCTCTGTCTGTGGGAAGCGACCCGGACCGTCCGGGAATCGTGCATCGCCTCGACGTGGGAACCTCGGGCCTCCTCCTGGTGGCCAAGGACGACCGAACCCACCAGGAGCTGGTACGGCTCCTTGGAGCCCGAGAGGTGCGGCGGGAGTACCTAGCGCTCGTCCGGGGAAGTCCCCCTCAGGACCGGTTCGGGGTGGAGGCCCCCCTCGGGCGGCGCCGGGCCCGGGTGACCGTCCAGAGGACCGCCGGGGTGGAGGCGGCCACCGACCTCGAGGTGCGGGAACGGCTTGCTGGCTCGACGCTGGTCGTGGCCCGCCCCCGGACCGGCCGGACCCACCAGATCCGGGTGCACCTGGCCGCGGTCGGGCATCCGATCCTGGGCGACGCGGCGTACGGCGGAGGAGGAGACGCCCCGCGCTTGGGCCTCCACCGCCCGTTCCTCCACGCCTGGCGGCTGGCCCTCCGCCACCCGCTCAGCGGTGAACCGCTCGAGGTGGAGGACCCCCTGCCTGCGGACCTCCGGGAAGCTCTCGAGCGGGCGAGGGTCGGCTGAAGCCCGAGCCGACGCGATGCGAGGGCGATAAGGGGCAAGGGACAGGGCGACCGACGCGTCGGCGTGGGCTCGGGCTGGTTACCTCCGGGCCCGGTCGCCGTCCTTAAGGTACAGGGCCTTGGTGGTCCGAACCTCCTCCCGCGAGGACAGAAGGGCGTCCTCCACGTCGGGCGGCAGGACCCGGGTCTCGATGAGCCGGTGCAGTGCCTGGGGGTCGACCATCAAGATCGACTCGTACAGGCCCAAGGGCTCGAGCACTTCCCGGACGGCCTCCGGGCGGGGCGCCGTCTCCACCCGCTCGACGACTTTGATCGCCCCATCGGTACCGTACAGGCGCCTGAATCCATGCTCCTCGGCGTAGGCCTTGATCGTCGCCGCCAGCTCCTCCAGGCGGCGCCACCGCGCCCGGTCCTCCCGCTTGAGCGCGATCCACTCGTCGACGATCTCCGCCATGCGGGGGGCCGCGTCTCGTTCGTGCTGGTGCCGGAACAGCGGGCAGATGTGCTGGAAATCGCACCAGTTGCAGAGTGGGTTCTCCCGAGGCTCGAACCGGCCTCCGTCGATCCGTTCCGCCACCGTGGCGATCCGCCGCCTGAGCTCGGTCGCATCCTCCGGGGCGCGCGTCGTCGACATGCGTTCTCCGGGGAGCAGGAAGTACAGCGTCAGGCGCTCGGGCTCGATGCCCCACACCTCCTGGGCGGCCAGGTAGTAGATGGAGAGTTGGAGGTCCCGGTCGATCGCGCTCCTGGGGGGGAGACGACGATTCGTCTTGTAGTCGATGATCTCGTAGCCGCCGCCGGGAAGCCGGTCCATCCGGTCGATTACCCCGCTGAGCGTGACTCCCTCGACCTCGAAGTGGAACCGGTACTCCAGCGCCGCGGGGATCCGGTACTCCTCGGCGTTCGCCCGGTGGTACTGGGCGAGGACGGTCCTGGCATGCTCCCGGTACAGCCGCTCCTCCGAGGGATCGGTGAACCCCTCGGTGACCCATTCGTCCTCCAGGAATTCCCACAGCTCCTCGAGCCGGGGAGCCACCGGAACCGGCCGGTCGTGGAACCGGTAGAGGGCGCGGTGGAGGCTGTCCCCGAAGGCCAATGCGGGCGAGGAACGCGTCGGGACCCGCTCCTCGTACTGGTACCGGTACTTGGCGGGGCAGGTCTCGTACGTGTTGATGCTCGAGTAGGAGAGTCGCATGGCCACGGCTTGAAATCCCTCGGCCACGATTGTAGGGTTGGGCCTGACAGAATTACAAGTATGTAGTTCTCCACAGGTTGTCCACAGGGTTTCCGCGGTGGGAGGACTGTCGGTGCCCGCGGATATCCTCGAGGAGGCACGGCTCGAGGACATGGAACGGAACAGCTTCGTTCACCTCCACACGCATACCGAGTTCTCCCTGCTCGACGGGGCCTCCCGGATCGGCGAACTGTTCGAGAAGGTCGCCGCGTTCGGGATGCCGGCACTCGCCGGCACCGACCACGGGGCCATGTTCGGGGCATTGGACTTCTACGAGGCGGGCCGCCAAGCGGGCGTCAAGCCCATCCTCGGTGTCGAGGCGTACGTCGCCCCACGGTCCCGCTTCGACCGGACTCCCGGCGAGAACGACGAGAACTACCGGCACCTCACGATCCTGGCGAGGAACGAGAACGGCTACCGGAACCTCCTTCGCCTGGTCACCGACGCGCACCTGGAAGGCTTCTACCACCGGCCTCGCATCGACAAGGAGCTCTTGGCCGAGCGATCCGAGGGCCTCATCGCCCTCTCCGGGTGCCTGGCCAGCGAGACCTGCCGCCTGCTCCTCGCCGGACAGGAGCGCAAGGCCCGGGAGGTCGCCGCGAGCTACCGGGACCTCTTCGGTCCCGGCGGCTTCTACATCGAGCTCCAGGACCATGGGCTTCCCGAGCAGCGCGAGGTGACGCCGCTGCTCGTCAAGCTGGCCAAGGATCTCGGCATCCCGCTCGTGGCCACGAACGACGTCCACTACACGGAGAAGGGCCACGCGCAGGCGCACGACGTCCTGCTATGCATCCAGCAGCCGGGCAAAGTCCTGGCCGACACCGACCGGCTCAAGTTCGACACCGAGGAGTTCTACGTGAAGTCCGCGGCGGAGATGCGGGAGATCTTCCGAGACTTCCCGGAGGCGTGTGACGCCACGCTCGACATCGCCGAGGCCTGCGAGCTCGAGCTTCGGTTCGGCGAGCACCACCTCCCGCGCTTCGATCCTCCGGAAGGGAAGGACCGCGAGACCTACCTCCGCGACCTGGTGCGCGAGGGGGTGCGCCGCCGGTACGGTGAGCCGAACGGCGAGATCCGGGACCGGGTGGAGCACGAGCTCGACATCATCGGCCGGATGGGGTTCGCCGGGTACTTCCTCATCGTCTGGGATGTCATCCGGTTTGCGAGGGAGCAGGGGATCCGGGTGGGGCCCGGGCGGGGGTCCGCCGCCGGCTCGGTGGTCTCCTACGCGCTCGGGATCACCGACATCGACCCTCTCCGGTACGGCCTGATCTTCGAGCGGTTCCTCAACCCCGACCGCAAGCAGATGCCGGACATCGACATGGACTTCGACGAGCGTCGTCGGGACGAGGTCATCCGGTACGTGGCGGAGCGGTACGGCCACGACCACGTGGCCCAGATCATCACGTTTCAGACGATCAAGGGAAAACAGGGGATCCGGGACGCCGCCCGGGTGCTCGGTTACCCCGCCTCGGTCGCCGACCGCATCGCCAAGATGTATCCGCCGGCCCTGCTCGGCCGGGAGTACCGTATCGAGAAGGCCCTGGAGCTTTCGCCGGAGCTCCGCGAGGCGTACGACAACGAACCGGAGACCAAGCAGATCGTGGAGACCGCCCGTGCGCTCGAGGGCCTTCGCCGGGAGGACTCGGTCCACGCCGCGGGCGTGGTGATCGGGGACGCCCCGCTGGTCAGCTATATGCCCCTCAAGCTGTCGAAGGACTCGCGGGACGACTCCCGGCGGATCGTCACCCAATTCGACATGCACGGCGTGGAGAAGCTCGGCCTGCTCAAGATGGACTTCCTGGGACTGCGGACTCTATCCGTGATCGAGGACAGCGTGCGGATCCTCCGAGAGCGAGGCGTGGAGCTGGACATCGACCACGTCCCCCTCGACGACGAGGCCGTCTACGAGATGCTCTGCCGGGGGGACACGACCGGTGTCTTCCAGCTCGAGGGCGGGGGGATGCGCTCGCTGATCAAGCAGCTCCAGCCGAACCGGTTCGAGGACCTCATGGCGCTGGTAGCTCTGTACCGGCCGGGGCCGCTGAGCGCCGGGATGCACGTGGAATACGCCGAGCGGAAGCACGGCCGGAAACCGGTGGCCTACCCCCATCCCGACCTCGAGCCCGTGCTCCGGGACACCTACGGCGTCCTGGTCTACCAGGAGCAGGTCATGGAGATCGCCGTCCGGCTGGCGGGTTACTCGATGGGAGAGGCCGACCTTCTCCGCAAGGCCATGGGGAAGAAGATCCGGGAAGAGCTCATCCCGCACCGGGAGAAGTTCGTGGAGGGCGCGGCAGCCCGGGAGTACTCGCGGAACCTCGCCGAGGACGTCTTCGACCTCATCGTTCCCTTCGCCGATTACGGGTTCAACGCCTCCCATGCGTGCGGGTACGCCTTCGTGGCCTACCAGACTGCCTACCTCAAGACGCAGCATCCCGTGGAGTACATGGCCGCCCTCCTCACCAGCGTGAAGGACGACAAGGACAAGAAGCCCTTCTACCTGAATGCCTGCCGGCTGATGGGCATCCGGGTGCTCCCCCCGGACGTGAACGCCTCGGACATGGACTTCACGCCGACCGACGGCGACATCAGGTATGGGCTGTCCGCGGTCAGGAATGTGGGGTCCGGAGTGGTCGCCCAGATCACGGAAGCCCGCCAGTCCAAAGGGCCGTTCACCTCCTTCACCGACTTCTGCCGCAAGGTCGATCCCGGGGCACTGCACAAGAAGGTGCTGGAGAGCCTGATCCTCTCCGGGGCCTTCGACTCGATGGGATATACGCGCCGGGCCCTGTTCGAGGCCTACGACAAGGTGGCTGGGCCCATCGTGGCCGAGCGACGGGCCGAGGCTGCGGGGCAATTCTCCCTGTTCGGCGGAGGCCGGGCGGCAGGGCACGAGATCGACGAGTCCGTCCTGCAGGGGCCGGAGTTCGGGAAGCCCGAGCTCCTCAAGCATGAGAAGGAGATGCTGGGGCAGTGGGTCACCGATCACCCCCTGCTGGGGGTGCGGGGCCGGCTCGAGGCCCAAACGGACATGGAGATCGTGGAGCTGCCCTCGCTCGGGGACGGAGATGTGGTCACGGTGGGCGGGGTCATCACCACCCTGGCCCGGCGGTACACGAAGAAGGGCGAGCCGTACGTCCTGTTCCGGGTGGAGGACCTCGCCGGGGGAGTCCAGGTGGTGGGGTTCCCCAGCGTGTACGAGAAGGCTGAGTCATTGCTCCGTCCGGACGCCATCGTCCTGGTGAAGGGGAGGATCGACCTCCGGGGCCGTGAGCTCCAGATCGTGGCGTTGGACATCCGGGAGCTGGGGACGGAGGAGGGGCTTATCGCCCCGGCTCCGGGTGATCCAGTGCTCCTCGAGATGCCGGTCCGGCAATGCGTCAACGGGATGGTGGTCCGCTTGAAGGAGGTCCTCGCGTCTCATCCAGGTGAGGTGCCGGTCGTGCTGCGGCTCCTCTCCGACGGCGCCCAGGCGGAGGGAGGGAACAGGACGACGCTTCGCCTGGGGGAGGGCTATCGAGTGGACGCCTCCGCGGGGCTCCTGGCGGAGCTTCGGTCCCTCCTTGGCGCCGAGGCCGTCCGAGTGGTGAGCCGGGTCTGAGGCCGAACCTGCCTGCACCTCGTTGACGGAGGGTACTGCCCCGTCCAGAATGGGCCGACCGCTCCGGGGAGGGGTCCAGAGGATCATGGAACAGCCCCACACCGAGCCGACTACTGCTTGGAGCGCGCCTCCGCCCGTTGCGGCCATAGTGGCCGGGATCGGAGGGCTCTCCGCCCTGATCGGTGTGTTCCTGGACTGGGCCACCATCACCACCTCTTTCGAGGGAGGCCAGTTCGCCGGCCAACAGCTCCCAGCGTTCACCGAAAGCGTGGGTACGGCGCAGGGGCTGGATCACTGGACGGGCATCGTGGCCTTGGTTGCTTCTGTCGTCGCCGTGGCGGGGGCCATCGGCAGCGTGGTCGTCCAGGACTCGGGGACGCGCCGGATTGCGGTCATGGCGGCTATCGGCGGGGGGCTGGTAGCCCTGCTCACGGCCATCGTGGGGATGGTCGTGAGCGAATCCATCGCCGTGAGCACCTTCCCCGGGGGTAGTCAGGCACTCGAGTTCGCCCGTCAGTTCGCGGAGCAGCTTGGCGGACAGGGCTTCAGGATCCATACCGGGCCCTCTCTTGGTGTGTTCGTCACGGCCCTCGGCGGCGCGGTAGCCGCCGGGGGTGGGTTCATGGCTCTCCGCCAGGCGGGACCGCAGTCGGCGGCTCCGGCACACCAGCCGCCGGCCCCGGACGAGACCCAGATGCCGGGCGACCCCACCGCGTAGACGAACCGACGCGCCCACGAAGAGAGGGAGGTTCGATGGGGACGGTAATGGCGAGGCCGACCGGCGCCGCGCGCGCCGGATTCGTGACCATGGCCGGTGGCATCGTGATGATCCTCGGCGCCCTGCTGCCGTTCGTTCGAGTCACGACATCGATCCCAGGGGTGCCCGCCGAGAACTTCTCCGGCCTGGACACGGATGACGGGAAGGTGCTCGTCGCGATCGGGATCGGCGTCGCCGTGGTCGGCGTGGTGGTGCTGCTGACTCGAGGAGTCATCCCAAAGGTCATGGGGGTCCTGGGCGTTGTGGCCGGAGGGCTCGTCGTCCTGCGGGGGATCGTCCTGCTCACAAGCTTCGGCGAAGAGGCCCTCCGCGAGGTGGCCGACGCCGCCGCGGCCGAGGCTCCCGGGGTGACGGCAGATCAGCTCCTTCAGCTGTTCCAACAGTTCGGGGTAACCCTCCACCCGGGCATCGGTCTCTACGTCGGCCTGGCGGGAGGCGTCATCGCGGCGCTCGGCGGCGTGTGGGCCATCCTCACCCGCACCGCTGCGGCGCCGCCCCCGCCGCCCGCGCCAGGGACGGGGACGGGACGGGGGCAGCCGGCGGAGGCGGCCCTTTCGGGCTTCGAGAACCCGCCGCCTTCCCCGCCCGACCATCCCGCCCCGGGGGCAGCGCCGCCGCCTCCGCCGCCTCCGCCGCCCGTGCCGGGAGGGCCGCCAGAGCAGCCCCCCAGGGGCTGAGCCCGACTCAGTCGTCACGCCCGACAGGCGGGTACAGATCGGGGCGCTCGCGGGCCCACGTACGGATCGCGTTCCGCTCGATCCTTCCTGTCACCGCGAGGACCGCGGAAGCCCACGCCTTCGATCCCCGACCGTCAGTGGACGGCAGCACGGCGTTGAGCACCGCCGGCGAGGCGCCTCCGGGGGTGGCCAGCAGGGCGCGGGCCAGGAAGGGCCCCAGGTCGTGCACCGAACCCAGCCGCGTGGAGATGTCCCGCTCGCCTACCCGGTCGCCCACGCCCCGGCGCGTGGCCAGCACCGCCCACGACGGTCGGGCGTAGCGGATCGTGGCCTCCGCAGGGAAGGCGTGCATGAGCGGAGGCGGCAGATCGGAGAGGGCGCCCCGGATCGCCTCGGCCAGCTCCTGGCGGGCGTCCTCGGGCGGCCGGAGGATGGTCTTCGTTCGCGAGACCCCCGCCTTCACGGCCACGGTCCTTACCCCGGGAAGGAACTCCCTTGCTTCCTCCCCGGCGCGCTGGTCCCCCGCGAGAACCGCCACCGGGACGCCCGAGGCCCCCAGGGCCAGCGACCAAAGCACCGCCTCCGAGAGGGCCCTCCCGTCGAGCAGCACGGCCATCCCTCGCCAGAAGGTGTGGGACAGGAATCCACTGGCATTCCCCGCGCCGGCGTGCATCCCCACGAGCACGGCGGCGTCGGGACGGCCCAGGCCGTGTGCTCCCACCACCGGGCGGCCGCCGCTCCACAGCCGCCGGATAGGCAGGTCGGGAAAGGCGGCCCGGGGAATGTTCCGCCCGAGGTAGTGCCAGTCGGCCAGCACGACCTCGCGCGCCCCCGCTTCCATTGCCGCCTGGACCGCGGCCCGGACGTCGGCAACCAGCAGCCGTACGCCCCGCCGGTACTCCCCCGCCCACGATGGGAAGCACTGCTCGTACCGGTCGATACCGGAGACACCCTCCATGTCGACGCAGATGGCGACGCGCATGGGCGATGGGTATCACACGGCACCGAGCGACGGAAGGAGCGGAGTCGAAGCGTCACGGAAACGTGTGCCGGGGGAGGGATTCGAACCCTCACTGAACGGATTTTGAGTCCGCCGCCTCTCCCGGTTGGGCTACCCCGGCCGGTCTAGGGCTAGTGTACGAGAGCCAGCCTGAGCTGCGTCTCCCCGGGCATGCCGGCCAACCGCGCGTAGCGCTCCTGGCAACTTTGTGCTTGGATTCCCGGTTGGAGGCAGGCGCGAACGGAAAGGAGGGGAGGCCCCTGAGCATCGTACCCCTTCTGGCTAGGCAGGTTGGAGAGAGGGGACAACAACCGGAAGGGAGGGTGAATGAAGCATCGCAATTGGCTAGTACGCCTCGCGCTCGTGGGAGTTCTCGCTCTGGTGGCGGCCGCCTGCCAGCAGGCGGCCGACACGGACGGTGAAGTCACAGACCCGCGCGGCGTCATAGACATCGCGGCGGACGACCCCATCAAGATCGCCACGGCCCAGGCGATCAGCGGTGACAACGCCAGCCTGGGGACCGACCAGGTCCGGGCCATCGAGATCGCCATCGCGGACAAGGGCCAGCTACTCGGTCACGACATCGAGCTCCAGGTGGAGGACGACCTGTGCGACTCGTCCGGCGGCACCGCGGCCGGTCAGAAGGTCGCCGCGGACCCGCAGGTCGTCGGGGTACTCGGCACCAGCTGTTCCGGCGCGGCCGTCCCCATGGCACCGCTGCTGGACGACGCGGGGATCGTCATGATCTCCGGGTCCAACACCTCGCCGTTCCTGACCCAGGCTCCGTTCGGGACGGAGGCGGAAGACCACCAGCCGAACTACTTCCGCACCGCTCACAACGACCTGATCCAGGGAGCGGCGGCGGCCACGTTCGCCTTCGAGGAGTGCGGGGTGACCAAGGCGGCCTCAATCCACGACGGTGACCCGTACACCTCCGGTCTGGCCGGCGCGTTCGACGACGCGTTCCAGGGGCTGGGCGGCGAGATGGTCCTCCAGACGGCGGTCAGCCCGGACGACACCGACATGCGCCCGGTCCTCACCGAGGTCGCTGCGGCAGAGGCCGAGCTCGTGTTCTTCCCGATCTTCCAGCCCGCGGGCGACTTCATCGCCAAGCAGGCCCGGGAGATCGAGGGGCTTCAGAGCACCGTCCTGATGGGCGCGGACGGCCTCCTGTCGGACACCTACATCGTCATCCCGGAGACCAAGCAGTCTCCGGGGTGCCCGGGGATCGATGGAGCGCCGGACGGCATGTACCACTCGGGGCCGGCCACGCCTACGGGAGGCGAGTACGAGGAGTTCGTGGCGAAGTACGAGGCGGCGAACGGGGAGAAGCCGATCCAGGCGTTCAACGGCCACGCCTACGACGCGGCCAACGTCCTTTTCGCGGCCATCGAGGAGGTGGCGGTGCAGGCCGATGATGGCAGCCTGCAGATCGGCCGGCAGGCCCTCATCGACGCGGTCGCAGCCACGGATGGGTTCCAGGGATTGACCGGAACCATCAGCTGCGACGAGTTCGGGGACTGCGCGGACCCGAAGATCGACATCCTCCAGAACACGAAGGACCAGAAGGACATCACCGCCGTCAAGGCGAACGTCCTCGCCAGCTTCACCCGCGGGGATCTGGGAATCTAGGCACGGCGAGGTAGAAGAGGAAGCACGGCGAGGCGGGGTACCCGGCCCGATGGGCCGGGTACCCCAGCTTCGCGGCCGGCGAACGCGACGGTCGTCAGGGAGCGCGATGGCTGAAGCGGTACGACCCCAGAAGACGCGGACGGTTCAGCTCCCCATCCTGGACAGCCTCCTGTGGCTGATACGCATCGCAGCCATCCTTGCCGTGGTGTGGGGGTCGTGGGTCAGCATCTCCAGCGGCCGGCTGACCGGCCAGCAGTGGCGGAACCTGATCGTGTTCGGGGTCTCCCAGGGATCCGTCTACGCCCTGATCGCCCTCGGGTACACCATGGTGTACGGCGTCCTCCGGTTCATCAACTTCGCCCACGGCGAGGTGTTCATGCTGGGCGGCATGACCGCCTACTTCGTCACGGACGGGTTGTCACGGACGGGCCTGTGGCTGAGCCAGCCCTGGTTGTCGTTGTTCATCGCCCTCGTGGCGTCGATGATCGTTTCCACCCTCGTTGCCGTGGGGCTGGAACGAGTGGCCTACCGACCTCTTCGCGGCAAACCTCGCCTGATCCCGTTCATCACCGCGATCGGGGCTTCGTTCTTCCTCCAATACGCCACCGGCGGACTGTTCGGGGTGGCCTTCAAGAGCCTTCCCAACAGCGAGGCGCTCGCCGGCTCGGTACGTTTCGCCGGTATCCAGGTCGTGAAGCCCCAGCTGGTGGTCATCATCACCGCCATCCTCATGATGATCGGACTGTATCTCTTGGTCGAGAAGACGAAGGCCGGCCGGGCCATGCGAGCGGTTGCCGAGGATGCCGAGACCGCAGCACTGATGGGCGTGAACGTGAACCGGACGATCTCGCTGGTGTTCGCCGTTGGAGGGGCCATGGCGGGCGCCGCCGGCATGCTGTTCGCCGTGGTGTTCGGCCAGATCTTCTTCTTCAGCGGGTTCGTCCCGGGGATCAAGGCGTTCACCGCTGCCGTCCTGGGCGGGATCGGGAACATCCCGGGCGCCATGGTGGGCGGGCTCACCCTCGGGCTCGTCGAGTCACTCGGCCCCAGCCTGGTCCTCACGGGTCTGGGGGTGCGAGCGGCGCACCAGCTCAAGGACATGTTCGCCTTCCTGGTGCTGGTGATGGTGCTCATCTTCCGGCCCACCGGCATCCTGGGGGAGCGTCTGGCGGAGGAGCGGACGTAGATGGCCAAGGTCACCGGCCCATCGGCCAAGGCGGAGGTCTCGTCGAAGCGCGAACTCTTCCCGGCCCGGCCGGTCGACCTGCGCAGGGCGGTCAAGGTCGGACTGTCCTCCGGCGCTGCCGCCGTGTTCGTCGCCGCGGCGGGCATCGTGGCCAAGCCCCGCTTAGGGGACATCCACATCGTGGACGGCGTGGTTTTCGGGTACCTGATCCTGTTCGCCATCCCGGCGATCTTGGGACACGTCGCTGCGAAACCCCCACCGCAGCTCGAGGGATTCGAGGCCACGCGGCCGGGACCCCGCAACGTGCTGGCCGGGGTGATCGCAGGGGTCCTAACGGGAGCCGCGCTTGCCCTCTTCCTCCTCGTGGCGGGCAACATCAACCTGCGGCCGGTGCTCTCGAACGTGAGCCCCCCTCTCATCGAGAAGCTTTCGTTCGGGCAGTCCCTGGGGGTCGCCGCCCTGATCCTTCTTGGCTCGGGGACGGCTCTCGGTTTGGCGGGTGGGGCGTTGCACCTCGTGCCGCCGCTGTGGCGGCGGGCCGTGTTTGGAGGCCTGGTCTGGGTATTCGCGATCGGGCTCCTCGAGGATTTCTTCGACGAGGTTCTCGGAAACATGGGGGCCGGCTACGTGGCCGACTTCCTGTATCAGCGCGGCGGAGGCCTCGCCTCGGTTGGTGGACTCCTCGTCTTCGCCCTCTTCGCCGCCCTGTACGCCTACCTGGGTCACCGAAAGATATCCGTGAGGACTCTCGTGGACAGGGTCCCGGAAGATCAACGCCGCGGCGCTCGGCTGCTGATCGGTGCGATCCTCTTGGTGCTTCTCCTGCTGGTGCCCCAGATCCTCGGTCGCTTCTACAGCCACACGGCCAACGTCGCAGGCATCTTCCTCCTGATGGCCTTGGGACTGAACATCGTGGTCGGCCTGGCGGGGCTCCTCGACCTCGGGTACGTGGCCTTCTTCGCCGTGGGCTCGTACACGGCAGCCGTGTTCACCTCGCCGGGCTCCCCGGCGTTCGCTCCCGAACTGACCTTTTTCGCAGCCCTGCCCGCGGTCGTGCTGGCCGCGGCGATCGCCGGGATCCTCGTGGGAACCCCCGTCCTAAGAATGCGTGGCGACTACCTCGCCATCGTCACCCTGGGCTTCGGGGAGATCACCCGGTTGATCGTGCTCTCCGACTGGGCCGCGCCCGTGTTCGGGGCCGCCAGGGGGATCCGGCAGGTCCCCAACATCACGATCCCAGCGGTGGGCTTCGAGATCGTCGATCCACAGCATCTCTTCTACGTGATCCTCGTGTTCCTGGCCTTCGCCGTGTACGCGTCCTACGCTCTCCAGGACTCGCGGATGGGCCGGGCATGGATGGCCATCCGAGAGGACGAGACCGTCGCGGAGGCCATGGGAGTCAACGTAGTCGCCGCGAAGCTCTGGGCGTTCATCATCGGAGCGGTCTTCGCGTCGTTAGGCGGCGCTCTCTACGCCACGCAGATCGGCTCGGTGTTCCCCCACGGGTTCGCGGTCATCGTGTCAATCACAGTGCTGGTGGTGATCATCACCGGAGGCCTGGCGAGCGTCCCCGGGGTGATCCTCGGCTCGCTAGTGTTGGTCGCGCTCCCGGAGATCCTTCGGCAGTTCGAGGAGTATCGCTTCCTGATCTACGGAGCCCTGCTCATCTTCATGATGCTCAACCGTCCGGAGGGGTTCATCCCCAGCAGGCGGCGGATGGAGGAGTTGCACGAGGAAGAAGTGGGCCAGGACGTCTGGCTTCGGACCCAGCAGGAACGTCAGAGCACCGAGGCCGGCTGACATGGCGATCCTCGAGATCAAGGACCTGTCGAGGGCCTTCGGGGGAGTCAAGGCGATCGACGAGCTCGACATGCACGTGGAGTCGGGGGAAATCGTCAGCGTCATCGGCCCCAACGGCGCTGGGAAGACGACCCTCTTCAACCTCATCACCGGGCTTCTCCCCACCGACGGCGGCGAGATCGTCCTGGACGAACGGAACATCGTCGGCCTCCGCCCCAGCCAGATCCTCGCCCTGGGGATCGCCAGGACGTTTCAGAACGTCCGGCTGTTCCCCGAGATGACCGTGCGCGAGAACGTCATGGTTGCCCAGCACTGCCGAACGAGGGCCGGGGTCATCCCGGCCATCCTCCGGCTCAACCGCCGCGAGGAGGCGCAGATCCGGAAGAAGGCAGAGGAGACGTTGGCGTTCTTCGGATCCCGGCTCATCGGCTACCGGTTCGACCAGACCGCGATCTCGCTGTCGTACGCGAATCGGCGGCGGCTGGAGATCGCCCGAGCCATGGCCTCGGACCCGCGGATCGTCCTCCTCGACGAGCCCACGGCAGGGATGAATCCCCGGGAGACGCAGGAGATGACGGATCTGATCGGGCGGCTTCGGGATGAGCGGAAGTACACGATCGTCGTCATCGAGCACGACATGAGAGTGGTCAAGGGGGTCTCCGATCGGGTGGTGGCCCTGGATTACGGGAAGAAGATCGCGGACGGCACCTATGAAGAAGTGGCCCACAACGACCGGGTCATCGAGGCGTACCTCGGCCGCAAGGCGGTGGCGGAGGCATGACCACCGGGGACGGCGACAAGCGCAAGCCCATCCTCCAGCTGCGCGATGTGAGCACGCACTACGGTCCCATCCAGGTGCTCCGGAACGTGAGCATCGACATCTATGCTGGCGAGATCGTCTGCCTGCTCGGTGGGAACGCGAGCGGCAAGACCACGACGCTGAAGACCGTCCTGGGTTACGTGATCCCAACCGAAGGCGACGTGGTCCTCGATGGGGAGCGGATCAACGGCATCCCGACGCAGGGGCTCGTCGCGAAGGGGATCTCGATGGTCCCGGAAAACCGCCGGCTGTTCAAACGGATGACGGTTCGCGAAAACCTGAACATGGGGACGTATCTGAGGCGAGATCGGGGAGAGATCCAGGAGGATCTGGACCGCGCTTTCGGCCTGTTCCCGAGGTTGAAGGAGCGCCTCTCCCAGCGCGCGGGGACGCTCTCCGGGGGCGAGCAGCAGATGGTGGCCATGGCCCGCGCGCTGATGGCCCGACCCACGGTGCTGCTGATGGACGAGCCGTCCATGGGCCTTGCCCCCGTTCTGGTGGAGCAGAACTTCGACATCATCAAGCAGATCAACGAGCAGGGAACCACGATCTTCGTGGTCGAGCAGAACGCCAACATGGCCCTGTCCATCGCGGACCGTGGCTACGTCCTCCAGACGGGCCAGATCGTGCTGTCCGACAGCGCCCAGGGTTTGCTCAACAACCCGCAGATGCGGGAGGCCTACCTCGGCGAACTCTGAGCCTGGGGCGCGGGGAGGGCAAGGGCGACCTCCCACATGAACGCCAGTCAGGTCGACGTCGTGGTGGTGGGAGCGGGGGTCATGGGATCCGCCGCCGCCCGGGCCCTGACGCACGCGGGGCGGGAGGTGCTGGTCCTGGAGCGGTTCCAGGTGGGGCACACCCGGGGTTCGAGCCACGGGCGAGCGAGGGTCTTCCGGTTCTCCTACGACACTCCTGGATATGTGCGGATGGCCCAAGAATCCCTTCCCCTGTGGCGCGAGCTCGAGCGGGAGGCCGGCGAGGAGATCCTGACCACCACCGGGGGCATTGACGTGGGGAAGGGCATGGAGGACCGCATCTCCGCGTTGGAGGCGTGCGGGGCGGATTTCGAGATTCTCGATGGCGAGGAGTCGCGGCGGAGACTCCCTGCCGTGGCCGTGCCCGAGGGAGAGGCCGTGCTGTTCCAGGGCGACGCGGGCGTCGTGGCCGCCGACCGTGCCTGGAGGGCATTCGCTCGGTCGGCGGTCCAGGCAGGAGCCGAGCTTCGCGAGGACACCCGGGTGGACCGGGTGATGGTAGAGGACGACCACGTGGAGATCCGGGCCGGGGAGGAGGCGTGGCGAGCCCATGTAGCGGTCATCACCGCGGGGGCGTGGACCAGGCGCCTGCTGTGGGGAATCGGTCAGGACATCCCGACCACGCCCACCCGCGAGACCGTGGCCTTCTTCCGCATGCCGGACGGAGTGGTTCCCCCTGTCCTGGTGGAGTGGACGGAGCCCCCACTCTACGCTCTGTTTTCCTTCGAGCAGGGCCTCAAGGCCGCGGAGCATCACGCCGGGCCGGTGACGGACCCGGACCAGGAGGGCGAGGTCAGCGGGGACTCTCTGGCCAGGCTGGCGTCCTGGGTGGGAGAGCGGTTCCCGAAGGCCGAGGAGGAACCACACCACGCCGAGACCTGCATCTACACGAACACTCCCGATGAGGACTTCATCCTGGAACGCCGTGGACCGCTGGTGATCGGCTCTCCGTGCAGCGGCCACGGGTTTAAGTTCGCGCCGTGGGTGGGCCGCCGGCTGGCGGAGCTGGCACAGGGGGTCCAGGGGGGCAGCCGGCCCGCGAGGCGAAGCCGAGCGGAATGAGGCTGCTGCATTCCCCCTGGCCGAAGGACGCTGCCGAAGGCAGCGGACTGAGGAGGAAGAACTGGGGCCCGGTTGAGTTGTGGAGCCTCAGCAAACTAGCATTGGCCCGGGTCTCATGCGCTCGTGAGGGTCACGAGGAAGGAGGGGATCGTGGGTAAACGCAGGTTATGGGCTCGACTGGCGGTCGTCACGGGGCTCCTGCTCGTCGCCTCGGCGTGCGCAGAGGAGCCGACGACCGACGGGACATCACCGGAGGGGCCCGCCTTCCAGACACTCCAGGAAGGGATCCTTCGGGTGGGGTCTTGCCTCGACTACAAGCCGTTTGAATTCATCGAGGGCGGCGACCAGAAGGGCTTCGACGTCGACCTCACCGAGGCGATCGCGGCGGAGCTGGGCCTCGAGGTCGAGTGGGTCCGGACCGACTTCCAGGGAATCTTCACCGCAGTGGCAGCCGGTCAGTTCGACATGGTCGCCGCGGCCGCCACGATCAAGGAGAAACGTGAGCAGGTGGTCGACTTCTCCGACCCGTACTACAACTCGCGCCAGTCCCTGGCGGTGAACACCCAGGAGACGCCTGACATCGCCTCGACCAGCGACATCGGGGAGGGCCACGTCGTCGGGGTGCAGCAGGCGACAACCGGGCTTGACTGGGCCACGGAGAACCTCGAGCCGCAGGGGGCCCAGATCAAGACGTACACATCGGTCACCGACGCCTTCCGCGACCTTGAGGCCGGGAGGCTCACCGCCATCGTGAACGACGAACCCTCCTCCCAGGCCATCGTCGAGGACTTGACCGGGGTCGAGGTCGTGGAGGGCATCGACACCGGCGAGCACTACGGTCTGGCCTTCTCGCCTGACAACCCGGAGCTCCGGGAGGCGGTCAACGACGCACTCGCGACGCTGATCGAGGACGGAACGTACGCGGCGATCTTCGGCCAGTACTTCCCCGGCGTTGAGGTGCCGCCGGAGTTCCAGCCGGCGGCCTAGCCGTCCGGGTGAGGTAGCGGGGGGGCCCGCGCCGGTTTTCCTCGGCGCGGGCCCCACGCTCCGCGAGGGATGGGGCTATGGAGGTCGCTGAGAGACCCCGGCAGCGGTTCGCCACCTGGGCCCGGAAGGGGGTGGAGGTCCCCTCCGCTGCGGGGACCCTCCTGCTGGGCGCGGTGGCCCTCGCCCTGGTCCTGCTTGGCCCGCTGGCAGTCATCGCCGCCCACGGGTTCGTGCCCTACGAGCGCATCGTCGATGGCATCTTCTCCCCGGCGACGCTCTCCGTGGCAGTGGCGGGGATCGGCGCGGGCGCCGCCACCGGCGCGGTGGGCTTCTCGATCTACAGGCGGATGCCGACCAAGCGTGCCCGTGAGCAGGCCATCGCAGGGGCGGTCTTGGGCCTCCAGGCGGCGATATTCGGGACCGTATTCCTCGTCTTCCGAACGGCCGGAGACCCCGAACGGTTCGCCTTCCACTTCCTCAACTTCCAGGTGCTCAAGGGATTCGGGGGAGCCTTCGTCAACGGAGCGAAGAACACCCTGTTCCTCGCGTTCATCGGAGAGATGGGGGGCGTCATCCTCGGGCTGGTGCTCGCCATCTTGGTGCTATCCAAACGACGAGTGGTGAGAGCACCGGCGCGCGCGTACATCAACTTCTTCCGGGGGACCCCGCTGCTCTGGCAACTGTCGGTCTTCTACTTTGGCTTGGCGCTCGGGTTTAACCTTCCTCTGTCCGCGTTTCAGACCGCGATGCTCGTGTTCGCCCTGAACACCGGGGCGTACGCGTCGGAGGTCTTCCGTGCCGGCATTCAGTCGATCGAGCGAGGACAGATGGAGGCGGCCCGCTCGCTGGGGATGAGCTACCTCCAGTCGATGCGATTCGCCATCGTGCCGCAAGCCGTCCGCCGGGTGATCCCCCCGCTGATGAACGAGTTCGTCATCCTCATCAAAGACACCTCGCTGATCACCGTGTTGGGTCTTGCGGCGTCCGAGTTCGATCTGTTCACCCTGGCCCGCACGGGCTACGCACAGACCTTCAACGCCACGTTCTTCGTGGCCGCCGCGTTCGGGTACCTGGTGGTCACGCTGCCTCTCATCCGGCTGGTCAACATGGTGGAACGGCGCCTCCGAAGCGGGCTCGTGAGCGTGATATGAGCCCGGAGCCGATCCTCCGCCTCGAGGGCATCCACAAGTGGTTCGGGAACCTCCACGTCCTCCGAGGCGTCGACCTCGAGGTGCTTCCCGGGGAGGTGTTGGTGGTGATCGGGCCGTCGGGCTCGGGGAAGTCCACCCTCCTCCGGACCATGAACATGCTGGAAGAGCCCACCGATGGGAAGGTGTGGTTCGAGGACAAGGAGCTCACGGACGTCCGCACGAACCTCGACGAAGCCCGCACGCACATCGGCATGGTGTTCCAGTCCTTCAACCTGTTCCCGCACATGACCGCGGTGCGGAACATCACGGTCGCGCTGGAGAAGGTCCTCGGGCTCTCCGACCAGGAGGCCCGGGATCGCGCCCGCCAGGTGCTCCGGCACGTCGGCCTGGAGCACAAGGCAGACGAGCATCCCGGCCGGCTCTCCGGGGGACAGCAGCAACGAGTGGCCATCGCCCGTGCGCTGGCCATGCGCCCGCGGGCCATGCTGTTCGACGAGGTCACCTCGGCCCTGGACCCCGAGCTCATCCAGGAGGTCCTGGATGTCATGAAGGCGCTGGCCTCCGAGGAGGGCATGACCATGGTGGTGGTCACCCACGAGATGGGGTTCGCCCGCGAGGTCGGCACCCGGCTGATCTTCATCGACGAAGGCACCGTCCTGGAGGAGGGGAAGCCCCGGGCCGTCTTCGAAGTCCCGCAGCACGAGCGGACCAAGCAGTTCCTCGCTCGCATCCTTTGATGCGCGCCGCCGCGTTGGTAGTTCTCCTCGTGTTCCTCTCCTCCGCCGCCTGCGTTGGGGAGGGGAACGGGTCCTCACCCACCATCCTCCAGGACCCCAGCCGCCCGTACGTGGTCACCGCGGTCGACAATCATTTCCACGACGCGCACCCTTCGGAGCCACTCGCTCTGGATCGGTCCCTGGTGTTCAAGAACGAGGGGCGGAACCTCCACAACGTCACCATCGCCGGGACCACCCTGAGCCGGGACCTCGAACCGGATACGAGCTTCACCATCTCGTCGCTCGGTTCGCTGGTGGACGGTCCGGGGCGTTACCGGCTGTTCTGCAAGTACCACGCCGACCTGGGGATGACCGGCGATCTCGTGGTGGTGGGGTAGGTCCGGAGATTGAAGACGGACCCGAGGGGCCTTTGGAGCCGCTCACGCCTTCCCCAAACGCGAGCGTTATCTACTCGGTCCCTCGGGTCCGTCAAAGTTTGGTCCCGAGCAACTTTCGTAACCGCCGAGGACAGATGGTCCGGGCTGGGTCCGAGAGCCGAGGCTCTCGATCCTTGCTCGGAGCCTTCCGGCTCCTCGCCGGTCCCTACGGCCGCTCGGGACCGGAGCGAACGTTAGCAAGCGCCTCTTTGCGCTGTCAACAACGCCAAGATCCTTGTGGGGCAACGATTTCGATGCAACGGCGCAGGTAGCGCCGCGGTCCTGCGCGGGCGAAAAAAGCGCGCCGTTACCTGAAAAGTGTGACAAAGACTCACCCCCACGCCCGGACGAGGGCGAAGGCCACGGGCCCGAGCACCAGCGCGGGGAGGAGGTTGGCCACCCGCACCTCGCGAACTTCCAGCAGCCGCAGCCCGATCCCGAGGATCATCACCCCGCCGACCGCGGTAATCGCGGCAACGAGCACATCCCCGTCCGGGCCGCTGAACACTCCCGCGACGGACGCGGCCGCTAGGGTCAAGCCTCCCTGATACACCACGATCGTCAGAGCGGAGAACCCGACCCCCCACCCGAGAGCCGAAGCAAACGCCAGCGCCGCGAAGCCGTCCAGGAGCGCCTTGATGGCCAGGAGGCGGTAGTCGCCCCTGAGCCCGTCCTGCAGGGAACCGAGGATCGTCAGCGGGCCCACGCAGAAGACGAGCGACGCGACGACGAACCCCTCGGTGAACCGGGACTGGCCCCGCCCGAAGCGGGTGCGAAGCGCCTCCCCGACTCGGGTCAACCCTCCGTCGATGCCCACGAGCTCTCCGACGACGCCGCCGATCAGTATGCTCCCCATCACCAGCAGAACGCTGGCTCGGGGAGCCGCCTCGGTCAGAGGGGGGCGGAACGCTTGGAGCCCGGCGTCCGCCCCGACGAGCAGCGTCACCAGGCCGAGCGAATGAAGGACCGTCTCTCGGACCCGGTCGGGCAGCCGGGCACCGACCACGGTTCCCAAAACCGTGCCGGCGAGCACGGTGACAACGTTGATCAGGGTCCCGATGGGAAGCGGCACGGCGGGAGTGTACCGGCTCGTGACGGCCGGCCGGTTCAGGTCCGAGCGCGATCCGGCGGCTGCCCGACGCGCGGCGCACGCCCCGGTGCTGGCGCCCGAACCGGGCGGAAGAACAGAACGCCGGTGAAGGCGAGGTACGCAAGCCATGCCCCGAACTCGAGCCAGGTGGGCTGGCCCCGCAGGCCGACCACGATCCGGTTGATCAGTCCCGTCAGGGCCCCAACCGCGCCGGCGGGAGTGAGCAGCCCGGTGGCTTCCAGGAAACGGAACGCTCCAACCTCGTACAGCTCGTGCGTGCCGTAGACGAGGAGGCTGGCGGCAACGACCAGGATGAGCACCCCGGTCACCCGGAAAAAGGTTCGCAGATTGAGCCTGATGCCGCCCTTGTAGAAGAGGACGCCCAGCCCGACGGCGACCACCAGACCCAGGACGGCCCCGAGGAACTTCAGCGCCCCGGAAGTATCCGACCCAGCCTGGAACGCGCTGAACAGGAACAAGACGGTCTCCAGCCCCTCTCGTACGACCACGAAGAAGCTCAGGGCTGCCAGGGCGACGCCGGATCCGGAGGCCAGCGCCAGGTCCACCCTTCCGTGGAGCTCGCTCTTGATGCGGATGGCGTTGCGCCGCATCCAGAAGATCATCCAGGTAAGGACGCCGACGGCCAGAAAGCTCGCCACTCCCTCGAAGATCTCGCCTGCCGTGTGGGGCAGACCGCCGGCTATCGCGAAGATGATCGCCCCGGCAACCAGGCTGACTCCGGCGGCGGCACCGACCCCGCCCCACACGAGGGAGAAGCGGTCGGATCGACCGACCGACCGAAGGTAGGCCAGGATGATGACCACGATCAGCGCGGCCTCCATGCCCTCGCGGAGGGTGATCAGGAACGCGGCGCCCATCTGCCTCCCCCGTTAGATGTTAGGCATACCTAACCAATGACGTACGACTATCCGAAATACTATCCAGGAGATCGGATTTGCGTCAAACGGAGGTCTCGGCAGCGGCGGCTGAGGCTTGCCGGACCCACAGATTGTCGGTGAGGTGCGACCCGAGTCCCACGTTTTCCCCCCGGATCGAGAGGGTCATGGTCCCGTCGGGGGCCACTCCCACCACGTCGATGTCCGACCCCGGCATCAGCCCGCTTTCCTCGAAGAACCGCATGATCGAGAGGTCCAGCTCGAGGTCCTCCGTGAGACGCTCCAAGACCACCCGATCCCCCGAGCTCATCTCATTGAGAGGACGCAGGGCCCGCTGATCCGGTGCGTTTCGTGAGCCGGGTATGGGGTTCCCGTGTACGCACGTGCCCGGGTCCCCGAGGAGCTCCACCATCCGCTCCTCGACCGCGTCGGAGATCGCCCGACCCCACCGTGTTGCCTCCTCGTGGGCAAGGTGCCACGGCAGCTTCACCACCTCCACCAGGAAGCGCTCGGCCAGGCGGTGGCGTCGTACCAGGGTTTGGGCGGCGGCTTGTCCCTCTGGGGTGAACCCGACCTTGCGATCGTCTCCTGTCCGGACCAGCCCCCGTTGTGTCAGCCGCTTGATCGCCTCCGAGACGGAGGCCGCCGAGACACCCAACCACTCGGCCAGCCGAGCCTGGTGGGTGGGGATGCCCTCCTCCTGCATCTCGTACAGGGCTTCGAGATACTCGGGGAGGGGAAGGTCGTTGGCGGTCGCGGCCATGGCGTGAGTCTACAATCGGCGAGACGGCACCGGCCGTCCCGAACATGCCGAGCTCGAGGGCGCCTGAGCGCAAGCGGATCTTCCTCCTCGACGGACACAGCCTGTCCTTCCGAGCCTTCTTCGCCCTGCCCACGACGCTCGCCACGAGCACTGGCCAGGTAACCAACGCCGTGTACGGCTTCACCTCCATGCTCATCAAGCTCCTGGCCGAGGAGCGACCGGAGCTCATCGCGGTGGCCTTCGACAAGGGGGCGCCGACCGTCCGTCTGGAGAAGTACGCCGACTACAAGGCTCAGCGTACGGAGGCTCCCGACGAGTTCCGCCAGCAGCTTCCCCTCATCCGAGAGGTGCTGGAGACGCTGCGAGTCCCCATCGTCGAGATCGAGGGACACGAGGCCGATGACGCCATCGCCACGCTCGCCGTGCGGGCGGCGGTCAGGGGGCTGGAGGCGGTGGTGGTCACCGCCGACCGTGACTTCTTCCAGCTCGTCGGGGACGGCATCCGGGTAATGTTCAACCGCAAGGGGATCTCGGACATCGTGATGTACGACCGGGAGGCGGTCGAGAAGCGATTCGGCCTTCCGCCGGAGAAGTACCTCGATTACGTGGCTCTCAAGGGGGATCCATCCGACAACATCCCGGGCATCCCCGGGGTGGGGGAGAAGACGGCGTCGCGGCTGGTCCAGCAGTACGGGAGCGTCGAGGACGTGGTCAGCCACGCCGGCGAGCTCTCCCCGAAGCTGCGGACCGGCATCCAGACCGCCGCGGATCAGCTCTCGGTGAACAAGGACCTTGCCCGCCTCGAGACGGACCTCGACCTTCCTCTGGATGTGGACGACTGCGTGATGGGGGAGTGGGACCCCGACGCCGTGAGGCGCCTGTTCAACTCGCTGGAGTTCCGGAGCCTCCTGGAACGGCTGGAGGAGATCGGGGTCACGAAGCCGCAGGTGGAAGCGGCCGAGCTGGAGCTGGAGCTGGCGGTGGATCGAGACCTGCAAACCCTGCTCGCCGGAGACGCTCCTCGCGGTGCAGCTCTCGTTTCCGAGGGGACCCGTGCGGTCGGGCTGGCGGTCTCACCCGGCGGCGGGCAAGCCGCGTACCTTCCGCTCGACGGGGCCTTTCCGGAAGCCGCACGAGCCTGGCTGGCCGACCCGGGCCGGCCGAAGTGGGTCCACGACGCCAAGGAGCTCCAGGCCGCCGCGCGTCGTCTCGGGGTGGTCGTCGACGGGGTGACCCTCGACACCCTGCTGGCCGCCTATCTGTTGGAGCCGGGAGAAGCCGCCTATCCGCTGTCGGAGCTGACCCGCCGGTACCTGGGGACCGACCTGATGACCGCGGGATCGGTCGAGGAGGACGACGGCGGACAGGCTCAGCTGGCCATCGAAGGGACCGAGGGGGAGGGCGAGACGTGGAGGGCCACGGCCACCGAAGCCGCGGCGGTCGCTCTCCTCGCCCCGGTGCTCCTGGATCGCGTCCAGCGGGAAGGAGTGCGGAGCCTGCTTGAGGACGTGGAGCTTCCCCTGGCTACCGTGCTTGCCCGGATGCAGGCCGCCGGAGTCGCCCTCGACGTGGAGTACCTCCGTCAGATGTCGGAGGAGGTTGGCGACCGCATGCGGACGCTGGAGGAGGAGATCTACACGCACGCCGGAGAGGAGTTCAACATCGGCTCCCCCCCGCAGCTCGGCGTGATCCTCTACGAGAAGCTCCGTCTCCCGATCTTGAAGCGAACCATGAAAGGCCGGGCGCCCTCGACGGAAGCCGACGTCCTCGAGAAGCTCCGCGACCATCACCCGATCGTCGACGCCCTGATCCGCTACCGGGAGCTGTCGAAGCTCAAGTCGACGTACCTCGACGCGCTGCCTCCGCTGGTCAGCCCGGAGGACGGACGGCTCCGCACCACCTTCAACCAGGTCGCGGCGGCCACGGGGCGGTTGTCCTCCGTGAACCCGAACCTCCAGAACATCCCGGTCCGCGGGGAGCTGGGGCGACAGATCCGCAAGGCGTTCGTGCCGGGGTCGCCGGATCGCCTCCTGTTGGTCGCCGACTACTCCCAGATCGAGCTGCGGGTGCTGGCGCACCTCTCCGGAGATGAGGGGCTGGCGGATGCCTTCGCCTCCGACCAGGACATCCACGCGGTCACAGCAGCGAAGGTGTATCGGCTACCGATCGATCAGGTTGATCCGGAGATGCGGCGGTTCGCCAAGATGGTCAATTACGGACTGGCGTACGGCATGAACGCGTACGGACTGGCCCAGCGCCTTGGGATCCCCCCCGACGAGGCCCAGGCATTCATCGACGCGTATTTCGCGGGGTTTCCCCGAGTGCGAGAGTTCCTCGAGCGCCAGGTCGGCATGGCGGCCGCGGAAGGCTTCACCGCTACGATCCTGGGTCGCCGCCGGTATCTCCCAGAGCTTCAACACCCAAACCCTCGGATCCGAGACCTCGGCCGGCGGATGGCCCTCAACGCACCCATCCAGGGCTCCGCGGCGGACATCCTCAAGCTGGCGATGATCCGTGTGGGGACCGCGGTGGAGTCGCTCCCTGCCGAGCTTCTCTTGACCGTGCACGACGAGCTGGTGCTCGAGGTGGACGGAGAGGCCGTCGAGCAGGTCGCCGGCGCGGTCCGCTCTGAGATGGAGCACGCCTACGAGATGACAGTCCCGCTCCGGGTGGAGGTTGGCTGGGGGAAGGACTGGGCGGACGCCGCCCCCGCCGGACACTGAGCGCGGCACGACGCGCAGGCCGGATCAGCGCGACTTCCGCAGGAGGGCCGCGGAAAGGGTCAGTCCCGGGCCGAAGGTCAGACAGACCACGTGATCGCCGTCGGATAGCTTGCGCGCCCGCTCGATCCGCTCCAGCACCAGCAGGACGGTGGCCGACGAACAGTTCCCCCGATCACGGAGGACCTCCGTCGACTCGGCCAGATCGTCGTCGGAAAGCCGCAGCCGATCGGCCACCACGTCGAGGACCCGTGGTCCCCCCGGATGCACCGCCCAGGCCGCCACGTCCTGGGGCATCAGCCCGTGGCCCGCCAGCAGCTTTCCGACGACCGTTTCCACGTGTCCGCCCAGGGCCCCAGGCAGCTCCGGGGAGAGGCCCATCCGGAAGCCCTTGTCCGTCAGGTCCCAGGTCATCAGGAAGCCCAGATCTGGGTCGGTCCGGGACGCGACGTCGAGGAAGCCCAGCCCCCGACCCTCCGGCACCACGACGGCCGCGGCGGCGGCGTCCGCGAAGAGGGCGTTCGCCGTGACCTGGGCGAGGTCGGTCGTGGGAGGTTGCAGGTGCAGGCTGCACAGCTCGACGCAGGCCACCACGCTCACCAGGCCGCGGGCCGAGGACGCGTCGGCCACTGTGGCCAGGGCGGGGACCGCCGCATGGCAACCCATGTGCCCCACCAGCAGGCGGTGGACGTCGTCTCCCATCCCGAGGTCCCGGGCCACCTGGACGTCGATCCCCGGTGCCGTGTACCCGGTGCACGTGACCAGGGCGAGCAGGCCGACCTGGCTCGGTTCCAGCGACGCGTCGCTCAGGCAGGCGCCCACCGCTTCTCTGGCCATCGCCCGGGCATCCCTGTGGAACCGCCGCATCCGCGCTTCCGTTCCCCAGTCGCTCACGTCCTCGCCGGGAGGGATCGCCACGCCGTGTCGGGACCGAACCCCCGATCTCCGCCAGATCAGCCCCGCTCCACGACTGCCTCGGTGGTGCTGTTCGAAGAAATCCTCCCAGAGCTGGTCCTGGGATACCTTTCCGGGGAAGGCCGATCCCAGGCCGGCCACCGCCGCGGCTACCACGGCCGCACCTCGTCCTCCACGCCCAGTGCGGCCGCCCCGAGGAACTCGGCGCTCACGTCGCTGGGAGGCGGCATGATGGAGCCGCTTCGGGCGTCGCGGAAGATGCGCTCGAGCGGCGAACCGCGCTGGAGGGCCCCGAGGCCGCAGGCCTCCGCGAGGCTCGCAGCCGCGCGCATCGCCCCTTCCCCGGCCAGGAGCTTGGCTCGGTAGACCCATCGGTTCGTCTCGGGCTCTCCCGGCTGGAGCTCCACCAGCCGGGCGGCGTGCTCCAAGGTGAGTCGGGCCGCACTGACGTCTGCCTCCGCCCTCCCCACCCGCGCCCGAACCGACGCAAGCCGCGCCAGCCCTCCTCGCTCTCCGGCCACGCTCCTGCGGCGGATGTAGGCGACCGCCTCGTCGACAGCGCCCTGGGCGAGACCTACGTACACGGCCGCGTAGGAGGCCACCAACCATTGGGGCATCCCGTGAGCCAGTGGCAAGACGAGACCCTCGACCCCGCCCAACAGGGCCTCGCCGGGAACGTGCGCATCGATGGTGAGCGCGTTGCTTGCCGTGGCCCGCATCCCGAGAGGGTCCCACGTTCGCTCGACGGAGAGCCCGGGACCCTCCGGAACCAGGAAGTAGGAGATGACGGAGTCGTTACCACCGGCGCGCCGGGCGGCCACCAGATAGGCGTCCAGGTATCCGGCGCCGGAGACCGCCGATTTGTTCCCTCGGATCCGGAAACCCTCTCCCTCTGGCTCGTAGGTGGCCCGCAGGGCGGAAAAGCGGGAGCCGACCTCCGGCTCGCTGATGGCCACCCCGTAGGCGCTTCCCTCGGCGGCGGCGCGAAGCACGCTGTCGCGGGTGGCAAAGAAAGACTCCGGGGAGCCGAGGGCCAGAGCCATCTCGTCGGGGATGGAGGCCAGCCCACCGGTCACCGAGGCGTGCATGTTGAAGAGCAGGGCCGTGGATCCACTGGCTCGGGCCAGGGCCATGGCGACCCGAACGTATTCCTCGAACCCAGCGCCCATGCCGCCGAGAGCCGTGGGCACCATCAGCCCCAGGAGCCCCTCCGCCCGGAGGTCTTCCACATCCTCCTGGGGGAACTCCGCGGCCGCGTCGTATCGGGCCGCCCGCGAACCGAGCTTCTCCGCCACCCGCTCGGCGCGCTGCATCGCGTCCGTCACCCTGCCTCCCTAATCACCGTCCTCAGCCCCTCTTCCTTCGGCGAGGTGCTTCGCCCAGGGGGATTCAGCAGCCGAACTCGCTCGGCTGCGCCTCGCGGGCTGCTGCCCCCCTGGACCCCTTCCCACGTCGCTCACCCTACCCTCGGTGGCGGTCGAAACCGGAACGGCGAACGGACCAGTTGGCTGCCGGCTCTGACAAAACTCCCGTTGACGCTGCTTGCGAAGGTCCCCTAAGATTTGCACACGCTCCTACGGCCCTCCGCCGGGCGGACCCCTCTGCGCATGCGGTGGACCCGCCTGGCCAGGGGACCCTGCGGGCGAAGAAGGAGCTGATCGAGATCGCAGACGAACAGAAGACCGCCCTTCAAGACCAGGAGGCGGACGACTACACACCCGAGGAGCTCGTTCAAGCCCTCGAGGCATCGCTTCGTGACTTCAATGATGGCGACCTCGTCAGCGGCAAGGTGGTGCGCATCGACCGCGACGAGGTGCTCGTCGACATCGGCTACAAGTCCGAAGGCGTGATCCCCGCAAAGGAGCTCTCCATCCGTCACGACGTCGACCCGGGAGAAGTGGTCAAGGTCGGCGACGATATCGAGGCCCTGGTCCTCCAGAAGGAGGACAAGGAAGGGCGGCTCATCCTCTCCAAGAAGCGGGCCCAGTACGAGCGAGCCTGGAGCAGGATCGAGCAAGTGATGGCGGAAGGGGGGACCATCAAGGGCCCGGTCATCGAGGTGGTGAAGGGCGGGCTCATCCTGGACATCGGGTTGCGCGGATTCCTCCCCGCTTCGTTGGTCGAGCTCCGCAGGGTTCGCGACCTGCATCCGTACGTGGGTCAGGAGCTCGAGTGCAAGATCATCGAGCTCGACCGGAATCGAAACAATGTCGTGCTCTCTCGCCGGGCGTTCCTGGAGGAGTCCCAGAGCGAGAGCCGCAAGCGTGTCCTCGAGTCCCTGTCGAAGGGAGACCGCCGGACGGGGAAGGTATCGTCCATCGTCAACTTCGGAGCGTTCGTGGACCTCGGCGGCGTCGACGGGCTGGTGCACGTCTCCGAGCTGTCCTGGCGCCACGTCGAGCACCCCAGCGAGGTCGTCCAGGTGGGCGATGAGGTCGAGGTCGAAGTCCTGGACGTGGAACTGGACCGGGAGCGGGTCTCGCTCTCGTTGAAGGCAACCCAGGAGGACCCCTGGAAGGAGTTCGAGCGCCGATACAGCGCCGGGGAGATCATCGAGGGCGAGGTGACCAAGATCGTTCCCTTCGGCGCGTTCGTCCGGGTGGCCGAGGGGATCGAGGGACTGGTGCACATCAGCGAGCTCGCCGAGGAGCACGTGGAGTCGGCCGACCAGATCGTTCAGGTGGGTCAGCGGGTTCGGGTGAGGGTCGTGGAGGTCGAGGTTGCGCGGCGCAGGGTGTCGCTCTCGATGCGGCGCGTCGGTGAGGCCGAGGTCACCAGAGAGCCGGAGATCAAGGCCGAGGTCGAACCGGAGACCGAAGCGCCCGCGGAGCCCGAGTCGGCTCCGGAGGTCGAGGGGGCGCGGCCCGCCCCCCCGGCGCAGCTCGAACAAGCCCCGGAGACGCCGGCCGAGGAGCCCGCGCCGGCCGAGGAGGCCGCGCCGCCCGCCGAGGGAGAGGAAGAGGAAGTCTCTCTCGAGTCCATCGTCGAGGACCTGAAGCGCCGCGAAGGCCGCTCCTGACGGGAAACCGAGGGCCATGCTCCTCGTCGGCCTGACCGGAGGCCTCGGCACAGGGAAGTCCACCGTCGCTGCCATGCTGGCACGCCGCGGTGCTGTGGTCGTCGACGCCGACGACCTGGCCCGGACAGCACTCGAACCGGGAACCGCGGCATTCAAGCAGGTGTGCGACCTCTTCGGGGACGAGGTCCTGATGCCCGACGGCGGACTGGACCGGCGAGCGATCGCCGCGCGGGTGTTCGCCGACGACGTCAAGAGGCGGGCCCTGGAGTCCATCGTGCACCCCGAGGTCTTGCGAGGGCTGGCCGACACGCTCGAGCGTCACCGGAGCACCAACTCCGTGGTGGTGTTCGACGCGCCACTGATCGTGGAGACCGGATTCCATCGCGAGTGTGACCTCGTCGTGGTGGTCGATGCCCCCCTCGATGTCCAAGTGGCTCGGGCCACTGCACAGCGCGGGCTAGATCCCGAGGAGGCGCGGGCGAGGATTGCCGCACAGACCTCCCCCGAGGAGAGGGCGGCGGTCGCCGACGTGATCCTCAAGAACGACGGGAGCCTCCAGGATCTGGAGCGCCAGGTCGACTCGCTGTGGGAGGAGCTCGAGGATCGATCCGCCCGGGCGGGCGGCTGAAGCCCCAGCCGATATCATCCCGCCGTGGCTCCTGCCAAGGCCGTCTTCTTCGATGCCGGTGAGACCCTCGTCTACCCCCATCCTTCGTTCGCGGAGCTCTTCACAGAGGTGCTCCGGGAGGAGAACGTAGTGGTCGACCCCGCGGTGGTCCAGCACGTGGTCTCGGCGTACTCGAAGAAGTTCACGGAGACCGTTCAGTCGGGGGAGGCGCGTCTATGGTCCACGTCCCCGGAGCGCTCCCGGGCGTTCTGGGACGGCGTGTACCGGGAGTTCCTGGAAGAGGTCGGGGTGACCGCCAATCACGACCGCTTGGTCGACCGCCTCTACACGACGTTCTCCAACCTCGGGAGCTATCGGCTCCATCCCGACGTAGTGCCGACTCTCGATCGCCTGCGGGATGCAGGGGTGAGCCTCGGCGTCATCTCGAACTTCGAGGAGTGGCTGGAGCGCCTCCTCGAGACCCTCGGAGTCACCGACTACTTCCCCGTCCGGGTGATCTCCGGCATCGAGGGCGTGGAAAAGCCCGACCCCGAGATCTTCCGTATCGCCCTGGAGCGCGCGGGGGTGGCCGCGGAGGAATCGGTCTACGTCGGCGACCACCCCTTCTTCGACATCGAGGCGGCAGAAGACGTGGGGATGGTCGCCGTGTTGATCGACCGGCGGGGGAGGTACCCGGACACCGAGGGTTACCGGATCACCTCTCTCGAGGATCTTCCCGCGGCCGTCGGGATCGAGGGCTGAGGGGGGACGGGGCTTGCGCCGCTCCGATCCAGGTTCTTTGATTCCATCGATGGGGGAGGCAACCATGGACCAGGCCGCCGCGCCGCATGAGCGCGGGATCGGGCACCTCGACGAGGTTCTCGACAACCTCGGGGTGTTCCGCTCGGCGGCCCAGGATCTGGTGTTGCTGTGCCCCTCGGGATTCCGGCGGATCCCCATCTCACAGGGAACGGAGTTCTACTTCTCGATCCAGGCCCTCGGGCCGGACCAGATTGCCTACGCCCACACGCATCCGGATTCCGAGGAATGGAGCGTGGTGCTGTCCGGGTCGGGGGAGGCGCGCATCCACGGCGCGGTTCCATTGGCCGCGGGGTCGGTCCTCGGTCGCGCCGCCGCGTACCCGCACGGATTTCTGGGCGGGCCGGATGGCCTGCTCCTGCTATCGATCCAGGCGCCTCGCCCGACCGAGGCCGCCACGACCTGGGACGAGCCCGGCACGACCACCGAGCCCAGGGAGTGCCAAGGGGGCGGCCGCTGCCGAAGGTGCCCGCGGTGCGGCGGGCACAGCGCCGAGATCCGGCGGGATATCTTCCTCTGCGAGAACTGCACTCTCACGTTCTGAGCGCTTCTCTAGCCACGACTATCCTCTTTCTCAGCGATGTCGACATCAGAGGAGTCAGGACGCCTGTACACCGTCGAGGAGGCCAACGCGGCGCTCGTCGATCTGCGGGAGTCGCTCGTCCGCATCCGGGAAGCTCGGCGTGAGGTCCTGAGGTCAGGGCGCAAGGTCGGGGCGCGGGCAGGGGCCGACGGCGGGGGACCCGAAGGCACGGCGTATCTCGAAGCCCTGAGCATCCTGCGGGAGGAGGTCGAGCGCCTGGCCTCCGACGACATCATCCTCCGCGATGCGGAGTCCGGGCTGGTGGACTTCCCGTCGCTGCGGGAGGGGCGGGTGGTTCAGCTCTGCTGGCGGCTCGGCGAGGACCTGGTGACACACTGGCACGAGGTTGACGCCGGCTTCCAGGCCCGCAAACCACTGTAGATCGGTTGCACGGTGGCGAGCCAGAGATCGCGCACCCTCGCCGAAATGGGCGAGCGACGACAGCAACTGCTCCACAGAACGCTCTTCCCGGACGAGCATGTCCTGGCCGAAGGCAGAGCGAACTGGCTGCGGCTCGGACAAGTGCCGTCGGGAGGATCGACCCACACGTACCTTTGGGTGACCGATCGGAGGCTCGTGTGGTGCAACATCTGGAGCACGCAAGACCCGTGGACCATCTCCCTCAACATCCTCACCTCCTATGAGGGTGAGGTATTCGACACTCATCGGTACGTCTTGACCTTCGACACCGCGCCGTGACCCGGAGCGAATGGACTCCCAAGCGAAGCTTCCCCTGGTGGAGCTGGGGAAACGCATGGACTCCGCAGGGCCGAATGGAAACCAGTTTCGCGTTCAGCCGACGGGACACGGAGGCCGCACGAGTACTCCGGCGTGAGCTTGACCGCCGCGGAGTACCGATGTGGGGGCAGGACACACTTAGGTGAGTGTCCCCACCGCCCGGCCTGACCGGGCTCCCCGCCGTACACTGTGGCCCGATGCCGCCATTCCGCGTCGTTTCCGAGTTCCAGCCCGCCGGCGACCAGCCCAAGGCCATCGATGAGCTGGCCGAGGGCGTCCTCGCCGGTGACGACTACCTCACCCTGCTCGGTATCACCGGCTCGGGGAAGACCTTCACCATCGCCAAGGCCATCGAGAAGGTCCAGAAGCCGACCCTGGTGATCTCCCCGAACAAGTCGCTGGCCGCACAGCTGGCCAACGAGTTCAGGGAGTTCTTCCCGGAAAACGCGGTGGAGTACTTCGTCAGCTACTACGACTACTACCAGCCGGAGGCCTACGTCCCCCAGACCGACCTGTACATCGAGAAGGACGCCACGGTCAACGACGAGATCGAGCGACTCCGGCACTCGGCGACGGCGGCGCTCCTCAGCCGCGAGGACGTGATCATCGTGGCCAGCGTCTCTTGCATCTACGGGCTGGGCACGCCAGAGGAGTACATGGGCCAGGTCCTCCGGGTCATCAAAGGCGTCCCGCTGGAGCGGGAGTTCGCCCTCGAGCGACTCACCGACATCCAGTACCAGCGGACCAACCAGAACCTGGCCAGAGGGCGTTTCCGCTCCCGGGGCGACACCATCGAGATCCACCCCGCCTACGAGGAGACGTTTGTGCGGGTGGAGCTGTGGGGCGACGAGGTCGAGCGCATCACCCGCATCGACCCGATCACCGGCGAGGTCATCGGCGAGCTCCAGGAGGCGTGGATCTACCCGGCCACGCACTATGTGGCCTCCCACGAGCGGATGCAGCGGGCCATCGGTCAGATCGAAGTCGAGCTGACCCAGCGGCTGGAGAAGTTCGAGTCGCAAGGCAAGCTCCTCGAAGCCCAACGCCTCCGGATGCGCACGAACCACGACCTGGAGATGCTGCGAGAGCTCGGTTTCTGCTCCGGGATCGAGAACTACTCGCGGCACATCGATGGCCGGCAGCCGGGAGAGCCGCCCTACACGCTTCTCGATTACTTCCCCGAAGACTGGCTGTGCGTAATCGACGAGTCCCACGTCACGGTGCCGCAGATCCACGGCATGTACGAGGGCGACATGAGCAGGAAGCGCACGCTGGTCGAGTACGGGTTCCGCCTGCCGTCGGCGGTGGACAACCGGCCCCTGCAGTTCGAGGAGTTCACCAAGCGGGTCAACCAGGTGGTGTTCATGTCCGCCACCCCGAGCCCGTACGAGCTCCAGGTGTCGAAGCGTGTGGTCGAGCAGATCGTCCGGCCGACGGGCCTCGTCGACCCGGAGGTCGAGGTCCGACCGACCCGTGGCCAAGTCGACGACCTCATCGAGGAGATCCGGAGACGAACCGAGAAGGACCAGCGGGTCCTGGTCACCACGCTCACGAAGAAGATGTCGGAAGACCTCACCGACTATCTCCTGGAGATCGGGCTCCGGGTCCGATACCTCCACTCGGAGGTCGACACGATCCAGCGGATCGAGATCCTCCGGGACCTCCGCCTCGGGGAGTTCGACGTGCTCGTGGGGATCAACCTCCTCCGGGAGGGGCTGGATCTGCCGGAGGTCTCCCTGGTGGCCATCCTCGACGCGGACAAGGAAGGATTCCTCCGGTCGGAGACATCGTTGATCCAGACCATCGGCCGGGCCGCGCGAAACGTCGACGGGAAGGTCCTGATGTACGCGGACGAGGTGACGGACTCGATGAAGCGAGCCATCTCCGAGACGCAGCGCCGCCGAAAGATCCAGCTGGAGCACAACCGCGAGCGCGGCATCGATCCCCAGACCATCCGGAAGCGGGTCTCCGACATACTCCTGGCCCTCGAAGGGGAGGGCCTCGAGCGGGCCCCCAGACCTGAGCGCCGTCGGCGGCGCAGGGAACGCCCGGCCATGCCTCGCGACGAGCTGGAGGGGCTGATCTTCACCCTCGAGGAGGAGATGCACGAGGCCGCCAAGGACCTCCGGTTCGAGTACGCGGCCCGGCTGCGCGACGAGATCCACGAGCTCCGCAAGGAGCTTCGGGCGCTAAGGGAAGCCGGAGTCCGCTAGACGTCCGGTTCGTCACGGACCTCACGACCAGCCCATTTGTGCCGCTTGACGCCGCCCCACTAGAGTCAGCTTGGTCCTACTTCGTCCGTCCTTCGACCGAGAGGAGGAAGCCATCGTGCGACATACGATCCGATGGTCCTTGCTCCCCGTGGTCCTGGCCCTGGTGGTCGGCACGGGGCTTCCGGCGTTGGGGAAGCACGCCACGCGTCCCCACACCGACAACCTGAAGGCCACAGGGCACAGCCCCCACGAGGCGCAGTTCTTCGGGGTCCCCAGCGCCCAGCGACACATCAACTCCGACATCGCGTTCTGGGGGAATCTGGCGATCAACGGAAACTACGACGGGTTCCGGATCATCGACATCAGCAACCCGACCGACCCGCAGCAGATCGTGTGGCAGCACTGCAACGGCGACCAGGGCGACATCGTCGTCTGGGACAACATCCTGGTCCGGTCATGGAACTCGCCGGCACCGCCGGGACGGAGCTGTGACGGGGAACCAGTACCCGCGGGATTCGAGGGGCTCCATGTCTTCGACATCAGCAACCCGAGCGATCCGGACCTCGTGACATCGGTGGAGACCGAGTGTGGCTCACATACCGCCACGTTGGTGCCGGACACAGCGAATGGCCGCGCGCTCGTCTACAACAACGGATCCAGCGGAGCCTGTCCGTGGTTCGAGATCGTCGAAGTCCCTCTGACGGCGCCCGCGGATGCTGCCATCCTCCGGACGGAGCGCCTGCGACACGGGGCACACCGGTGCCACGACATCGGCGTGATCCTCGGCGACGAGAACCTGGCGGCGTGCGCGAGTGACGCCGATGCCAACGTGTTCAGCATCGGCGCCCCGCGGGGAGGGTCCCTCGAGGATCCGGAGTTCCTGTACTCGATCGCCGAGAAGGGAGTGGGCATCGGGGGGAACTGGCACTCCGCCGCGTTCACCTGGGACGGCGAGGTCATCGTCCTCGGCTGGGAGCCGGGTGGCGGATCCGCGCCCGAGTGCGAGGCCACCGATCCGGCTGTAAAGAAGAGCGCCTTCTTCTACGACGCGGACACCGGGGCCAAGCTGGGGCAGTGGACCCTTCCTCGGCCGCAATCCGCGGAAGAGAACTGCACGATCCACAACTACAACGTGGTGCCAACGACGGACGGCCGGTACATCCTGGTTAGTGGGAACTACCAGGCCGGCACCTGGGTCAGCGAGTTCAGCGATCCGGCGAACGCGGTCACGCTGGCTTGGTCCGACCCGCCGCCGATCGTACCGACCAACCTCGGTGGCGCGTGGTCGTCGTACTGGTACAACGGCCGCATCTTCGAGTCGGAGATCCAGACGGGCCTGAACGTCTTCACCTACACAGATCCTGTGGCCGGTGCAAGCCTTCCCCACCTCAATCCGCAGACTCAGGAGACAACAATCGGCTGATCTAGGATCAGGAAGTCCGAGTGGGGGCGGGCGAACCTTTCGCCCGCCCCCACTATCATTCCGGCCACCGGGGGCGAGGAGGCCACGGTGGCGGTCGGCAGCGGAGCGGGCACCCTGCTGGTCCAGGGCGCCGTGGCGTGGCTGGGTCCGGGCCGGGTGATCGAGGACCCGGCCGTAGTCGTTCGCGGTTCAAGGGTGGTGTACGCGGGGCCGGCGGCCGGTGCTCCCGAGGCAGACCAGGACCTCACCGGCGACTGGTTCCTGATGCCTGGAGTGGTTGATCACCACGTGCACATCAGGCTGTCCGAACCGGCTGCCATCCTCGCGGGCGGCGTGACCTCGGTCCGCGACCTGGGCTGGGCACCGGACGAGATCTTCCCTCTGGTTGATATCTCGCAGGCCACCGACTTCGACGGGCCTGCGGTCACCGCGGTGGGGCCATTCGTCACAGCGGTCGGGGGCTATCCGAGCCGAGCCGGGTGGTGTGCTCCGGGCGGATGGATCGAGGTACGGGGGCCGGAGGAGGCTGCGGCCGCCGTGGAGCGCACCGCCGCGATGGACCCCGCCGCGATCAAGGTGGCCCTCAACGCGGAGGCAGGGCCCACACTGACCGATGCCGAGCTCGTCCAGGTGTGCGATGCGGCCCACGCGCACGATCTCAGGGTGACCGCGCACGTGCAGGGGCCGGGGCAGGCCGAACGGGCGCTGGGCGGCGGTGTGGACGAGCTGGCCCACACACCCTGGACGGAGCGCCTGTCCGAGGAGCTCATCGCGGCGATCGCCCGGCGCATGACCATGGTCTCCACCCTGGACATCCAGTCGTACGGCCGCCGGACCCCTCAGCTCGACGTAGCACTCGACAACCTCCGGCGCTTCGCGCGGGCCGGCGGGCGGGTCCGATACGGGACTGACCTCGGGAACGGGCCGATTCCACCGGGCATCCACCTCCGGGAAGTTCTTCACCTGACCTCGGCCGGACTCTCGTCCGAGGGCATCCTCGCAGCGATGACCGGATGGCGGTTGCGTGACGGCGCGCCGGCCGACCTACTGGCCCTGGCCGGGAACCCGCTGGACGACCTCCGGGCTCTTGGTGACGTCCGGCTGGTGGTCCGGGCGGGACGCCTCCGCCGGCAGTGAGAGACCGCCGTTCGTCGGGTGGCTTCTCGGCCTGATAGGGTGCCCCGCATGGCCGACGCGGGATCCACACGGGCACGCCGCAGACGGATCCTGTTCCTCATCTTGACCGGATTGTTCGGGCTGGCATGGGCGGGACCGCTCTTCGGCCTCCCGAGCCTGGTGCTCGGGTGGTTCGAAAGCGGCGATCGACTGATCCACCGGGTGCACGACCTGGCGTACGGCATCTGGGCAAGCCTGTTCATGGCGGTCGGATATCTGTCCCAGCTGCGCTGGCCGGAGCGTCGGATCGCGGGGTTCCAGCAGACCGCCGTGGCCCTGCTCGGGCTCGCGGTGGCGGGAGCGCTCTCCGCGGACGGCTTCACCCTTCTCTTCCTCCTCGGCTTCGCCGTCCTTACCGTCATCCTGGCCTGGCTGCACCCCGCCCGGGAGCGGGTGCTGGAGCGAGGGGAGGGGCCGAGCCTGCCGCTTCTCGCCCTGGCGATGGCGGCGGCCGTGCCGCTCACGCTGTACGCCCTGGACATGGCTGAGCTCCAGCGCACCGGCCCGGCCGCCGACCCACACGTCGCGGAGCGCCACTGGTCCACGATGGCCTCTCTCGCGCTATCCATCTGGCTGGTAGGCGCTCACGCCGGACTCCGGACGCCGGGGTGGCGGATCCCGGCGTGGAGCGCCGGACTCGCGGCCGTCCTGTTCGGGGTGGCGTCAATGGCCTTTCCGGCATACCCGGGCAGCGTCGGGAGCGAGTGGGGCCTGGTGTCTTTGCTCGGTGGCGTGGTGTTCGTGGCGCTGGCCGAGTGGGTCCATCGCCGGGAATCGCAGCGCCAACCGGTGACGGTCGGCTAGGCGGAGCCCAACCTTCCCCGGGCCGGCATCCACCGCTCGAACCAGCCCACCATCCGGGCGCACCAGTCAATATACCCCGGATACGTGCGAACCCCGTGCCCTTCTTCCGGATAGATCGCGATCTCCGAGGGAACTCCGTGCTCCCGGAGCGCTCGGTACATCTCCCAGGCCTGCCCCGGCGGGGTGCAGCGATCGACCAGTCCCGCGGTCAGGAGCATGGGGGTTCGCACCCGTGACGCCAGCATGACGGGGCTGCGGTCGAAGTAAGGGCCGCCCGGCGTGGAGGGATCCGCCCGGAGGAACTCCCGGTCCCAGCGCCCAATGTTGCTGTTCCAATGCTCGCTGTACCAGTCGGTGACGGGGGAGAGCGAAACGGAGGCCGCGAAGCGGTCGGTCTGGGTTGGCAGCCACGCCGCCATGAACCCTCCGTACGATCCTCCGAGCACGCCAAGGCGTTCGGGGTCTGCCATCCCTCGCTCGACGAGCGCGTCGATGCCCGCCAGAACGTCACCGGCGTCCCCGCCGCCCATGTCACCGACCACGAGCTCCGCGAACGCCTGGCCCCGCCCGGTGCTGCCCCGGGGATTGGGATGGAACACGGCGTACCCCCTCGATACCAGCAGGGGGGTGAAGGCGTAGCCCATGCTCCAGTGATCCTGGTAGCGGCCGATCGGCCCACCGTGGACGAACGCCACCAGTGGATATGGCCCGGGCCCCTCCGGGGTAGCCAGGAGACCCTCGATGTCCATCGCGTCAGGCGCGCTCCACGACACAGGCTCGAGCCTCCCCGCCACCTCGGACAGATAGCTCGTACCGTCGTGCGCGAAGGACGCGACCGTCTCGGGCTTCCCGTTCCGGAACACGGCCAGCTCGGGAGGCCGCTCGAAGGACTCCAGGAACGCCACGAATGCGTCATCGCCGAGCGGAGCGGCTTGCGGGTCCCGGGAACCCAGAGACTCTGTGCCCGCCCACAGCTCCCGCGACTCGAGGCTGTCGGCGTCGATCTCGCCCGCCAGGGTCTCCAGGCCCCGCCCACCGGCGAAGAACAGATGCTCCTCGTTCCGCCACGTCATGTGAGTCACGTCAGCCCTCAGCGTCTCCGTGGGGGTCGCTTCTCCGGTTTCCGGATCGATCAACAGGATGTCTCCAGCCAGGAAGCCCCGGTCGCTGGCCAGCGCCTGGACGACGGCCAGGTGCCGTCCGCTCGGGGAGGCGGCCGGAAGGCCCATCTGCCGATCCCCTCGCCCGCTCCGGTAGAGGACCCTCTCCTCGCCCGAGGCGACGTCCAGCAGCGCCACGCTGGCGCCGAACCACGCGCTCTCTTCGGGGTCCTCGGACACCACCGCGGCGATGGCGTCCGAGCCGCACCAGGCGGCCTCCCACACGTTCAGGCCCTCTCGGGATGCAGGACGGACGTCTCCCGACTCCAGATCCACGACGTGCAACCGTCTCCAGCGACCAGGGTCCTCCGGGGACTGGACCACGGGAAGCCAGGAAGGCCTGTCCTCGTCCTCGGCCTCAACGATCCCAGAGCCCTGGGCGACACCCCGGTCGCCCCCGAAGCCGATCGTTCCCAGGAGGATCCGAGCGCCGTCCGGCGACCAGTCCAGGTACTCGACCGTCCCATCAACGACCGGTCCCGGTCTGGCCTCCCCGATCCGGTCGAGGTCGAGCAGGTAGAGCTGCGAGAGCCCTTTCCGCTCACGGTCGGAGAGGAACGCCAGGCGGCGGCCGTCGGGCGACCACCGAGGCATCGAATCGCTGTTGGGTCCGTGGGTGACCTCCTCGATCCGCCTGTCCTCCAGGTCGACCAAACAGATCCGGGGCTGGGCGGCTCCTTCCAGCTCCTCCAGTCGGGTGCCGGTGAAGGCCACCAACCGCCCGTCGGGCGAGGGCTGCGGATCGAAGCCGGCCGAGATCCGGCCGAACGCCGGGCCCAGGGCTTTGCGGAAGTGCTTCTCGATCTCCTTGTACAGGGGTGTCTCTCGCAGATCTCTGTCCATGGAGAGCAGCATAGATGGCGAGGGGCAGGAGATTCGGTTGGGCCGGCGCGGGGATGAGAGGGCGACGGGGCTTCCGAGGGCTGGGCGAGGGGAAGGAGCTGGGCCCAGGAAGGGAAGGAGGGAGCCCCGAGCCCTCCGGCCCCCGAGCCTTCGTGACACGCCTCGCTAGAATGCCCTCCGTGGGCACCGACCGGCTCGTTATCCACGGCGCCCGTGAGCACAATCTGAAGAACCTCCATCTGGAGCTTCCCCGCAACAAGCTGATCGTGTTCACGGGCCTGTCCGGCTCCGGGAAGTCGTCGCTGGCCTTCGATACGATCTACGCGGAGGGCCAGCGCCGGTACGTGGAGTCGCTGTCGGCCTACGCCCGCCAGTTCCTGGGCCAGATGGAGAAGCCCGACGTCGATTTCATCGAGGGCCTGTCTCCGGCCATCTCGATCGACCAGAAGTCAGGATCGCGGAACCCCCGGTCCACCGTGGGAACGATTACCGAGATCTACGACTACCTGCGGGTCCTGTACGCACGCATCGGCAAGCCCCACTGCCCTAAGTGCGGACGGCCCATCGGCCGGCAGACACCCGACCAGATCGTGGACCAGGTGATGAGCCTGCCCGAGGGGACCAGGTTCCAGGTCCTGGCCCCGGTGGTGCGGGGCCGCAAGGGCGAGTACGAGCGGTTGCTGAAGGACCTCGCTCGCAAGGGCTTCGCCCGCGCTCGCATCGATGGAGTCGTGCGCGACCTGTCGGAACCGATCCGCCTGGACCGCTACTACAAGCACGACATCGAGGTGGTTGTGGACCGGCTGGTGGCCAAGCCCGACATCCGGCGGAGGGTGGCCGACTCGGTGGAGACCGCGCTCGACCTCTCCGAGGGTCTGGCGGCGCTGGCGGTGCAGACCGACGGCAAAGAGGAGATGGTCACGTTCTCGGAGAAGCTGGCCTGCACCTTCGACGGCCTGTCGTTCGACGAGCTCCAGCCCCGAAACTTCTCGTTCAACTCACCGTACGGCGCGTGCACGACGTGCGACGGGCTCGGGATCCGGCTGGAGGTCGATCCCGAACTGGTGGTCCCCGATCCCGATCTCTCGATCCGGGACGGGGCCGTCTCGCCGTTCGCGTCGGCTCGACTCGAGTACTGGAGCCGCGTTCTGGAGGCCACGGCGGAGGCGCACGGCTTCTCCCTCGACGCGCCGTGGCGACGGCTCTCCGCCCGAGCCAGGGAGATCATCCTGTACGGCTCCGACAAGGACATCTACATCCGGTACCGCAACCGGTATGGGCGGCAGCGCGCCTACTACACCACGTACGAGGGGGCCATCCCGGTGATCGAGCGGCGCCACGACGAGACCGACTCGGACTACGCTCGGGCCCGCTACGAGCAGTACATGCGGGAGGTGCCCTGCCGGAGCTGCAAGGGAGCTCGGCTTCGTCCCGAATCACTCGCCGTTACCGTGGCGAACCGGAACATCGCCGAGCTGACCGCCCTGTCGGTGGAAGCCTCCATGCACTTCCTCCAAGGGCTCGGAGGGAGACTTACCGACCGCGAGCGACTGATATCCGAGCGGCTCCTCAAGGAGATCCGGTCCCGGCTGGGCTTCCTGATCGACGTGGGTCTGGATTACCTGACGCTGGATCGCGCCTCCGCCACGCTGGCCGGCGGAGAGGCCCAGCGGATCCGGCTGGCCACCCAGATCGGGTCGGGGCTCGTGGGAGTGCTGTACATCCTCGACGAGCCGTCCATCGGGCTTCACCAGCGGGACAACAACCGGCTCATCGACACCCTGGTCCGGTTGCGGGACCTCGGGAACACGCTCGTCGTGGTGGAGCACGACGAGGCGACGATCCGCTCGGCCGACTGGATCGTGGACATCGGACCGGGCGCGGGGGAGACGGGCGGCGAGATCGTGTACTCGGGGCCGGTGGAAGGGATCCTCGATCATCAGACATCGGTCACCGGGGCGTACCTCGCGGGACGCCGGGAGATCCCCACCCCGCAAGTCCGCCGGAAGCCCCAGGACCGATGGCTCGAGGTTAAGGGAGCCGCGGAACACAACCTCAAGAAGATCGACGTGGCCATCCCGCTCGGAACTCTGGTGTGCGTCACCGGAGTATCGGGCTCGGGGAAGTCCACCTTGGTCCAGGACGTGCTCTCCCGTGCCCTTCAGTCGCGGGTGAACCGGTCACGCGTGGTCCCCGGGAAGCATCGTCGGCTGATCGGGTGGGAAGAGATCGACAAGCTCGTGGTGGTAGACCAGTCGCCGATCGGCCGGACCCCACGGTCGAACCCCGCCACCTACACCGGTGTGTTCGACCACATCCGGCGGCTGTTCTCCCAGGTTCCGGAGGCGCGCGTACGCGGCTACCAGCCGGGGCGGTTCTCGTTCAACGTGCGGGGAGGCCGGTGCGAGGCGTGCGCCGGGGAAGGCCAGATCAAGATCGAGATGCACTTCCTCCCGGACGTGTGGGTGACGTGCGAGCAGTGCAAGGGACGACGGTACAGCCGGGAGACCATGGAGGTCCGGTTCAAGGGGAAGAACATCTCCGACGTCCTCGCCATGAGCGTCGACGAGGGCCTGGAGTTCTTCCGGAACATCCCTGTGATCGCCCGGCACATGCAGACGCTGTCAGACGTGGGGCTGGGCTACATCAAGCTCGGTCAGCCCGCCCCGACGCTGTCCGGCGGCGAGGCGCAGCGGGTGAAGCTGGCGTCCGAGCTCTCCCGGCGAGCCACCGGACGGACGTTCTACATCCTGGACGAGCCCACCACGGGCCTCCACTTCGACGACATCCGGAAGCTGCTCGCCGTCTTGGAGAGGCTGGTGTCCGCCGGCAACACCGTCGTGGTCATAGAGCACCAGCTCGACGTGGTGAAGACGGCGGACTGGATCATCGACCTGGGACCAGAGGGTGGCGACGCCGGTGGAGAGGTCGTGGCGGCCGGACCGCCCGAGGAGGTGGCCGCGAGCCCCCGCTCCTACACCGGACAGGTCCTCCGCCCGCTGCTGCACATCGCCGAGCGGGCCCCGGCCGGCGCCCGGGCCTGAGGAATGTCGAGACCGGCTCACCTCCCGAGGATTCGCCGGCCCCATGAACATCGTGATAGAAACGACGGCGCTGTGCGACGTAAGGCCCTCCCTCTGATCACGGTCCTGACGCTCGCGGGCGCGGCCTGCGGCGGAGGGGGGATCGTGGTCAGATCCGGCCCGACCGAGGACGTGTTCGTCCCGCAGGTCGTGGACTTCGAGGACGCCGCTGGCCGCGGGGTCTCGCTGGCGATCGACGCCGACGGTAACCCTCACCTCGCCTACCTCGCGTTCGAGAGCAAGGCGCCGGGAGGGACGCCCAAGCAGGAGGATCCCAACGCGCCCAAGCTCCCCGCGGTCAGGCATGCTCACTTGATCCAGGGGCTGTGGACCCGAAGCGTTGTGGCCGACGATCAGAAGGGGCTGGGAGGAGGCGATGAGACGGCCATCGTCGTGGACGGCGAGGGGGTCCACCACGTGGCCTGGACCGAAGAAGACGCCCTCTACTATTCCAACAACGCTGGAGGCGCGGAGTTCTCGAAGCCCGAGGAGGTTGCCTCCGACGTGCTGGGCGGCGTCTCGCTGATCGCCGAACCGGGGGCCGGAGTGGCCATCTCCTTCCTCCAGGCCGGTGCAGAAGCGGGATCGCTCGTTCGCGTGGCCTTCCACCGCGCCGGCGGCTGGGCAGTGCAAACAGCTGCCGAGGCCGGCCGTGGCCACCAGTCAGGAACGGCCATCGGCTTCGTCGGGAGCGCCATCCTCGTGGCCTATGGCGACTCGGGACGCACCATGGTGGCCGGTTCGTCCGGGGCGACCTGGTCTTCGGAGGTCGTCGACGAGCGCGGTGGGATCGGCGTGAGCATCGACGTCGACAAGCAACGGAACCCGCACCTTGCCTACTCCACCTCGGAGGGCCAAGTGAAGCACGCCCACTCCATAAGTGGGGGGCCCTGGGAGGTGAGCCAGGTCGGCGACGGCGCCGACGGCCCGACCTCGATCGCCGTCGATGACCAGGGGGTCCACCACGTTGCCTGGCAGACCCGCGCGGGCCTCTCATACGCCAGCAACGAGGGTGGCGAGTTCAGACCGGAGGAGGTGCCGGGGACCGAGAGCGCCGAGCTCCCCCGAATCGGGGCGGGTGCCCAGGGAACCGTGTATCTGGCCTGGTTCGAGCCACGAGGTTCCGGGCTGGTCCTGTCGATCCGTTCCGACCGGGAGCCGCTGCTCGCGGTGCCGCAGCCATCACCGACGGGCGTTCAGCCGACCGGGCAGCCCACGGGTCCCCCGCCCTGCGAGCCGAGCGGCACGACCTTGACCATCGCCGCTCCGCCGGGCGCGATCGGCACCGGCTTCGACCAGACCTGCCTGGCCGCGCCGGCCGGGGAAGCGTTCACGGTGGAGTTCACCAACGATGACTCAACAGTGCACAACTGGGCGCTGTACGCGGACGAGTCCGCCAGCGAGCACCTCGGCGGTGGAACCCCTGGAGAGCCGATCCCGGCAGGCGAGTCGACAACCTACGAGGTCGATCCAATCGACGAACCGGGACAGTTCTTCTACCGCTGCGACTTCCACCCGACTACCATGACCGGGACCTTCGTGGTGCAATGAGGTCGTTCACCACGCCCTAACCCGTCGTTCACCGGCCGGCCTTGCCCCGCTGGCCTACAATGGAGTCCCGATGGGCCTCGTGGCACGCCCCGACCTCGGCACGGTCCCCGATTCCCCTGGCGCCTACTTCTTCCGTGATGGCGAGGGACGGGTCATCTACGTCGGTAAGGCCAAGTCGATCAAGAAGCGCCTCCCGGCCTACTGGTCCGGGCCGCTCCACCCCCGAACCGAGGCCATGATGGCCCAAGCGGAGACCGTCGAGTGGATCGTGGCATCGGGCGAGGTCGACGCCCTGATGCTCGAATACAACCTGATCAAGCAGCACCACCCCCGGTTCAACGTCCGGTACCGCGACGACAAGTCCTATCCCTACCTGGCCGTGACGGTGGGGGAGCGGTGGCCCCGAGCTCACGTGATGCGGGGTCGACGCCGAAAGGGCGTCCGGTTCTTCGGACCATTCGGTCACGCCTACGCCATCCGCAAGACCCTCGACTCGCTGACCCGCGTGTTCCCCATCCGGACCTGCTCGGATGGGTTCTTCGAGCAGCGCCGCCGGGCCCGCCGGCCGTGCCTCTACTACGACATCGGCCGGTGCGCGGGGCCGTGCGTGCCGGGGAAGACCGGCGTGACCGACGAGGGGTACCGCCGGATCGTCGACGGCCTGGTGGACTTCCTGGCGGGAAACCACCGGCCGGTCCTGCGCGAACTGGAGAGGGAGATGCGCGCCGCTTCGGAGCGCCAGGAGTTCGAGCTCGCCGCCCGATATCGCGACCGGGTCCAGGCCGCCCACAGGGCGCTCGAGCAGCAGGAGATGGCCTTCCCCCGCCCGGAGGACCTCGACGTGGTGGGCCTGGCGGAGGACGACCTGGAGGCCGCGTTCCAGGTGTTCTTCGTGCGCCGGGGACGGGTCACCGGACGACGGGGCTGGGTGGTGGACAAGGTGGAGGCCCTCGACACGTCCCAGCTCGTATCGTCCTTCGTCCGGGAGCTGTACATGGACCGCGACGAGGTTCCGCCCCGAGTGCTCGTACCCGCGTGGCCGCTGGATCGGAACGTGCTGGAGGAGTGGCTGTCGGCCCGCCGAGACGGGCGGGTGTCGATCGCGGTCCCTGCCCGGGGCGACAAGCGACGGCTCCTCGAGGTGGTTACCACGAACGCCAAGGAGGCCTTCATCCGCCACAAGTTGAAGCGAGCACAGGATTTCGCGGCCCGCTCGCGAGCCCTGGCCGAGCTCGGCGTCACGCTGGGCCTGGCCGAGCCCCCACTGCGAATCGAGGCCTTCGACGTCTCGAACCTCGGCCCCACCGCAACGGTGGGTTCGATGGTCGTGTTCGAGGACGGCCTGCCCAAGCGGTCGGGTTACCGACGGTTCGAGATCAAGGGAGTCCCCGGACAGGACGATTTCGCCAGCATGGAGGAGATGCTCCACCGACGGTTCACCCGGTACCTGAAGGACCGAGACGAGCCTGCGGAGAAGCGAAGGCGATTCTCCTACCCACCGGCTCTGGTCGTGGTGGACGGCGGACGGGGCCAGCTGAACGTGGCCATCCGGGTCCTCTCCGACCTCGGGCTGGACATCCCGGCGATCGGGCTGGCCAAGCGGCTCGAGGAGGTGTACCTGCCCGGGCAGCCCCAGCCGCTGGTCTTCCCCCGGGGCGCCGAGTCCTTGTTCCTCCTCCAGCACCTCCGAGACGAGGCGCATCGCTTCGCCGTCGAGTACCATCGGAAGAAGCGAGCCCGGCGGTCTCTGGCCTCGCCTCTCGACGACGTGCCGGGGATCGGGCCCTCGCGGAAGAAGGCGCTCCTTCGACGGTTCGGTTCCCTGGCCCGGCTGGCCGCGGCGACCCAGGAGGAGGTAGCCACGACCCCGGGGGTGGGCCCCGCGCTGGCCCGGCAGATCGTGACCCGGTTGCGGTCGGCGCAGGCTTCTCCGATGCGGGTCGAGAACCCTTCGAGGGAGGCCAGACCCGCATGACGGAGCGGAGCGGGAGCGTGCAGGGATGACTGCGCAGCCGGCCCGTTCACCGGAGCGGCGACGGAACTCAGCAGACCGCCGCCGTGGGCCGCGCGACCGGCGCCGTACCAAGCTGGCTCCCGGACCTGAGTTCATCGTCATCACGGGCCTGTCCGGCGCGGGCCGATCGGAGGCCGCCAAGAGCCTGGAGGACCTGGACTACTTCGTGATCGACAACATGCCGCCGGCGCTGGTGGGAAGGGTGGCGGATCTTGCGGCCGCCGGCGGCGGCCCCCACCGGGTGGCCATCGTGGTGGACGCCCGGGGCGGGCGGTTCTTCGACGACCTCCACAAGGGCCTCGACGAGCTCCGCGAGGGACAGGTCCCGTACCGGATCGTGTTCCTGGAAGCCTCGGACGACACGCTGGTCCGGCGGTTCAGCATCACCCGGCGGCGCCATCCACTGGCGCCGGACGGCCGGGTGGACGAGGGCATCCGGAAAGAGCGGCTGGTCATGGACTCGCTCCGTGCCCAGGCAGACCTGGTGATCGACACGACCGAGCTCACCCCACACGGGCTGAGGGACCGCATCCGAGAGACCTTCGCCTCGGCCGAGCCCCGCGGCGACCTCCAGGTGACCGTGATCTCGTTCTCGTACAAGCACGGCGTGCCCCGGGATGCCGACCTCGTCCTCGACGTTCGATTCCTGCCCAACCCCCACTGGGAGGAAGAGCTCCGTCCCCTTCCGGGGACCGACGAGCGGGTCCGGAACTACGTCCTGCGGCAGCAATCATTCGGCGAGTTCAGGCGGCGCCTCATTCGCCTGCTGGACTTCGTCGTTCCCGGGTACATCTCGGAGGGGAAGTCCTTCCTCACTGTGGCGGTCGGCTGCACCGGGGGACGACATCGGTCGGTGGTCGTCGCCGATGAGCTGGCCGAGTACTTCCGCAACCGGCGCCTCCCCGTGGTGCTCGAGCACCGCGACGTCCACCGCGAATAGCGGGTCATCCGGGCCGTCGGAGCGTCCATCCCGAGCGTACTAGGATGGATTTCCGGAACCGTCTCGAGGAGGCTTCCAACATGAGCGTGAAGGTAGGCATCAACGGATTCGGCCGTATCGGCCGGAACTTTTTCCGGGCCGCCCTGAAGAAGGGCGCGGACATCGACTTCGTCGCGGTAAACGACATCACCGACGCGGGGACCCTGGCCCATCTCCTGAAGTACGACTCCGTCCTGGGCGTCCTGGACGCCGAGATCAAGGCGTCCGGCGAGGGGATCACTGTTGACGGCGACGAGTTCAAGGTACTCGCCGAGAAGGACCCGGCGAATCTCCCCTGGAAAGAGCTGGGCGTCGACGTCGTGGTGGAGTCTACCGGGCTGTTCACCGACCGGGAGAGCGCCGAGAAGCACATCGCCGCGGGAGCCCAGAAGGTCATCATCAGTGCCCCGGCCAAGGGCGAGGACGTCACCATCGTGCTGGGGGTGAACGACGGCGCCTATGACCCCGCCACCCATCACATCATCTCCAACGCCTCCTGCACCACGAACTCGGTGGTGCCGATGGCCAAGGTCCTCCAGGACGCCTTCGGGATCGACCGGGCCTTCCTCACCACGATCCACGCGTACACGAACGACCAGCGGATCCTGGACCTGCCCCACAGCGACCTCCGGCGGGCTCGGGCCGCGGCCATCAACATCATCCCCACCTCCACGGGCGCGGCGAAGGCCACCTCGCTGGCCATCCCGGAGCTCAAGGGGAAGATGGACGGCATCGCCATGCGGGTGCCGGTACCAGACGGCTCCATCTCGGACCTGGTGGCCATCCTGGACCGGGACGTCACCGTGGACGAGGTCAACGAGGCGTTCCGAAACGCGGCCGCCGCCGGCCCCCTGAAGGGGTTCGTCCGCTACACCGAGGACCCCATTGTGTCCCAGGACATCGTGGGGGATCCCCACTCCTGCATCTTCGACGCCCAGTCCACCTTGGCCATCGGCAACCTGGTGAAGGTGCTGGGTTGGTACGACAACGAGTGGGGGTATTCGAACCGGCTGGTGGACCTGGTCGAGCTGGTCGGTTCGAAGCTCTAACAGCGTGAGGCGGCTCCAGACCATCCAGGACCTAGGTGACCTGAACGGGCGCCGGGTCTTCGTCCGCGTCGACTTCAACGTCCCGCTCGAGGACGGGAAGGTCACCGACGACCTCCGCATCACCGCCACGGTGCCGACCATCGAGAACCTCATCGAAGGCGGCGCCGCCCTGGTGCTCGCCAGCCACCTCGGCCGGCCGAAGGGGAAGCCGGTGGAGGACCTGCGCATGGATCCCGTGGCGGCACGATTGGAGGAGCTCGCCCGGTTCCCGGTCCGAAAGCTCGATGAGGTCACCGGTGACGCCGTGAGTCAGGCGTGCGCCGCCCTGGGGCAGGGCGACGTGGCCCTCCTGGAGAACCTCCGCTTCGACCCCGGGGAGGAGGCCAACGACCCCGCGTTCGCCGACGCCCTCGCGTCGCTTGCGGACGCCTACGTCGACGACGCGTTTGGGGCCGCCCACCGCGCCCACGCCTCCGTGGTGGGCGTGGCCGAGCGCCTCCCGAGCGCCGCCGGGCTGCTCATGCGGAAGGAGGTCGAGGTTCTCTCTCGCCTCCTCGAGAAGCCCGAGGAGCCTTTCGTGGCCGTCCTGGGAGGGGTGAAGATATCGGACAAGCTCGGAGTGGTTCGTTCTCTTCTCGATCGCGTGGACGCCCTGCTCGTGGGGGGAGCCATGGCGTTCACGTTCATCGCCGCTCAGGGCGGGGAGGTGGGGGACTCCCTGGTCGAGGAGGATCGGCTCGACGAGGTCGGAGAGACCCTGAAGCTGGCCGAGCAGAAGGGGGTCCCGGTACTGCTCCCCGAGGACGCCGTAGTGGCGTCCGAGGCGGATGTCTCGGCCCGGAAGGAGACCGTTCCCGCCGATCGCATCCCCAAAGGTCTCAAGGGACTCGACGTCGGCCCCCGGACGGTGGAGGAGTTCGCCCGGGTGCTGGCCGACGCCAAGACGATCTTCTGGAACGGGCCCATGGGGGTGTTCGAGCTGGAGCCCTTCTCTCTGGGGACCCGAGGCGTGGCCCAGGCCGTGGCCGGCGCCAAGGCGTTCACCGTGGTCGGCGGAGGCGACAGCGTGGCGGCGATCCGCCGCCTCGGCTTCGAGGACTCGGTCGACCACCTCTCCACGGGCGGCGGCGCCTCCCTCGAATTCCTGGAGGGCAAGGAGCTCCCCGGCGTGGCCGTGCTCATGGAGGAGGCCTAATGGCCGGGGCGACGCGGCGGTCGATCGTGGCCGCCAACTGGAAGATGCACAAGACCCACCTCGAGGCGATCCAGACCGTCCAGAAGCTCGGCTACCTCCTGGACGCCGGGGACACCGACCGGGTCGAGGTCGTGATCTGTCCGCCATTCACGGCGTTGCGGAGCGTGCAGACCCTCATCCAGGCCGACCGGCTCTCGTTCGAGCTGGGGGCTCAGGACGTCCACTGGGAGGAGAAGGGGGCGTTCACCGGGGCGATCTCCCCGTCCATGCTGGCCGCTCTCGACGTGGCGTACGTGATCGTGGGCCACTCCGAGCGGAGGGAGCATTTCGGGGAGACCGACGAACAGGTGGCCAGGAAGACCCGGGCGGTGTTCGACCACGGAATGGCGCCCATCCTCTGCGTCGGAGAGACCCTGGAGGAGCGGGAGAGCGGCCGGACCGAGGAGAAGGTCGTCGGCCAGGTCCACGAGGCCCTGAGGAAGGTCGGCCCCGAAGACGCCAGCCGTCTGGTCGTCGCCTACGAACCCGTTTGGGCCATCGGGACCGGCCGGCCCTGCAACCCGGCCGACGCGGGGGAGGTCGTTCGGACCATCCGAGACACCCTGGAGACGGCCTATTCCGCCGACGTGGCCGAGGCCGTCCGGGTTCAGTACGGGGGCAGCGTGAAAGCTGGGAACATCAGGGAATTCATGGCCCACCCAGAGATCGACGGCGCGCTGGTCGGTGGGGCCAGCCTGGATGCCGAGGAGTTCGCCCTTATCGTGAAGCACTGAGAGAATCCCATCCCCCCGCATTGCTCGTAATACTCAGTGAATAGAGGCGCTGTTGCGGGGGCCCGGGTGCCCGACTACTATCCCTGCCCGGGTAGCAGAGGGGATGTGAGTGGCTCAAGTCCAGAGCGAGGCAAGAGTTGGCGGTGAGCCAGCCGGCTTCCTGGGCGGCCCCGGCGCAGAGCCGATCGTCGGACGGAGCCCATGGGAGTTGTTCTGGCGCCGCTTCCGCAGGGACCGGCTGGCGTTCGCCGGTATCGTTCTGATCGTTCTCATCCTCTTCGCCGCGCTGTTCGCCCCGCTCATCGGCAAGCTGGTCGGCCACGGGCCGAATCAGGTCTTCTTGCGAGAGATGACAGACATCTTCGGCCTCCCCAAGGGCCCGAACGGCACCTTCTGGTTCGGGGCCGACAGGGCCGGCCGGGACCTGTTCGTCCGGGTGATGTACGGCGCCCGGACGTCGCTGATCGTGGCGTTCTTCGCCACCGGCATGTCGCTGGTGATCGGGGTGATCGTCGGGCTGCTGGCCGGCTACTTCAGGGGGAAGGTGGACACGTTCCTGTCCCGAACAACCGACGTCGTGATGTCGATGCCGATCCTCCTGCTGGCCGTGGGCCTCGTCGGGGCCTGCGGGGCCAGCCAAGGGGGTTGCCTGTACGGGCTCCTTCGGCCCGGGCTCTTCCTGGTCAGCTTCGTGATCGGGCTCTTCAACTGGCCGTACATCGCCAGGATCGTTCGAGGTCAGGTCCTGTCCCTCCGTGAGAAGGAGTTCGTCGAGTCCGCCAGGGCCGTGGGGGCGGGCGATTTGAGAATCGTCAGACGGGAGATCCTCCCAAACGTGGTGGCCCCGATCATCGTCTACACCACCCTGATCATCCCGAACAACATCCTGTTCGAAGCGGCCCTGTCGTTCCTTGGCCTGGGGGTGCCTTCCACCACGCCCTCGTGGGGGGCGATGCTGGCCGACGCGGGGGGAAGGATCTTCACCGTTGCCTGGTGGATGATGCTGTTCCCAGGGCTCTTCCTTTTCATGACCACGCTGGCGTTCAACCTGGTGGGCGACGGGCTGCGGGACGCCCTCGATCCCCGGACGGGCAGGTAGCGATCGAATCCCTGCCCAAGGCGCGTAAGAACGTGAAGGAAACGATGGAACGGGAGGCAGAAAGAGACAGAAAGAGAAAGGAGGGAGACGCTGAAGCGACAGGTCCTGACGGGTACGCCAAGAGAGGGGGAATGACGTGATTCGACGATATCTCAGGCTGGTGGCCCTGGTCGGGGTGCTGGCCGTCCTGGCGGCGGGCTGTGCCCAAGAGGCCGAGGAGCAGCCGCAGCCAGGCGGGGACATCAAGGCCGGCGGGGTCATCAAGATGGGCATCTCGGCGGACGTGGACAACGCCTTCGACCCGGCCAAGGAGTACTCCCAGCTCGCCTGGTCGATCTTCAACTGTTGCCTCCTCCGGACCTTGCTCCAGTACAACGGGCTCGACGCGGACGAGGGCGGCAGCGAGGTTCAGCCAGACCTGGCCACGGACCTCCCGGAGGTCTCCGATGACGGCCTGACCTACACGTTCACCATCAAGGACGGGGTGACGTTCGCCCCGCCCTTCGAGGACGTGGAGATCACTTCGGCGGACTTCGTCCGGGCCATCGAGCGGGAGACCTGCTCCGTGTGCCACGAGGGTGGCTATGCCTTCTATTACACGGACAACTCCAACGGTGACTCCCTCATCGAGGGGATCCAGGAGTTCGCTGCCGGGGACGCCGACTCCATCTCCGGAGTCCAGACGCCGGACGACAAGACCCTGGTGATCACCCTGACCGAGCCTGCCGGGGACTTCCCGCTGCGGATGGCCATGCCGGCAATGGCCCCGATCCCGGAGGGAGCGGCAGAGGGCCACGACAAGGACTACGGGCGGTTCCTGGTGGCATCGGGACCCTACATGTTCGAAGGGTCGGACCAGCTCGACTTCTCGGTTCCAGCCAAGCAGCAGAAGCCCGTCGCGGGCTACGACCCTGGGCGGTCGTGGCTGCTGGAGCAGAACCCGTCGTGGAACGCCGATACCGACGATCTCCGGAGCGCCTACCTGGACGGCGTCGAGGTTCAGATCAACGAGAGCAGCGACGTCAACTTCAACAAGTGGGAGGCAGGCGAGATCGACTACGTGTACGACGGCGTCGTGCCGGCGGACCTCCTCCAGCAGTACGCCACCGACCCGGAGCTCAAGGAGCAGCTCAAGGTCAATGCGACCGACGGCCTCCGGTACCTGTCGATGAACATCGCCGAGCCGCCGTTCGACGACGTCCACGTGCGCAAGGCCATGAACTTCGTCATCGACAAGGACGGCCTCCGCCGGACCCGAGGGGGCGAGCTTTACGGTCCCACCGCCGGGCACATCATCCCCGACACCATCCTGGGCGGCGTCCTCGAGGGCTACGACCCGTACCCGTCGGAAGGCGGACAGGGTGACGTCGAGGCTGCGAAGGCGGAGATGATGCAGTCCAAGTACGACACGAACCAGGACGGCATCTGCGACGCCCCGGAATGCAAGAAGGTGTCGCTGATCGCCGACCGGGAGGTTCCCTACGCCGAGCAGAACGCGCTCATCGCGGACAACGCGGCGCAGATCGGGATCGATTTCAGGGTCGGCGAAGGGGACCGGTACACGTTCATGTATGACAAGTGCCTGGACCCCTCGGCCCATGCCGCGTTCTGCCCGAGCGTCGGCTGGTTCAAGGACTACGGGGACGCGTTCACCTTCGGCCCCCCGATCCTGGGGTCCGTGGCGATCGGCCCGGAGGGGTGCTGCAACTACTCCCTGGTGGGGGCCAGCCCCGAGCAATTGGCTGACGCCGGGTACAAGGTCACCGACGTCCCCAGCCTGGACCAGACTTTTGCGGAGTGCGCCACGATCCCGCTGGGCGACGACCGCAATAACTGCTGGGCGGAGGCTGACCGAACGGCGATGGAGGAGATCGTCCCGTTCGTGCCGTGGATCTTCGACAACGAGGTCCGGCTGGCCGGTCCTCGGATCGTCAACTACACGTACAGCTCGAACCAGGGGACGATGGCGCTCCAGCACGTCGCCCTGGCCGGGGGCGGCGCCTAGGAGGCCGCTGGGTAGAAGGGAAGGCCAGAAGGGGGCTCACCCGCGTGGGCCCCCTTCCTTTCCTTGGGGCATAATGTGACCCAATGAGCAGGTACCTGGTGCGGCGGATCTTGTTCCTGATCCTTGTCCTGTTCATCATCTCCTTCCTGACGTTCATCATCTTCCTGAAGCTCCCGGCGACCGACCCGGCCCGGCTGGTGGCGGGCCGGGTGTCGAGCCCCGAGATCCTGGCGGAGATCCGGCAGAACCTGGGGTTGGACAAGCCCTGGTACATCCAGTACGGACGCTTCGCCAAGGGATTGGTCCCGTGGCCGGGATTCTTCCTGAACGAACAGGTCTACTTCTCGTACGGGAACAACGTCCCGGTCAAGGGTGAGCTGTATCGGCGGCTTCCGGTGACCATTGCCCTCACGTTGGGGGCCGCCGTGCTATGGGTCATCATCGGCCTGCCGATCGGCATCGTCTCGGCGATCCGGAGGCGCACTCTTGCCGACCGTGCCGGCATGCTGTTCGCTCTGTTCGGAGTGTCCGCCCCGGTGTTCTGGCTCGGCTACGTGCTGCTGTTCATTTTCTGGTTCAAGTTGAAGTGGGCTCCGTCTCCGGGACTCGACGTTGGGGAGAGCCTGGGGCAGGCCATGTTCGCTGGTAAGTTCATCCTGCCCTGGCTCACACTCTCCCTCCTGTTCGCGGCGTTCTACGCCCGGATGGTCAGGGGGAACCTCATCGAGACGATGTCGGAGGATTACATCCGCACCGCGAGGGCCAAGGGACTCTCGGAGCGCCGGGTGATTTTCAAGCATGGGCTCCGGGCCGCGCTGACTCCGGTGGTTACGATGTTCGGGATGGACATCGGCTATCTCTTGGGGGGCGCCATCATCACCGAGACCATCTTCGACCTCGACGGTATCGGGAAGTACACCATCGCTTCCATCCGCGACCAGGACTTCCCCGTGGTGATGGCCGTGACCATCTTCGCCGCGCTCTTCATCGTGGCTGCGAACCTGGTGGTGGATGTCGTGTACGCGTTCCTCGACCCCCGGGTGAGGTACACGTGAGCCGGGCGCGGCCGGAGGGCGCGTGTGGCTGAACCCCTCCTCGAGGTCCGGGACCTCAATGTGCACTTCCCCACCGAAGACGGCCTGGTGAAAGCGGTCGACGGGGTGTCTCTCACCCTCGCTCAAGGCGAGACCCTCGGGGTGGTGGGGGAGTCGGGTTCGGGCAAGAGCGTGACGTTCCTCACGGTGATGGGCCTCATCACCAAGAAGGAGGCCCGGATCGAGGGAGAGGTCATCTTCAAAGGGCAGAACCTGCTGGACCTGCCGGCGGAGGAGATGCGGCACATCCGAGGGACCGGGCTGAGCATGGTCTTTCAGGACCCCATGACCTCCCTTCATCCCTTCTACCGGGTGGGGGACCAGATCGTGGAGGCCATCCGGGCTCATCAGCCGATTCCCAAGAAGGAGGCGTTCAAACAGGCCGTGGACATGCTCAAGCGAGTGGGGATCCCCCGGCCGGAAGAACGGGCCCGCCAGTACCCCCACGAGTTCTCGGGAGGGATGCGTCAGCGGGCCATGATCGCCATGGCCCTGAGCCTGAACCCGGACCTCCTGATCGCCGACGAGCCCACGACCGCCCTGGACGTGACGGTGCAGGCGCAGATCCTCGACCTCATCGACCGTCTCCGGGAGGAGTTCAACGCATCCGTCGTGATCATCACGCACGACCTGGGGGTCGTCGCCGAGCACTGCAACAACATCCAGGTGATGTACGCGGGAAAGGTCGCCGAGTACGGGGACCGGAGCGACATCTACCACGGCGCCCATCACCCCTACACGTGGGGGCTGCTCCAGTCGATCACCCGGGTCGACCAGCCGAAGACAGAGCGCCTCCGGCCCATCAAGGGCCTGCCTCCGTCGCTGATCTTCGTTCCCCCAGGATGCCCGTTCCACCCCAGGTGCCCCTACGTCATGCAGGTGTGCAGGGTCGAGGTGCCTCCGCTCCTCTCCGCCGACGGGAAGCACGCCTCCGCTTGTCACTTGCCCCTGGCCGACAAGGAACGGATCTTCCAGGAGGAGGTGGAGATCCGCACGTGACCAGTCCGGATACAACCGCCACTCCTGCTCCGCCTGGCCACCGCGGCCAGACTCCCTTGGTCCAGCTGGTCGGGGTGAAGAAGCACTTCCCGATCACTCGAGGGATCATCTTCCAGAGGAAGATCGGCCAGGTGCACGCGGTCGACGGAGTCGACCTGGAAGTCTATCCGGGAGAGACTGTCGGACTGGTGGGGGAGACGGGGTGCGGGAAGTCCACCCTGGCCCGGTGCATCACCCGGCTCTTCGACATCACGAAGGGGCAGGTGTTTTTCGACGGCCAGGACATCACCCGACACAATCGTAGGCAGATGCGGCCCCTCCGTCGCGAGATCCAGATGATCTTCCAGGACCCCTACGCGTCGCTGAACCCGCGGAAGACGGTGGGGTCGATCATCGGCGAGCCCTTTCGGGTTCACGGGACCGTTCCCCGGGACCGGATCAAGCCCGAGGTCCAGCAGCTGATGGAGCTGGTGGGTCTCAACCCCGAGCACTACAACCGATATCCCCATGAATTCTCCGGCGGACAGCGCCAGCGGATCGGCGTGGCCAGGTCGTTGGCCCTCCGCCCCCGTTTGATCGTGTGCGACGAGCCGGTCTCAGCGCTGGACGTCTCCGTCCAGGCCCAGATCCTCAACCTTCTGGAGGACCTCCAGGAGGAGTTCAACCTGACCTACATCTTCATCGCCCACGACCTGTCCGTGGTGAAGCACATGAGCGACCGAGTGGCCGTCATGTACCTGGGGCGGATCGTGGAGATCGCCGCCGGCGACACCCTGTACGAGAACCCCAAGCACCCCTACACCGGTGCGCTGCTCTCGGCGGTGCCCATCCCCGACCCCGAGCTGGCCGCGCACAGGAAGCGGATCGTCCTCGAGGGCGACGTCCCCTCGCCGATCGACCCTCCGTCAGGCTGCCGGTTCCACCCCCGATGCCCCAACGCGCAGTTCCCCAAGTGCAGCGAGGACGACCCGCAGCTCTTGCCCCACCACCCCGGGCAAGTGGCCGCGTGCCATTTCCCGCTGAGGGACCGAGCCGTGATGGAGGAGATCGCCACGTGATGAAGGAGCCCGCTGCGCCATGCTGAACACCATCCTCATCGTCATCCATGTCCTGGCCGCCCTTCTGCTGGTGCTGTTCGTCCTCCTCCACGCCGGCAAGGGAGGAGGACTCTCCGACCTGTTCGGCGGCGGTGGGGGCCTGTCCGGCGGCACGGCGGTGGAGAAGAACCTCGACCGCATCACCGTCGTGACGGCCCTCGTCTTCACCGCCACCACCTTCTGGCTTGCCTGGAAGTGGACCTAGGGGCGGGCACCGGATCGCCGCCACCGCCCGCGCGATCCTCACCGTCTTCCTGAGCCTGGCCGCTGCGGCCTGCACGACCCCCCCGCCGCCGGACGAGGAGCCCACAGGGCCCATCACCTCGCCAACCGTGGGCCCCACTCCGACCGGCCCATCGGTCCTGCGGATCGCCATCACCTCGCTGCCCGCCGCGGACCCTCGGGCCCTGGACACGCCGGACGGCTTGTTCCTGGCCTCTCTGATCTTCGACGGTTTGGTCGATTACGCACCCAAGACTTTGGAGACCGTTCCCGCGGCGGCCGCCCGGTGGCAAGTGCTCGAGCAGGGGCGGGTGTTCGTGTTCCACCTCAGAGAGGACATGCTGTTCCACGACGGCACTCCGGTCCGGGCCCAGGACTTCGTGGCAGCCTGGAACCGCCTGGCAGACCCGTTCCGGCCCTCGCCCTTCGCCTTCCTCCTGGAGCGAGTGAAGGGGTTCCGCGAGTACAACGTCACCCTGGACCAGGACCACATCAGCGGCGTGATCGCCAGAGACGACCGGACCCTGGAGGTTCGGCTCACCGAGCCCTGGCCGGCCTTCGTGTCCCTCCTCGGCCACCCGGCCCTGTCGCCGGTGCCCGAGGCCGCGGCGGTCCCCGGATATTCCGCGCGGCCCTTGGGGAACGGTCCGTATCAGCTGGTGGGGGAGCTCGCCCCGGGGGCGCCGATCGCGCTCACGGCGTTCCCCGGGTACTACGGGCCAGCCCCGGGGGAGCCGGGGATCGAGCTCTCCGTGTACTCCGACCCCGAAGCGGCCTGGCCGGACTTCGTTGCCGGGGACCTGGAGGTCTCGCCCATTCCCGCCGCCCTGGTCCCCGAAGCGGTCGCTCGGTTCGGCGCCGAGGGTGTGGTGACCCTGGCTCGGCTGGTGCAATGTGGGTTCAACCTCCGGAATCCGCGGTTCCGAGACTCCTCACTCCGGCGGGCGGTGGCCCTGGCGATCGACCGGACGTCGCTCGTCGACCGCGTCTACGGGCCGGTGGCCGAGCCCGCCGACGGCGTGGTTCCTCCCACCATCCCCGGGTACGCCTCAGGGGCGTGCGGGGCGCTGTGCCGCTCAGATCCCTCCCAGGCCTCCGCCCTCGTCGCCGGCCTGCCTCGCCGGTCTCGCTCCTTCGCCCTGGACTACGCCTCGTCCCCCGTAGGGGACCGGCTGGCCCGCGAGCTCGCCGCCCAACTGGACGCGGTGGGCCTGAAGCTGAAGCCCCGCTCCCACCCGGAGCGGGAGTATCGGGACCTGCTGGAACGGGATGGCCAGCGGTTCTTCTGCCTGGTCTCGGTGGCCGACTATCCTCACCAGCAAGCCCTCCTCGAGCCCCTCCTGCTGTCGACGTCCCCCGACAACCACACCGGTGTGGAGGACGGACGACTGGACCGGCTGCTCGAGCGGGCTCGGGCCGCGCCAGGTCCCCGGGACCGGGAGCGTCTATACCTGGAGGTGGAGCGCCGAGGGCTTTCCCTGGTGCCGCTGGTCCCCCTGGCCTGGTTCCGGTCCCGGCTCGCCGCGGGACCGGCCGTCGAGGGGCTCGCCGTGAACCCGCTTGGTGGATTCGATGCCGCCGCGCTCTCTCTCGGGCCGTAGCCGGGGGCCCTCGGGGGCCTGCCGGGTCGCGGGCATCGCCCTGGCCCTGGCGCTTGTCGCGAGCGGATGCACGCCCGGCCGGGAGACCCCGCCGCGTCCGACAGAGCCTCCCGAGAGGGCCGCGCCCACCGGTACCCTCCGCCTGGGCTATCCCGAAGAGCCGGTCACGCTGAACCCCGTCCGCGCGATCTCGGCGCCCCCGCGCGACATCCTGCGGGCGGTGCTCCCCTCCTTCTTCCTGGTCACGCCGGACCTTCGGTACCGCCCGTACCTCCTGGCTCGGGAGCCGGCGGTCGAAGTGTCCGGCGACCGGATGTCGATCTCCTTCACGCTCCGGGACGACGCCCGGTGGAGCGATGGACGGCCCGTGACCGTGGACGACGTCGAGTTCACCTGGCGGGTGATGACCGACCCGACGCTCCCGATAGCCGTCCGAGACGGCTTCGACCGTGTGGTTGCGGTGCAGAAGGTCTCGGAGCTGAAGGGCACGGTGGTGTTCTCTCCGCCGTTCGCCCGGTGGCGGGACCTGTTCTCTGCCGGGCGGTTCGTTCTGCCGGCGCACGTGGGGGCGCGACGCGAAGTGGCCGGCTGGGACCGCGGACCACCCGTCACGGCGGGGCCCTTCCGCCTCGGCCGGTGGGAACGAGGACGCTCGATCACCCTGGTGGCCGAGCCCTCGTTCTGGGGCCCCCGCCCCCTGCTCCACCGCATCGAGGTGGTGTTCGTCCCCGACCCCACGACGGCGATCCTTCTGCTCAGGCAGGGAAGGCTCGACGCCGTTGCGCCCATGCCCGGTGTGACGTGGGGCCAGCGGCTGGCGGCCGTTCCCGGGGCGACGCTGTCCGAGGCCTACGGGCCCGACCTGGTCCACCTGGCCTTGAACACGGACGGGCTGGGCCGAGCGGGAGTGCGGAGAGGGATCGTAGATGCGATCGACCGGGACCGGTTCGTCGAAGTGCTCCTCCGCGATGAGGGCCGCAGGGCCGACGGCGTGCTCGCTCCCGAACAGGCCGGGGCCACCTCCGCGTGGGCCCGGTACGGGCGGGGTGAGGGCGTGGACGTGGGTGAGAACGAGGAGCTTTCTCTGGCGTATCCCAGGGGCGAGATCCTCGACCTCCTGGCCAGGTACGTCCGGGCTGAGCTGGGCCGATCGGGGGTGGACGTGGAGCTCGTGCCCCTGGACGCCGAGGTCTTCCACGACTCGTGGCTCCCGGAGCGGAAGTTCGACCTCGCGCTCTGGGAGGTCCGGAGCGGTCCCTCGCCGTGGCTCTGGCGATGGTTCGCTTCGGCGGGCGGGGAGGCGGCCACGGGGCTCCGGGACCCCGCGGTCCAGGCTCTGCTGGCCCGGGCCGACCGGGGGGGCCCGGGCGGCGCGGAGGCTCTGCGGCAGGCACAGGAGCGCCTGGCGAGGCTCGCCCCCGTGCTTCCCATTTTCCAGCCGCAGGTGACGGTGGGGTGGCGCTCGGGCGTGGGGGGCCTCCGAGCGAACCCCACGGTGGACGGCGTGTTGTGGAACGCCTGGCAGTGGTCGTTGGCGACATCGGCCGATTTGGCCGCCTGAGGTGTCAAGTCCCTCTCGACCGGGAAGAACTCCTCCTTTGGCGACCGCGGAGGAGGAGGTATGGACGGGATCGAGATGCTGGAAGAAGACCATCGCCGGGTGGACAAGCTGTTCGGAGAGTTCGAGGGGGAGGGGGACCGGGCCTTCAAGACCAAGCGGGGCATCGTGGACCGGATCATCGAGGAGCTCACGATCCATTCGGAGATGGAGGAGCAGGTCGTGTATCCGGTTGCGCGGGACGAGGTCCAGACCGCCGAGGAGATCGTCCTCGAGTCCTTCGAGGAGCACGCCGTGGGCGAGAACCTCATGGGGGAGCTGAAGGGGATTGACCCCGAGGACGAGAACTTCGAGGCCAAGGTCACCGTGCTGATCGAGAACGTCCGCCACCACGTCGAGGAGGAGGAGGGCGAGCTCTTCCCTAGGATCCGCAAGGCGCTGGGTGACGAGCGCGTCCAAGAGCTCGGGCTCCAGATGGAGGAGATCCATCGGAAGTACCAGGCGTAGTGGTCTCTAAAGGACGCCACGGACCGGGGCCAAGCCGCCCGGCCCAAGC
>DASYVD010000104.1:0-10256 GCA_036000545.1 Actinomycetota bacterium | reverse complement strand
CAGCCCGAACCCCTGGTCTCGGTGGGCGGCGCGTACGCCGTCGGCGAGCGTGATCGGCTGCACCAGCGTTTCCAGGTCATGGTAGCCGTCGTCTCGTTTCCCCAGGACTCTCAGGAAGACGTTGAGCTTTGCGGGCGCGGTCTCGCTGACGGGAAGGGGACGAAGCGGCTCAGCCATCCGTCTCAGCGATCAAGGGCGTCGGCCAGCCGGGCAAGGTCCTCCAGGCCGAGCTCTTCCGCCCGCACCCGTTCGTCGAGCCCGGCCCGGCGAAGGCCGTCCGTCGCTCGGTCCCGCGGGTACCCCAGGCGCACCAGGGCGTTCGCCATGGTCTTGCGGCGCTGGGCGAACCCCTCCTCGATCAGGCGGAACAGGACGTCCGGCGGCGTGGGGACCGGTGGGGGACGTCTCGACAACCGCACGACCACGGATTCGACCTGCGGCTCCGGCCAGAACACGGTCGGAGGAACTCGGCGGACCACATGCACCTGGGCCCGGTAGGCCACCCGGAGGCTGACCGCGCCGTAGGCGTCTTCACCTGGGCCGGCGGCCAGCCGCTCCCCAACCTCCCGCTGGACCATGACGAGCATGGGATCCACTCCGGGGGCCCGCTCGAGCAGCCCCATGACTACCGGCACGGCGACGTTGTAGGGGAGGTTCGAGGCCATCCGCCACGGCTCGTGCCCCAGGATGGCCGGCCAGTCGGCGTCCATGGCATCGGCCCGAACGACCTCGACGGGGAGGCCCGCGACGACCTCTTCCAGCGCGGGGACCACCGCTCGGTCGATCTCGACGGCCAGGACCTCGGCGCCAGCGGCCACGAGGGCCACCGTGAGGGAGCCCAGGCCCGCCCCCACCTCCAGGAATCGCGTTCCGGGAGCCGCCCCGGCCTCGCGGGCCAGGGCCCGGGCCAGGTTGGGGTCGGCCAGGAAATGCTGGCCCAGGGAGCGATCAGGTCGGATCCCGTGCCGGCTGGTGAGCTCGCGGAGGGCCCGGCGAGTCAGGCCTGACGGTGCGCTCTTGCTACCAGGTGATTCGGACGCGGACGGTTCCTGCGCCGAGAGGAGCGATCTGGGAGAACGCCTCGTCCGAGAGGTCGATGATCCGGCCCCCGATCCACGGCCCACGGTCCCTGATTACCACAGTGACCGAGCTGCCGTTCGAGGGGTTGTACACGGTCACCCGGGTGCCGCAGGGGAGGGTCCTGTGCGCCGCGTAGAACCCCGACAGCGTTCCGCCGCACGGCGCGCCGCGGCCGTCCCAGTCGTACCAGGAGGCAATCCCCCACTGCTCGTTGGGGGCCCGGGTGCCGATCACCAACACCTGGCTCATGGGATCGCGGAGCCGCCTCCGCTCGAGGAGATCCCTGAATACCTCGACGCCGTCCTCAAGGCGAACCTTGAAGGTGAGCTCTTGAAGGCCCGGGACCCCTGCCCGGTCCACCCGCCGCTGTCCGTGCAAGAGCTCGTCCGAATAGACCACCTCGGTGCCGTAGGGGATCTCAGCCTGCTCGCTGATCCGGCGAACCTGCACCCGGACCACCCGGATCTGCATCCCCGAGTCGAGCTCCGCTTCGGCGGCGGGGATCACTCGGTCCCGGCGGTGCAGCACGACTCCCATGCTGTCCAGGAGGTAAGCCACGCTCGGGGCATTGGTGATCACCCGCCGTTCCCGGCCGTCGATGACCAAGCGAACCTGGACCGCTTCGCGGAACACGATGACGTCGCCTTCCTCGATTCGGGAGCTCCGGCTCGGCTCCACCCGGTCTCCCTGCCGGAGACGGACGTTCACGTGCTCCAGGACGTCCTCCACCGTGGTTCCCGTCACGTAGACGGTCTGGGAACGCCCGTTCAGAACCACGACGATCTCCTTCGCGTGGAACAACCGGATCTGCATTCCGTCGGCCACCCGGGCGTCTGCGGCGGGCGCCAGTGTGTCGTGCGGTCCCAGCCTGACCCCGCGTCCCTCGAGGAGCTCGCCGACTGAGCCTGCGAACGTGCTGACCGTTGCGGCCCTCCCGTCGACCACTAGGGTCACCTGCTTGTTGAGATGGAGATAGAGCCACCCGGCGGCTGCGAGGATCGGAAGGAGCAGGAGAGCGTGCCCAAACCACCCCGGCCGGCGGTTCCTTCTCCGTCGCATGCTTCGCGACGAGCCCGGGGTGAGGCGCGGCGGGGAAGGGGACCGCGTCCGAGTTCGGCTCTCGGAGAGCAAGTTGGGGGGCACGCTAGCAAACTCTCAACCTCAAGTGCAAACTTTAAAATCGAACCCCCGTTCGGAGTGCCTTTCTGGGTCTGAGCTCGGGTTGGCCGGGGCCGAGGTAACGGACCGAGGGGCTCCCGAGGCCTGGGCGAGGGGAAGGGGCTGGGGGCCGAGGGAGCCCCGAGGGCCGCAACGTCGCAGGTTAGGCCGGTAGGCCGAAGACCGCCCGTGCGTTCACTGTGGTCGCCGCGGCGACGGCCTCCGGATCCTCGCTCCTGGCCTCGGCCACTGCCTGCACCACCGCCACCAGGTTGACCGGGGAGTTGTCCCTCCCCCGGAGGGGCTGGGGTGAAAGAAAAGGACTGTCCGTCTCCACCAGGAGCTGGGCCTCGGGCACGCCGGAGGCTGCTTCCCGGAGGTGCTCGTTCTTCGGATAGGTCACGTTCCCCGCGAACGAACAGTGGTAACCGCGAGCGGCGGCTTCCCGGGCCACCTCGGGAGTGCCGGAGAAGCAATGCAGCACCACTCGCTCCAGGCGCTCCTGCTCCAGGATCGCCAGGACGTCGTCCCATGCCTCCCGGGTGTGGACCACGAGCGGTTTCCCCGTCTCCCGGGCCAGGGCGCAGTGCGCCCGGAAGGCCCGCTGTTGCTCATCTGCCGGCGACAGGAGCCTGAAGTAGTCGAGGCCGGTCTCCCCCACCGCCACGACTCGGGCATCGGCCAGCAGCTCCTCGACGGCGGCGCCCGCGGCTGCGTCGAACTCCCGTGCGGTGTGGGGATGCACCCCGGCGGTGGCGAACACTCCGGCGATGGAGTCGGCCAGCTCGCTCGACCGGCGGCTCGACTCAGGATCGATCCCCACGCACACCAGCGCGCTCACCCCGGCGGCCCGAGAATCCTCGACCACCGCTCGAGGGTCGGCGTCCATGAGGAAGAGGTGGCAATGAGAGTCCACGATCGAGCGCTCCAGAACAGGTTGAGAGTTGGTCTCGAGGGGCTCGAGCAGCGGTTCAGCCACCACCCCTTAGCCCTCGACTCGAGGGAACAACGCGTCCCCTTTCTGGGTGTGAGTCCCCGGGGCCACGAGCCCCCACCGGAGGGCTTCCGGGAACCGCTGGGCGTCCAGGGGCTCGGGGACTCCCAGCTGCCTCCACAGACGGGCCGCCGCCCCCGGCATAACCGGGGAGATCAGCACGGTCAGGATCCGGAGGACCTCGGTCGACGCGTAAAGGATCGATCCGAGCTCCTCCCGCCTCCCCGCATCCTTGGCCAGGTGCCAGGGGGACCTCTCGACCATGTACCGGTTAGCGGCTCCCACGATGTCCCACACCGCGGCCAGCGCGGACGAGAGGGCCACGTCGTCCATGTATCCGTCGTACCGGGCAACGGATTCCTCGACCATCTTGGGCAGGTCGCCGGCGGCTCCCTCGTCCACCGGCTCGGGCACCACCCCGTCGAAGTACGACCGGAGCATGGCCAGCACCCGGCTGGCCAGGTTCCCCAACCCGTTGGCCAGGTCGGCGTTGTACCGCTCCACCATGGACTCCCAGGAGAAGCTGCCGTCCTGGCCGAACTGGATCTCCCGGAGGAAGTAGTAGCGGTACGCGTCCACACCGAACGCGTCCACGAGGACCTTGGGGTGGATCCCGGTGAGCTTCGTCTTCGACATCTTCTCCCCGCCAACGGTGATGAACCCGTGGGCCCACACCTGGCGAGGAGGCTCGACCCCCCCGGCCATCAGCATGGCCGGCCAGTAGATGGCGTGGAACCGAAGGATGTCTTTCCCGATGAAGTGGACGTCGGCCGGCCAGGTCCGCTCGAACCGCTCGGGATCGTCCGCGTACCCGGCTGCGGTGATGTAGTTCGTCAGGGCATCGAACCACACGTAGCAGACGTGTTTCTGATCCCACGGCAGGGGGACGCCCCAGGCGAACGAGGTCCGGGAGATGGAGAAGTCCCGCAGGCCCCCCCGGATCAGGGACAGCACCTCGTTGCGGCGGGCCTCCGGCTCGACCGCCTCGGGGTGAGCCTCGTAGTGCTCCAGGAGACGGTCCTGATAGGCGGACAGTCGGAAGAAATAGTTCTCCTCGGACATGGCCTCGACGGGCGTGCCGTGGATCGGGCACATCCCGTCCACCAGCTCGTCCTCGGTGTAGTAAGCCTCGCACGACACGCAGTACAGCCCCTCATAGGTCCCCAGGTAGATGTCCTCCCGGCCGTTGTCGTACACGGCCTGGAGGAGCTTGGTCACCGCCCGCTCGTGGCGCGGCTCCGTGGTCCGGATGTAGTCATCGTGGGAGATGTCGAGGAGGTCCCAGACTCCCCGCCACCGGGGCTCCATCTGGTCCACGAAGGCTTGGGGCTCCAGCCCCTGGTCCCGGGCCGCCTGGGGAACCTTCTTGCCGTGCTCGTCGGTGCCGGTGAGGAAGAGCACCTTCTCTCCCCGGAGCCGGTGGTACCGGGCCACGAAGTCCGTGGCAACGGTGGTGTAGGCGTGACCGAGGTGGGGCACATCGTTCGGGTAGTAGATGGGGGTCGTGACGTAACAGGTGTCCTTCGGCATGGTTCGGCTATTTTACGGGCGGGGCAAGACGGCACATCCGCACGAGGCCCTTCCCGGCGCCTTCTACGACCCTTCCACCAGAGTCCGGTAGACACGGTTCGCGGCCACGCCGTGACGCCGGGCCACCTCACCGGCGGCCTCCCGTTTGCGAGCTCCCGCCGCGATGAGCTGGCGCGCCTCTGCCGCCAGGGCCGCGTCGCTGACGGCCGCGGCCGCCTGCGACCCGGCGCCTTCGATGACCACGACCACCTCGCCGCGGACTTCCTTCCCCGCGAAGCGGTCCCGAAGCTCCGGAAGCGTGCCCCGGACGACCTCCTGGTGGATCTTGGTGAGCTCTCTGGCCACGACCCCCCGGCGCTCTCCCAGCGCCGCCGCGGCGTCCTCGAGAAGATCATTTAGCCGCCGAGGGGACTCGAACAGGACCATTGTCCGCGGCTCTGTCGCGAGCTCTCCAAGCGCAGCTCGGCGCGCACCGACCCGCCTGGGCAGGAATCCCTCGAAGGCGAACCGACCGGTGGGAAGACCCGAGAGGACCAGCGCCGCCACGGCCGCTGAGGGCCCCGGCACGACGTCCACCGGGATGCCCTCTCCGATGCACGCCGCCACGAGCCGGTAGCCCGGGTCGGAGAGCGCCGGCATCCCCGCCGAGGTGATTAGTGCAACCGTCCGCTCGGCCCGGAGATGGTCGAGCAACTCCGGGACTCGGCGGACCTCGTTCCCCTCGTTGAACGTGACGAGCCGGGGCGTGGGGATGCCGAGATGGGACAGGAGGCCACGGGTTCGCGGTTGGTCCTCACACGCGATCACGTCCGCGCGAGCCAGAGTCTCCCGAGCACGTTCGGTGATGTCGCCGAGATTCCCGATAGGTGTCCCCACCAGCCACAGCGTCCCGGGCATGACGGGATTATGGGCCGAGGGGCTCCCGAGGGCTGGGCGAGGGGAAGGGGCTGGGGCCCGAGGGAGCCCCGAGGCCCACCCCCGGCCAGGCCCGAGGCCCCCGAGCTGGCCTTACGCCCGAAACCGGAACGTGAGTACGTCGCCGTCGTGGACGATGTAGTCGCGGCCCTCCAACTTCACGAACCCTCGCTCCCTGGCGTGCGCCACGGAACCCGCCTCGACCAGGTCCTCCGCCCGGACCACCTCCGCCTTGACGAACCCCCGAGCCATGTCGGTGTGGATGTCGGCGGCCGCCGCGACCGCGGTGGTCCCCTCGGGGACCAGCCACGCCCGGCACTCCGAGGACTCGATCGAGTAGAAGGTGATGAGGCCAAGGAGCCGGCGCGCCGCCTCAGCTATCCGGGCCGTGCCCCGGACCTCCACCCCGAACTCCTTGAGCAGGGCTTGGGCCTCGTCATCCGGCAGGTCCTCCACTTCTTCCTCGAGCTTCGCGCACACCGCCAGGACCTCAGAGCCGGGCGGAACCACAGCCCGCACCCGGGCCAGCATGGCCTCCTCGCCGTCGAGATCCTCCTCGCCCACGTTCACCACATAAAGGAATGGTTTGGCGGTGAGGAGGAAGGCGTCACGGATCCTGCCCAGGTCGTCGTGCGACAGCTCGGCCCGGAGGTTGCCGCCGCGCTCGAGTGCCGCCACCGCGCGCTTCAGGGCCCCAGCCCGGTCCCGCTCCGCGTCGACCCGGGTTCCCGCCGCCCGCCGCTCTGACTTCTCGGCCGCCCGCGTGGCCGTCTCCAGGTCGGCCAGGATCAGCTCCGTCGTGAGGACCTCGAGGTCCCGGGTCGGATCGACCTCCGCCTCGGGGTGGGGGACGGTGTCCGAAGCGAACGCCCGAAGCAGAAGGAGCACCGCGTCGGTCTCTCGGACGTGGGCCAGGAACCGGTTCCCCAGACCCTCCCCGAGGTGGGCCCCGCGGACCAGGCCGGCGATATCCACGAACCGAACGTGTGCCGGGACGGCGCGCTCGGGCCCGAGCACCTCCACGAGGGCCTCCAGCCGAGCGTCCGGGACCATGGCCACACCGACGTTCGGCTCCACCGTGGTGAAGGGATGGCCGGCGACCGTGGCGTGGGCCTTGGCCAGCGCGTTGAACAGCGTCGACTTGCCCGCGTTGGGCAGCCCCACGATCCCGACCTGGAGCATGGCGCCGTTCTATCCTGAGTTCGCGATCCCCGCCACCTGCATCCGGGGGGTGCAGGGGGAAGCAGCCCCGCGAATCGGAGGGGAGCGGATCAAGCTGCTTCACTCCCCTGCCGAGGAGGTTCGGACCGTAGGAGCGAACCTCCTCGCGAACGAATAGGGAGGGCCAGTGAGGTCTACGTTCGCCAGAGCCATGGTCGTCGTAGCGGCAGTGACTGCACTGGCCGGCGCGCTCCGCCTGGCGGATCTCGACCGTCCCTACCGCAAGGTGTTCGACGAGGTCTACTACGCCTCGGACGGGTGCTGGTACGCGGGCATCGACTACGAGACATGTGGCCTGAAGTCCGACGTGGAGCGGTCCTGGGTCCACCCTCCGCTCGGCAAGCAGCTGATCGCCCTCGGCATCGACGGGTTCGGGTTCGACCCGTTCGGATGGCGCGTGGCGGCCGCCGTCGCGGGCACCCTCACCGTAGGCTTGGTGGGATTGCTCGCGTTCCTCTTGTTCCGCAGCGAGCTCTGGGCCGCGGTCGCCGCGCTCCTCCTGGCGACCGAGCACCTGCACTTCGTGCAGTCCCGCATCGCCATGCTGGACGTGTTCCTGACGATGTTCGTGGTCCTCGGGTTCTTCCTGCTCGTGGCCGACCGGAGGCTTCGGGAACGAGGCACTCCGGTCGTCTCCGGGGGGTCCGGGGGGGTAGCTCGCCCCGAGCCAGGACGCGGCGGGATCGTGCAGCGAGCGCCGGATGGAAGAGGCTCAGAGGGGGGAACCGAATCCGACGTGGTTCTGCGGGAGGAGGAAGCTGCGGGTTCCGAGGAAGCAGAGTTTCCCCCTCCCCGAGACCGCTCGGTGTGGCGGCCCCTCCGGCTGCTCGCCGGAGCTGCCTTCGGCGCGGCGATCGCCGTGAAATGGTCCGGGATCCTGGCGCTCGCGGCGGCGGCGCTGCTCTCCCTGGCCTGGGAGCGAACCCGGCGCAAGCGCCAGGGTGTCCGACGGCCCACCCTCTCGGCCCTGGGCCGAGGGCTCCCCGGTCTGGCCCTGGCCCTGGCGGTGGTGCCCATCTTGGTGTACCTGGCGACGTGGATCCCGTGGCTGGCCGACCGGGGATTCAGCCTCAGGGAGCTCCTCACCCATCACGGGGAAATGGCGAGATTCCATTGGAACCTGGATACCGAGACCTCGGCGGGGACTCCCGTCCATCCGTACATGTCCCGCGCATGGACGTGGTTGCTGTTGGCCCGCCCGGTCTCGTACTACTGGCAGGGGGACCCGGACTGCTGCCAGGAGATCCTGGGGATGGGTAACCCGGTCCTCTTCTGGGGCGCCCTGGTCGTGGTGCCGTGCCTCCTCTTGGTATGGAGGCGGGACTGGCGGGCGGGCGTGTCGGTTGGCCCCATCCTGTTCCAGTACCTGCCTTGGCTCCTGGTGACTCGGCCACTGTTCCTCTTCTATATGACCCCCGTAACTCCGTTCCTCGCACTGGCAATGACGCACGCGCTCCGCGACATCAGCGGCGCGGAAGCTCCGGCGAGAGCCCGTCTCGCTCCCGCGGCCGGACTGGTCCTGGCGGTCGCTGTGATCGCATTCCTCTACTTCTGGCCCATCCTGGTGGGCAGCCCCCTCAGCCGATTCGCGTGGGAGGCCAGGATCATCCATGTGTGGATCTGGAACTGGGTATGAGGTCACGAGAGTTCGAGGATCTCGTGGCCGAAGCGGTGGCCTCGTTGCCCGCGTGGGTGCACGAGCGTCTGGAGAACGTGGAGGTCATCGTGGACGACCACCCGCCGGTCGACGACCCCGACCTGCTGGGGCTGTACGAGGGGGTACCGCTCACCGAGCGGGGCCTCAACTACTTCGGCGTGCTCCCGGACCGGGTCATCCTGTTCCGCTCGACGATCGAGGCCGAGGCGGGGGACGACTCGGAAGCGCTCAAGCGAGTGATCCGCGACACCGTCCTGCACGAGGTGGCACACTTCTTCGGCATCTCAGACGATCGCCTGCACGAGCTGGGGAGAGATTGATGCCCTATCCGGGCGAGATGAAAGGCTACGACGCGGCCACCTACGGCGAGCGCGTCGCCGACATCTACGACGAGCTCTACGAGGGGATGCTGGACACCGAGAGCACGGTGGAATTCCTGGCCGACCTGGCCGGGAATGGCCCCGTACTCGAGCTCGCAATCGGAACCGGGCGCGTGGCCCTTCCCCTGGTCACTCGCGGCATCGAGGTGCACGGGATCGACGCCTCCGAATCCATGGTGAATGCGCTCCGGGCCAAGGAAGGCGGCGAACGAATCCCCGTGACCATGGGGGATTTCGCCGAAGTGGGGGTGGAGGGGCGGTTCAGCTTGATCTTCGTCGTGTTCAACACCCTGTTCGCCCTGACGAGCCAGGAGGAGCAGGTGCGGTGCTTCCGCAACGTCGCCGAGCACCTCGAGGAGGGCGGCCGCTTCGTGGTGGAGGTGTTCGTGCCCAACCTGGCGCGGTTCGACCGCGGGCAGCGAGTCGCGGCGGACCGGGTCGAGGTGGACAGGGTCGTGCTGGAGGCGTCGCTCCACGATCCCGTGGGCCAGCGAGTGGTGAGCCAGCACGTGGTGATCGACGAGTCCGGCAACCGGATGGTCCCGGTGCACATCCGGTACGCTTGGCCGTCCGAGCTCGACCTCATGGCCCGGCTCGCCGGCCTCAACCTGAAGGATCGGTGGGGAGGTTGGCGCGGCGAGTTCTTCACCGCCGACAGCGTCCGCCACATCTCCGTGTACGAGAAGGCCTAGCGCTCTCGAAGGCTTCGCTCGGAACGTGACCATCTGGCGGAACCTCCGCCCTGAAAGGTCAGTACGGTGCCCGGAGCCCCGAGATCATAGGAAAATGCCGGACGTTGAGGGTCCAGAGCGGTGCGTCCACTTCTTCGCAGGTCGCTGCTACGACGTAGTCGACCAGATCGACCCCGGGATGAGTCCGCAGGTACCGGTTGGCTAGAGCGCCGGCCTGTTCGGCGATGGCGTCGGAGACCTCGACCCACGCCAGCGCGTCCAAAAGTGCGCGAGTGCGATCGGATTCCTGAGGACGCATGCCAGCCAGAATCTCGATCTTCGTGAGCACCGAGGCGAACAGGGGTTCTCCGCCGGATACCTCCTCTTCCAGTAGGGCACGAGCAGCCGGAACTCCCCGAAGGTGATCGATCAAGACTGACGTATCAACGACCGCGGCCACGGCGCTCTGCGAGGGTGGTAAGGCGACGAGCCATTCCTCCGCGGAGCCGCTCCACGTACTGGCTACCACTGCTCTGGCGTCCCCGCCAGGCCCCGAAGCTCTCTCCTAACGCGCGGACACGGTTCGCGGTGTACGTGCGGTCCAGTGCCCGACGCACGAGCTCCGACATGGAGAGCCCCGTTTCTTCAGA
>DASYVD010000103.1:0-8291 GCA_036000545.1 Actinomycetota bacterium | reverse complement strand
GCGGCATCCTCGCGCTGGCGCGCCTCTTCGATGGCACGCAGTCCGGAGTCGAGACGATCCAGCAGCAGGCCCGGACTCTGGGCCGTGGAAGCAACCGCGAGCCCCGTGTACCGGCCCCGCCGGGCCACCACCCAGAGTTCGTCGCCGATGATCAGGAACCCGCGCTCCGGCTCGCCGCCAAGACCCACCAGCCGGTCCCAGGATTGCCTCGCCTGCGCCTCTCCCCCAGGCGGAAAGGCGCCGAGAGTCAGGCCGTCCCGCGAAACGAACAGGCAGGCGCGAACGTCATCCAGACCTGCCGCAACGCGGGCAGCCAGGGCCGAGAACTCGCTGGTCTCCACGGGCTCAAAAGCACATTTCGGCGCAGGAGCAACAGACCTTGAGCAGAGCGGTGCGCGGAGCGCTCGAATGACGCGGAGCCGACGCGGGACAGCGTTCCGGACGTTCAGCCGTCGCCCTGCTGAGCCTGTTCCTTGAACCGGAGGAACTCGTCGTACGACGCGGTGAACGCGTGGCGGCCGCTGTCATCGATCACGACGTAGTAGAGATAGTCCGCGTCCGCCGGTTGGAGGGCCGCCTCCAGGGAGGCGAGGCCGGGGCTGGCGATCGGCGTCGGGGGGAGCCCCCCATGAAGATAGGTGTTGTACGGGCTCGGGTACTCGAGATCTTCGTACGTCAGCCGCTCCTTGTGCCGAGGCAGCGCGTACAGGACGGTGGCATCGATCTCGAGGTTCATCCCCCTGGCCAACCGGTTGTAGATCACGGCGGCGATCTTCGCTCGGTCCTCCGGTACCCGGGCCTCCTCTTCGATGAGCGACGCGATGATCACCACTTCGTACGGGGACACTCCGAGATCCTCGGCACGGTCCCAGGGGAGGCGGTCGGCGACGAGACGGAACTGCTCGAGCTGTCGCATGATGACGTCTTGGGCTGCGGCGCCGTTGCGGATCTCGTAGGTCTCGGGAAAGAGGAACCCCTCGACCGTCTTCGTTCCCTCCGGCAAGTACGGAGGAAGCTCGAATTCGCCGCTGGTCGCCGCCCGGATGAACCCGAGCTGGCTAAGGCCGAGCTGATCCGCGAGCCGGCCCGCCACTTGATCCACCCGGTAGCCCTCCGGGATCGTGACGATGACGGTGGGTGTGGTGTCTTCTGGTCCCTTTTCGATCAGCCGAAAGACCTCGTCCAGCGACATGTTGGTGAGCATCGGGTAATGCCCGGCTTCCATCTCCGAGCCGCTTTCGCGGAACGAGGCCATCAGCCGGAAGGCCAGAGAAGAACGGATGACCCCCGCATCCTCCAGCAGGTCGCCAACGTCCGCGGCGGTGGCGCCCGTCGGGACGATTACCTCCACGGGCTCCGACGGCCCGGACCCGCCGACGGCATACAGGTACACGCCGCCGGCCGTCGCTCCCAAGACCACGAACACGAGGATCAGGATCAGCAGGCTGCGGAGAGCCCGCCCGCGAGCACGCATCGGAGGAAGGATATTCGGCCCGGCCGCTCCGCGGCTACGGCGAGCGGCCCCTTCCCCTCCGATCCGCGCTCTGGCCCGCGCTCCGCTCGAGATAGCCACGAAGGATGATCGACGCGGCGGCTTGGTCCACTGCTCTTCTGGCCTCCCGGCCCGTCGCCCCCGCCGATCGCAGGTCGCGGTTCGCCTCCACGGTGGTCAGCCGCTCGTCATGCAGGTGAACCGGCACCTCGAGCACCGCGCGGAGCCCGACGGCGAACTCCTCGGCCCGGTGAGCAGCCGGGCCGCGCTCCCCGGACAGGCTCAGCGGGTGGCCCACCACGACCTCGGTGGCCGCATGCTCTCGGACCAGGCCGGCCACGGCCTTGAGGTCCTGGGGCGCACCGCGGACCACGATCGTTCCCGCAGGGAGGGCCACCTTGCGGTCGGGATCCGAGAGGGCGACGCCGATCCGAACCTCTCCGACGTCGAGAGCAATGACCCGTCCGGCACTCTCTCGACTACTGGGCACCGGAAAGGAGCGCGGCCAGGCGCGAAGGGATAGTTGCCAAAGCTTCCTCCAGTGCGGCCGGATTCCCGCCGCCCGCGAAGGCGAGGTGTGGACGCCCCCCCGACCCCCCTCCAACCGCTTTCGCGGCAGGGTCGAGCAGCGCCGGCGCGGTGACCCCGCGCTGGACGAGATCGGTGGTGCATGTGGCCACGAGCGTCGCCTTCTGCCCGTCGCTGGTGGCGAGGACCGCGGCGCCGTAGCCATTGGTCTGCATCCGGTCGCGGAGAGACAGAGCCAGCTCTCGCAATCCTCCGGGATCCTCGCCCTTGACTTCCGCCACTACCAGGGAAACCCCCGCCACGTCGTGCGCGGAGGCCATGAGATCGCCAACCCGCTCGCCGCGCGCCCGCCCCTTCAGCTGTCCGAGCTCGTTCTCGAGCTCCTTGATCCGAGCCACCGTCCGCCGGGCTCGCTCGAGGATCTGATGAACGTCGCCCGATCCGAGCAGTTCGGCGAGCTCCTCCAGGAGTCTGCGCTCGACGCGGACCTGATCCAGGGCGTCCGGCCCGACGAGAGCCTCGACTCGACGGAGCCCCGTCCCGACACTCCCCTCTGAGGTGAGCAGGACAAGCGCCACCTGGCCGGTGTGCGGGACGTGGGTTCCGCCGCACAGCTCGACCGAGTAGTCGCCTATCTCAACCACCCGGACCAGGTCCCCATATTTCTCGCCGAACAGCGCGATCGCCCCTTGGCTCCTGGCGAAGTCGAACGTGGTCTCGTAGGCACGAACCGCTGCGTCCTCCGCGAGTCGGAGGTTCGCCACACCCTCCACCTCGTCGAGGAGGTCGCGGGAGAGAGCCTCGAAGTGATTGAAGTCGAACCGGAGACGACCGGGAGCCACGAGGGACCCGGCCTGACGGGCGTGCTCCCCGAGGAGGTGGCGAAGCGCCCAATGCAGCACGTGGGTCCCGGTATGCGATCGGGCCGTGGCGCCCCTCCTCGCGGCGTCCACTCTCGCCTCGGCGTCCTGACCGACCCGAACCTCGCCGCTCCCCACACGCCCGCGGTGAACAATCAGCTCTCCCGGCCCGAACACGGTGTCCTTGACCTCGATCGTGCCTGTGGGAGTCACGATCAACCCAGCGTCCCCTACCTGCCCGCCGGACTCCGCATAGAAAGGAGTACGGGAGAGGAGTACTTCCACACGCTGCCCCTCACTCGCTCCCTCGACCCGGCGGCCCTCTACCACTAGCCCGGCCACCGGCGCCTCCGCCTCAAGGCGCTCGTAGCCCAGGAAGTCGGTGCGCCCCGCCGCCCTCGCTACTTCAGCGAACGCCTCCTGCGGCCCGGCCTTCGCAGCCGCCGACCGGGCCCGGTCCCGTTGCTCCTCCATCAGCCGCTCGAAGGTCTCCATGTCGACCTCGAGGCCCTCCTCTCGGGCCAGTTCCGCCGTAAGCTCGATGGGGAACCCGTACGTGTCGTGGTAACGGAAGGCCGCATCCCCGGGAAAGATCGTTGCCCCGGACCCCTTGACGTTCTCCACCTCACTCTCCAGGAGGACGAGCCCCTGGCGGAGGGTGCGCGCGAAGTGCTCCTCCTCGGACTGCGCAACCTGGAGGATGAAGGCCTTCCGCTCCGAGAGCTCGGGGTACACGTCGCCCATCAGCTCCACGGTGCGCTCGACCATCTCCGGCGTGACTTCCTTCTCGACGCCCAGCCGTCGCGCATGCGACACGAGGCGCCGGAGCATCCGTCGGAGCACGTAGCCCCGGCCCTCGTTGGAAGGCACCACGCCGTCGGCCATGAGGAAGGCCGTGGCCCGGCCGTGCTCGGCCAAGATTCTCAGCGAGACGTCGTCTCGGTGGTCCGCCCCGTACCTCTTTCCCGAGACGCTCTGGGCCGTCTCGAGCAGCGGATTGAAAACGTCGGTTTCGAACGCCGACCCGGCGTCCTGCAGGACGACGGCCACCCGCTCCAGGCCGCTCCCAGTGTCCACGCCCTTTTTCTCCAGCTCGCCAACGAGGTTGAACTCGTCGTCCCGCTCGTACTGCATGAACACGAGGTTCCAGATCTCGAGGTAGCGGTCCTCATCGACTTCCGGCCCACCCTCCTCGCCGTGCTTCGGCCCGCGGTCCACGAAGATCTCCGAGCACGGCCCGCACGGCCCAGCCACGCCCATCGACCAGAAGTTGTCGAACTTCCCCCGCTCGTGGAGCGGAACCGTATCGAGGGGACGATCGCGCCGGACGATGCGCTCAGCGGGGAGGTAGTTGAGCCACACCTCCGCAGCCTCGTCGTCCTCCACGAACACCGTCGCCCACAGACGGCCCGGGTCGATCCCGTACCCCTCGGTCACCAGCTCCCAGGCGAACGAGATGGCCCCTTCCTTGAAGTAGTCGCCGAACGAGAAGTTCCCGAGCATCTCGAAGAAGGTGAGGTGGCGATCGGTCATACCGACCAGGTCGATATCCGTGGTCCGGAAGGACTTCTGGGAAGAGGTCGCCCGAGGGTACGGGGGGTCCTGCTGGCCCAGGAAGTACGGCTTGAACTGGACCATCCCGGCCGTGGTCAGCAGCAGACTGGGGTCGTTCGGGATGAGCGAGGACGAGGGGACGCGGGTGTGACCGCGTTCCTCGAAGAACGACAGGAACCGACGACGGATTTCGCGAGAGTCCATCGCACAGAGTCTAGCCGTGCCCTCCCGACGAGTGTCCGAACCGCCGTCCGGTCGCTTCAGAAAGATAAGGAGTGAAAGAGCCGCGGGGCCCTACTCCACTTTCGCCTCGATCTCGGCCCAGATCTCCTCTTCGCGTTCTCGGGCCGCAAGGCGACCCTCTGCCAGGGCCTCTCGGAACAGCTCCCCCAGGTCGCGGATCCCTTCCGATACCTGCGCCCCGATGCTCGCGGGCGACAGCCGCTCACGTTGCCGGCGCATCCACCTCGATACCAGGATCGCGCCTTCCACCCCGGCTCCCAGGCCGGCGGCCAGCCAGAAGACCCGCTTCATCTCTTGCCTCGGAGCCGCCCGAACAGAGCCCTGGCGCCGGCACCGTAAGCGGCCGCCTTCACCAGGGGGTTGCCAAGGGTGCGCTCAACGATGCCGCTCAGGCGCTGGGCGGACCGAGCGATGTTCCCGGCCGCGACCATCAGGCCGTCCACGTGCTCGAGCTCACGGTTGACGCTGACGACGGTGGTCCTGACCTCCGTTAGGAGGGGCACGGTCTCCGTTCGGATCCCATCGAGGAGCTGCTTCACCGCCTCGATCATCCGGAACAGGGCAACCATGACGAGCGCCAGGAACAACACCAGCACGGCCCAGAAGACGGCCAGGATCACCAGGGCCCAGTCACCCGCCGACACGCTCGCTCCTTCCCTTCCGGATCCCCGTGACGAGCCCGGCCATCATACCCGCCGCCGACCGCACTTCCGCTGATGAACGCCACGAGGCCCTGGCGCCCGATATTCAGGGTCCCGGTCGGTCTGCTGAGTCAGACCCGGCCTCCGGTGTATCGGTTTCCACGTATCGACTCTGTTGAAAGCGATCGGGGCGGTACGCCTGGCCGGCGGCGCCCTCGGGATCATCGTGTGGATAGACGTAGCCCCTTCCGTGGCCGAGCTTCCGTGCCGCCGGGTAGTGCGAGTCACGGAGGTGAGGCGGGACCGGGTCACCCAGAGCGGCATCCTCGCGAGCTCGTCCCAGGCCCTTTACCACGGCGTTGCTCTTGGGCGCGTTCGCCAGGTAGAGGACGGCGTGGGCCAGATTCAACGCGACCTCGGGCAGGCCGACGAACTCGACCGCTTGGGCCGCCGCCACGGCGACCTGGAGCGCGCTCTGGTCGGCGAGCCCGATGTCCTCCGAGGCGAAGATCACCATCCGGCGGGCGATGAACCGGGGGTCCTCACCCGCCTCGATCATCCGGGCCAGCCAGTAGAGGGCCGCGTCGGGATCGGATCCTCGCATGCTCTTGATGAACGCCGAGACCACATCGTAGTGCTGGTCCCGGTCGTAGACCACCTTCTTCTGAACCACGTCCTCGGCCAGCGTCCGATCCACACGGTCCCGGGCGGCCGCTTTCGCCGCCGCCACCGCGGACTCGAGCCCGGAGAGCGCGGCGCGAGCGTCTCCGGCCGCCGCCTCCGCCAGGTATCGCACCGCGTCCGCGTCGAGGGTGACGCCCTCGGCCGCCAACCCGCGCTCGGCGTCTGTCGCCACCCGCTCGACCAGCTCGACGAGGTCTTCCACGTCGAGCGGCTCGAGTCGCATGAGGAGGCACCGCGACAGGAGTGGGGACACCAGCGAGAAGTACGGGTTCTCCGTCGTCGCCCCGATCAGGGTGATGGTCCCGTCCTCGACGGCCGGCAACAGCACGTCTTGCTGGGACTTGCTCCACCGGTGGACTTCGTCGACGAACAGCACGGTGGGGATCAGCGAACCGCGGGCTCGTTCCATAACCTTCCGGGCATCCGCCACGCCGGATGAGACCGCCGAGAGGCGGACGAGCTCTCCGCCCGTCGCGTTCGCCAGGAGGTAGGCCAGCGTCGTCTTGCCGGTCCCCGCGGGGCCCCACAGGATCATCGAGGGAAGGTTGCCCGACTCCGCGAGCGCAGTGAGCGGCTTGCCGGGGCCCAAGAGGTGACGCTGCCCCACGACCTCGTCGAACGTGCGCGGACGGATCCTCGATGCGAGCGGCTCGGCCACGAGAGCTAGGTTCTCACGAAGGCCGCCTCGCGCGCGGCGCTAGCTTCCCGGCCTGGCCTCCGCCGGCGCCTCGTTGCCGCGCTGGTCGAACAGCCGCCGGACGCTCCACACCTTTCCAGACGGGAGTCGCTCGAGCTCGGTGACATCCCGTATCGCGATGGCGGTATCGGGGTCGGTGAGCTCACGAACTGCCTCGGACAGGGCCACCCGCTCGGCGTCCGCGGGGGCCCGGGCCCACACCACGCGGAGCTCGACCTCGTTCGGCCCGGTCTGGGCGCACTGAAAGAAGCGGAGCAGCGGGCCGAAGTCGTGGGTTTGCGTCAGATACCCGCCCAGAGTGACCCGCTCACGGTGCGCCCACTCGGGAACTCCAGGAGCTCGGACGACCGGCCATCGAGCCGCTCCACCAGAGCGAACCCGCCGACGAATCCCTCTTCCGAGGCCACCGCCACGTCGCCCGTGTCATACCTGATAAACGGGAAGACGTAGTTGTGAGGTCGGTGAGGACCAACCGGCCGGTGTGGCCAGGCGGAACCGGTCCTCCCTCCTCGTCGAGCACCTCGGTGTAGACCAGAAGCGGATTGAACGCGTACCGGCGGGTTCCCGGCAGCGTTCCCGCGACGTACCCGTTGAACTCGTGGGAGCCGTACCAGGAGTGAACCGGGCAGCCGAAGACCCGGGCGATGCGGGCTTCTGCGAGGGGGGTCAGCTGATCGCTCGTGGAGACAATGGCGTCGGGGGGCCTGCCGACCACCAACCCTTCGGTCTCGATGTGGTCGGCGATCCAATCGATGATGCTCGCGTGGCCGTAGATCCAATATCGCGGATATCGTTCCCACGCCCGGACCTCCCGCCGCAAGATGCGAGGAGTGAGCCCCACCGTGGTGACGGCGTGGAACTCATCCTCCCGAGGCGACCCGAGCAATCTGCCCCGCCACCCGGGCCGTCGCGGCTGGGCCGTACGGAGCCGAGGGTTGGCAGCGATCCACACCATCCGGGCATCGGGTGAGACGCCGTGCAGCCAGAGAAGGAAGCGCCTGGCCGACTGGTTCTCGATGGGTCCCTGGGAGAGATCGCGGAAAAACACCATCGGTTCGCCGGTGCTCCCAGAGGTCGCCCTCCGGATTCGCCGCCACTCCGGGACTCCCTCGGCGAACAGCTCGTCCTGGTGCCGGCGGATCAAGGCCTTCGTGAGGACAGGGACCCGATCGAAACGTCCGCCCGCATCGCCCAGCACGCGCCGGTAGTACGGTGACCGGGTCGCGGCGAACTCCACCATGGCGTCGCGGAGGCGTTGATTGACCGCCGCCCAGGTCGCGGTGTCTCCGGGCGGCCACCATCTTCTGCATCGGCGGGTCGTAGAGACCCTGTTCCTCGAGAGCGTCCTCGACCATTCCTCGGGCACGGATAGCACGCCGATCAGGAAGGGAGCAAGAGGGTCCGGACAACGAGGAGGCGGTCCCGGGATCGTACCTCGCTCGGGCCTGCTCTCACGCAGGTGGGTGCCCTCCCGGCCGGTTCAGCGAACCCCACGGAGGGGGCTCGACACCCCGGCCGGAGCCAGGCTCCCGGATCCCGAAGTGCTGGCTCGAATTGAGAGCACGGTCCCGGGACTCCGCCTGTCCTCGATG
>DASYVD010000102.1:0-2081 GCA_036000545.1 Actinomycetota bacterium | reverse complement strand
CCGCGGGGTGGGTGCGCTGATCGGTCCGTTCATCGGGAGGTCGGCGCTCGGGCCGCGGGATCGGCGGATCTTCGGCGCGATCGCCCTCGCACTCGCGGTCTTCGGCCTGGGCTACACGCTCCTCGGTCTGGTTCCCGGGCTCTTGCTGGCGATGCCCACCGTTGCGCTCGCACACGTGGGCGGGGGCGCGCAGTGGACGCTCTCTTCCTACGGGCTCCAGCGGATCGTCCCCGACCGCATCCGGGGCCGGATCTTCGCCTTCGACGGAATGCTCGTGACGCTCACGTTCGGGCTTTCGAGCCTGCTGACGGGCTGGCTGGCCGAGTCCTTCGGCCCTCGAGTCACCGCCGTGGGCATGGGCGCGGTGGCCATGGGCTGGGCCGCCGTCTGGTCGCTGCTCACGACCGACGTTCGCCGGGCCACCCTGCTCGAGGGCTGCGGCTCGGCGACCGTCGAGAGCGAAGCGGCCTAGGGAGCGGACCCTGCTGGTGGCGCGGGATCGGGCGGAGGTGGAGGCGGTGGGGGCGGCCCTGCCGTGGAGGGCGGGGCGACCGGCGCGGACGAGGAGCCGCCGGGGGCCCCGAACGAGACGGAGGGAGTTCCGGGCGCAAAGCTCACCTGGGGTGGTCCAGCCTCCCGGAGGGTCTCCTCCACCTCGAAGAACTGCTCCTCCTTGAATCCGAAGCTCCGCGCGACCACGTTCGACGGGAACGACTGGACCCGCCGATTGAACTCACGCACGTTCGCGTTGTAGAACCGGCGCGCCGTCTGGAGCCGGTCCTCCGTGTTGGACAGCTCGGACTGCAGGGCCAAGAAGTTCTGGTTCGCCTTCAGCTCCGGGTAGTTCTCAGCCACGGCGAACAGCTGGCGCAGGGCGGCGACGAACGGTCCCTCCGCCGCTGCCTGCTCCGCGGGGCTGCCGGTGGCCGAGACGGCCGCCGCCCGGGCACGGGTGACCTCCTCGAAGACTCCACGCTCGTGCGCGGCGTACCCCTTCACCGTCTCGACCAGGTTGGGGATCAGGTCGTATCGTCGGCGGAGCTCGGTGTCGATGTTGGCCCACGAGTCCCTGATGAGCTGGCGTCCGGAGACGAAGCGGTTGTAGGAGAGGATGCCAAGGATGACGGCGAGCGCCACCACGCCGAGGATGATCCACAGCCAGGCCACGATGAGGTCCCTTCTGCGAGCGATCCCGTGAACGACGAGCTACAGCCTACCGGCCCCCTCCGGTCCCGTACAGCTCGAACACGACGCGTGGGACGTGGCCGACGAACTGCTTGGTGCTCGCCAGGAGCGGGACGAGATCCGATGGCCGCAGCCGGCTGACACCCTCGCGACCGGGCGAGAGGTGCACACACTGGGCGGCGTGGCGATCTGCGTGACCGCGCATGAGAATCGGTAGTTCGTCCGGCTCCGTCCTCGGTGCCGCGTCCATCCCCCTGTCAAGGAGAGCGAAGGGGTAGTTCAGGCATCCACCTGGTCCTGCGGTGAGTACTCCATCCCAACTGCCGGGCCATGAAGGCCAGCGCCTCCCGCCGCTTCCTCTTGAAGTAAGAGGAGAGGTAGGCGGCGGCGATGGCGAGGACGATGAACGCCGCGATGAGGAGGAACGCGCTGACGACCCGGCTATCGGAACACCGGGTGCGGGGGTGAAGCAAGCGACCCGGCTAGTTGCGTCCTCCGCGCACCCATCCCCGGCCACCGAGCAGGATCGCCGCCCCGAGCACGATCAGCAGGACAGGAACCACGTACCGAGCCCGGAGTGTCCAGACGTCGAGCCGGTCGAGCAGAAAGGCGATCCCGGCCGCGATGAAGAACAGGCCCCACACGACAGCTGACCGTTCCCTCCCTCAGCCATGCTGGACGACCACCTCCCCGATGCCCACCGACAGGTCGAGGGAGAACACGATTGGCTGATGAAAGGGCGCGCTCGGGGTGATGTCCTTGTCGACGCCGAACCCCCCGTCGCTCTCGCCGAAGATCGTCACCTGGCCCATCCCCGCGTGTCCCCGCACCACGGCCAGTTGATCCGATGGCAGCTCCACGATGAGCTGGCCCACGCCGACGCGTGCTCGGACCGT
>DASYVD010000101.1:0-7452 GCA_036000545.1 Actinomycetota bacterium | reverse complement strand
CCTAGGCCAGTCCCTGCTCGGTCAGGAAGTCCTGGGCGACGTCCGCCGCGTCCTCGCCGTCGATCTCCACCCGGCCGTTGAGCCCCAGCATGATCTCCGTGGTGAGCGAGGCGCTCACGCCATTCAGCAGACCCGTGATCTCGTCGTTCACGAGGTCCGTACGGATCAGTGGCGTGATGTTATCGGCTGCCTGCAAGCCCTTGTCGTCCTGGAGCACGACCCAGCCCTTGTCCACGATGACGCTCTGGGTTGAGAAGAGAAGAGCCACATCGATCTCACCCGTGTCCAGCGCCTCGACGGTAAGCGGGCCGCCCGCGTCGAGCGGGACGAACTTACCGAACTCCACCCCGTAGACGTCCTTCAGACCCGGGATGCAGAAGGGCCGCTCCGGGCATTCGGGCGGTCCACCGAGGGTGAGATCCCCGGCCACCGCCGCGAGATCGCTCACCGTCTCGAGACCGTGCTCCTGGGCGGTCTCCTGCGTGACCACGAACGCGTTCGTGTCCACCGCCGCCGACGCTTCCAGCGTGGTCAGGCCCTTCTCTTCCAGGAGCGGGTTCAGGTCCCCCGCCACCGCCTGCGCGTCGGAGGACGCCTCGGCGTTCGGGTCCAGGAACAGCAGCAGGGTCGCCAGGTACTCGGGTGCGAGATCGATCTCGCCGCTCTCCATAGCCGGGATCCGGGTCTCCCGGGTGGTCCCGAACTTCCTGGAGACGTCGTATCCCGCGTTCTCCAGGACCTGCGCGTACATCTCGGCCACGATCTCCGCCTCGGCGAAGTTGTCCGCGCCGACGGTGAGGCTGGCCTTGGCCTCGGGTGTCCCGTCCCCACCCGGCTCCTCTGCGCACGCCGCTGCGACCAGCGCCAGCGCCAGGAGGGCCGCCCCGAGGACGGTGCTGCGGAATCTCCGCATGGGTCTTCCTCCCCTCTCTGTCCGTGGGGCCCGCTTGGGCCCCGCCGATAGGGACCGACCTTATCAATCCCCTGGAGAAGCGAGGTATTCCTAAGCTATCAGTACCCCGTGCCGGCGACCGGCGGGGTGCGCACCTCGACCGTCTGCATCCTCACCTCCGCCCGAGACATGGACCTGGGTGTGACGGCCCGCTCGAGGACCCCGAACGCCAGCTCGGTGAGGATGGCCAGGAGCGCGACCAGGAGGGCGCCGCCGAAGATCTTCACTTCGTCGCTGGTGGCGAACCCGTCGATGATGTATCGGCCGAAGCCGCCGCCAGCCACGATCGCCGCCAGCGTCGCCGTGGCCACGACCTGTACGGCGGCGATCCGCAGGCCGGCCACGATGAGCGGCGCTGCGAGGGGGAGCTCGATCCGGCGGAGCACCTGGGTCTCGGACATCCCCATCCCCCGAGAGGACTCCAGGAGATCGGGGTCGACCCCCTGGATCCCCACGTAGGTGTTGGTGAGGATCGGTGGGATGGCCAGCAGGACCATCGCCAGGATGATCGACGGACGGAGCGACGCCGGCCAGGTGAGGCGAAGCCCGATGATGATCACGAACAGGACGAGCAAGCCGAACGACGGCACCGCACGTCCCAGGTTGGCTACCGAGATCACCATCAGCTCGAAGCGCCGTCGGTGGCCGATGTACATGGCCACGGGGAGAGCGATGGCCGCGGCGATGGCCACCGACACCCCCGAGGTGACGATGTGTTCCAGGAACCGGATGGGTATGCTGGTCGGCCCGGACCACTGGACCGGGTCGGTGAACCAGTCGAAGACACGGGAGAAGAATCCCGGGCCGGTCATCGCGCCAGCACCCGGCCTCTGGCCCAGGGGGTCAGGAACCGCTGAACCCCTATCAGCAGGACGTCGGCCCCGATCGCCAGGAGCAGCGAGAGGCTCGCCCCGGTGAAGGCCCGGGTGAAGTCGAGGCGGCGCTGGAGGGCGTCGAGGATCAGCTGCCCCAGCCCGCCTTCCGTGATGATTGCCGTCACCGTCACCAGGCCGATCGTGGTCACGGTGGCGATCCTGATCCCGGCCACCACGGCGGGGAGCGCCAGCGGCAGCTCGACCCGCCACAGGAGCTGCCGGTCCGTGTAGCCCATCCCCCGAGCGGCCTCCTTGGTGTCGGCCGGAACACCATCCAGCCCGACCACGATGTTCCGGATCAGGATCAGGAGCGTGTAGCTCACCAATCCGATCTCAGCCGTCACCTTGGTCAAGCCGGTGAACGGCACGAGCAGAGCGAACAGGGCCAGGCTCGGGATCGTGTAGAGGATGCCCGCCGCCCACGTGATGGGTGGAAAGAGCCGTCGGTTCCGGTGGGCCAGCACCGCGAGGGGAAACGAGATCACGAGGCCGATCCCCACGGCGAGCGCGGTCAGGATCACGTGGTCGAGGAGGAGCGCTCCGATCAGATCGAGGTGCTCGACGACCCACTCCCAATCGAACTCCACCGCTCCCGTCACGCCACGATCTCCCGTGACACCCGATCGACCGTGAGGATCCCCAGGTACTGGTGATCGGCCCCGGTGACCACGGCGACATTGGTCCTCGACGTGACGATGGAGTCGAGCGCTTCCCGCAGCGAGCTCTCCATGGTCACGGCGGCGCTGAACGGGCGAGGACCGGCCTCGCCGACCTTCTGAGTTCCCCGGAGCATCTCCCTGTCCACCCACCCCAGCAGCCGGCCGTCTTCGACGACCGCGGTCCAGTCCAGGCCGAAGCGATCCATGGCCCCGACCGCCGACTCCACGGGATCGGATGGCTGCACCACCGGGCCCTCCTCCACCTCGATGTCTGCCACCCGGATCAGGGCCAGCCGCTTCAGGCCTCGCTCGCTCCCCACGAACTCCTCCACGAAGTCGTTGGCAGGCTCGCGGAGGATCTCCTCGGGCGGCGCGTACTGTTCGAGGACGCCGCCGATGTTCAGGATGGCGATCCGGTCGGCCATCTTGATGGCCTCGTCGATGTCGTGGGTGACGAACATGATGGTCTTCCTGAGACGGGCCTGGATCTCGAGGAACTGGTCCTGGAGGCGCCCCCGGATGATCGGGTCCACCGCTCCGAACGGCTCGTCCATCAGCATCACCGGCGGGTCGACGGCCAGGGCCCGGGCGACCCCCACCCTCTGGCGCTGACCGCCCGAGAGCTCGCTCGGGTACTGGTTCAGGAGCTCCTCGTCGAGGCGGAACATGCCGGCCAGCTCGCGGACCCGCTCGCGGATCCGTCCGCCGTCCCACCCGACCAACCTCGGAACCGTGGCGATGTTCTCCGCCACCGTCCGATGGGGGAGCAGGCCGATGCTCTGGATGACGTAACCGATCCCCCGGCGAAGCTGCACCGGGTCCTGCCTCATGACGTCGGTCCCGTCCACCAGGATCTCCCCGGACGTCGGCTCGATCAGCCGGTTCACCATCCGAAGCGTGGTCGTCTTGCCACACCCGGAGGGACCCACCAGCACAATGGTCTCGCCCTCCTGCACGTCGAGGGAGAGGTTCCCGACGGCGGGCCTGCCCCGGCCCGGAAACACCTTCGACACGTTTCGCAGCGAGATCATGGACTCGGCCGTCGCCTCCGCCTGGGGGCCAGCTTGCCAGTATTCCCGATCAGGGAGAACAGGGAGCCCGGCCTGGGGATTCCTTTACGATAGGTCGATGTTCCTCGAGGTTCTCTCCGACAATCCCTTTGCCACGAACTGCTGGGCGGTTTCGGCCGACGCCTCCGAAGAGGCCGTGGTCGTGGACCCGGGGTTCTTTCCCGAGCAGGTTCTGGCCACTGTTGAGCGGGCCGGGAAGCGCCTGGTCGCCGTGCTCGCGACCCATGGCCATGTGGACCACATCGGGTCAGCCCGGGAGGTGTGTGGCGGGGACGTGCCCCTCTACATCCACGAGTCCGACGAGCTGGCGCTCACGGACCAGCGAGCGTGGGGGGCGGGCATTCCGGTGGAAGGAGACTACCGGCCAACGGTCGTCCGCTCGGTCTCAGACGGGGACCTTCTGGAGTTCGCGGGCTTCCGGATCCGGGTCCTGCACACCCCCGGGCACACTCCGGGGAGCGTGTGTTTCGTGACGGACGGCTTCGTCCTGTCGGGCGATCTCGTGTTCCGAGGAACGATCGGTCGCTACGACTTCGCCAACTCCGACGAGGGTCAGATGATGGGGAGCCTCCGTCGCTTTCTGTCGCTCCCCGACGAATTGGACGTGTACCCAGGGCACTTGGGTACGACGACCGTCGGGGAGGAGCGGCGCTCGAACCCGTTCCTGGTCTCATTGGCGGGGGCCTGGGAGTGACGGAGTTCTCCCCACCTCGTGGCACCCAGGACTATCTGCCTCCCGAGTCCGAGCGCCTGGAGAACCTGGCCGGCCTCGCCGCGTTCGTGGCCGGGACCTTCGGCTTCCGGCGGATCGAGACCCCCGCCTTCGAGCACACCGACCTGTTCGTCCGAGGGGTGGGTCAGACCAGCGACGTGGTGACCAAGGAGATGTACACGTTCGAGGACCAGGGCGGACGAAGCCTCACCCTTCGGCCGGAGGGCACCGCCCCGGTGATGCGGGCGTACCTCAACAACCGCCAGGGCCTGCCGGTTCCTTTCAAGGCCTATTACGTCGTCCCGATGTTCCGGCACGAGCGGCCGCAGACGGGCCGGATGCGCCAGCACACCCAGTTCGGAGTGGAGATCATCGGCACGGACGCGCCGCTGGCCGATGTGGAGGTCATCGCCGTGGGACACCGCTTCCTTACCGAGGAGCCGAACCCACTCGTTGGCAGGATCGGGTTGTTCCTCAACAGCATCGGCGACGACGTGTGCCGTCCCGCATACCGGCAGGCGCTCATCGCGTTCCTCGAGGAGAGAGCGGATCAGCTGCGCGATGAGCACCGAGATCGGTGGCGCATCAACCCCCTGCGGGTCCTGGACTGCAAGGACCCTATCTGCCGTGAGGTGACGGAGGACGCTCCCAAGACTCTGGATTTCCTGTGCGACCCGTGTCGGCGGCACTTCGGGGGCGTGCAGGAGGGTTTGCGCGAAGAAGCGATTCCGTTTCAGATCGACCACCGGCTGGTCCGTGGCCTCGACTACTACACCCGGACGGCGTTCGAGTTCGTGAGCGATGTCCTCGGCCCCACGCAATCGACCCTCTGTGGCGGCGGGCGGTACGACGGACTGGCAAAGGCCCTCGGCGGGCCTACGACTCCGGGCGTCGGCTTCGGACTTGGGCTCGAGCGAGTGTTGTTGGCTATGGACCGTGAGGGCCGGCCGCCACCTGAGGGGGACAGGTGGGGGAGAGAGGGCGTGTTCGTGGTGGCGATCGGAGACGAGGCCCGGCACGAGGCCCGCGCGGTCGTTCGCGAGCTTCGAGGCATCGGATACCGCGCCGAATCGGCGCTCGAGGATCGGCCACTCAAAGCCCAGTTGAAGATGGCCGATCGGGCCGGCGGCACCTACGCCGTGATCATCGGAGAGCAGGAGATGCGTGACGGCGTGGTAACCGTCCGGGACATGGAGAAGGGAACGCAGGAGCGGATGAAGCGCAAGGAACTGGTGTCATGGCTCACTCGATGAGGACCCACAGGTGCGGCGACCTGCGTGCCGAGCACGCCGGCCAGGAGGTCGCGTTGTGCGGGTGGGTGGCCCACCAGCGCGATCACGGTGGCGTCCTGTTCGTGGATCTCCGCGATCGAGAGGGAATCGTCCAGGTCGTCTTCAACCCACAGGAATCCCCGGAGACGCACGCGCTGGCAGAGCGTGTCAGAGGAGAGAGCGTGGTCCGCGTGGAGGGGGAGGTGCGCCGCCGCCCGGAGGGAACGGTGAACCCGGGCCTCCCCACGGGAGAGATCGAGGTGGCCGCCCGGGCGCTCGAGGTCCTGTCCGAGGCCGACCCCCCGCTGTTCCCGATCGAGGACCGCATCGCCGCCGACGAGCCTCTCCGGCTGCGCCACCGATATCTCGACATCCGCCGGCCGGAGATGGGCGAGCGTCTGCGGCTTCGGCACCGGGCGGTCGCCGCGATCAGGCGGTTCTTCGACGAGCGGGGCTTCGTCGACGTGGAGACCCCCATGCTCACACGGTCGACCCCCGAGGGCGCCAGGGATTTTTTGGTGCCCTCCCGGATCCAGCCGGGGACGTTCTACGCCCTGCCCCAGTCGCCCCAGCTGTTCAAGCAGATCCTCATGGTGGCCGGGCTGGACCGCTACTACCAGATCGTGCGGTGCTTCCGCGACGAGGATCTCCGAGCGGACCGGCAACCGGAGTTCACCCAGCTCGACGTGGAGATGTCTTTCGTGGTCGAGGAAGACGTTCAGGCGCTCATCGAGGAGATGTTCGCGGAGGTGTGGCGGGAAGTCCTCGACGCGGAGATCAAGACGCCATTCCCCCGCCTTCCGTACGCGGAAGCCATGCGCCGGTACGGGAGCGACAAGCCCGACCTCCGCTACGGCATGGAGCTCGCCGACGTGTCCGACGCCTTCCGGGGCTCCGGCTTCCAGGCCTTCGCGAGGGTCCTCGGCGGCGGAGGTGTGGTGAAGGGTTTGGCCGCCCCCGGCGCCGCGTCGTGGTCCCGGAAGGATCTCGACGGCCTGGTCGTCGAGGCGCAGGGTCGGGGGGCATCGGGGCTCGTGTGGATCGCCTGGGAGGGTGGACAAGCCCGGTCCCCGGTGGAGAAGCATCTCGCCCGAGACGAGACCTCGGCAGTGATCGAGGCGACCGGCGCTTCCGACGGAGATCTGATGCTACTCGTGGCCGACTCGGAGCCAAGAGCGAACACGGTGCTCGACGGGCTGCGGCGGCTGATGGCCGCCCGGCTCGGTCTGGTGTCGGAGGGCTGGGCGTTCACCTGGATCACCGAGCCCCCGCTGTTCGAGTGGAGCGAGGAAGAGAAGCGGTGGGTCAGCGTTCACCACCCGTTCACCTCGCCCGCCACCGACGATCTGAAACCAGAGACCGCGAAGGCCCGCGCGTACGACGTGGTGGTCAACGGGTGGGAGCTCGGCGGAGGCTCGATCCGGATCCACCGCCGGGATGTGCAGCGCAAGGTGTTCGACGCGCTGGGCTTCACGCCCGAGGAGGCCGATGCCAGGTTCGGGTTCCTCCTGGAGGCGTTCCGGTACGGGGTGCCACCGCACGGAGGGATCGCCTTCGGGATCGACCGCACCGCGATGGTGATGGCGGGGCAGGACAACATCCGGGAGGTTATCGCGTTCCCCAAGACGCAGTCGGGCGCCGACCTGCTCACGGGTGCACCGGCCGAGGTGGACCCGGCACAGCTCCGCGAACTCGGGCTGGAGCTCCGAAGGAAGCCCGAAGAGGGGAAGCGCGAGTAGAGCCCAGTTGAACGTGTCACCGCGGGGGAATAACATCGAGGACAGGCGGAGTCCCGGGACCGTGCTCTCAATTCGAGCCAGCACTTCGGGATCCGGGAGCCTGGCTCCGGCCGGGGTGTCGAGCCCCCTCCGTGGGGTTCGCTGAACCGGCCGGGAGGGCACCCACCTGCGTGA
>DASYVD010000100.1:0-14189 GCA_036000545.1 Actinomycetota bacterium | reverse complement strand
AGGACGAGCAGGACGTATCCGGCCGTTCGCAGGCCGACCGGCAGGGTGGCCAGCTCTCCGAAGAAACCGGCCCCGGTCACCGCCTCGCCCGCCGCCAGCGCCAGGAAACCAAGGCCTCCCGCGGCTCGGCCCCATTCGTTGGAGGCCTGGTCCTGAAAGAGCACGATGGCCGCGCCCAGGGCGGCGGCCACGGCGAACAGGTGCGCGGCAAAGTCGAGCGGTGTCACAGGGTCTCCAGGGCGCGAATGGCCTCATCCACGGTGCTCACCGCGACGAGTCGGATGTCGGCTCTAGAAGCGCGGGCTTCGGCAAGGTTGTCGGTGGGGACCAGGAACACTTCCGCCCCCGCCCGGGCCGCCGCCACGACCTTGTGGCCCACTCCGCCGATAGCGAGCACCCGGCCCTCGAGATCGATGGCGCCGGTGCCCGCGATGGTCCGGCCGTCCACGAGGTCACCAGGCTCGAGGAAGTCCATCAGCGCGAGGGCCCACATGAGTCCCGCCGACGGGCCGCCGACGTCCCCGCTCGTTATCGTCACGTCGAAGGGGAAGTTCTCCACGACCACCACGCCGAGGACCGGTCCCTCCGACCCGGGCAGCAGCCTGGGTCGCACCCGCACCGTGCGCCGACGGTCTGACCGCTCCACGGTCAACACGACGTCGCGCCGCGTGCCCGCCGCACGGACGGCTTCCCCCAGCACGGCGAAATCATCCAGCCGCCGGCCGTCAACGCTCAGGATGACGTCCCCCGGTGAGAGGCGGCCGTCGGCAGCCGAACCCGGCACCACATTCTGAATGAGGCCGCCCGATCCGTGCCGCTCCGGATAGTCGGTCACCCTCCGCAGGGCCACCACGGTCGCGGCGATCTGACTGGCCTGCATCTCGGCGAGGGTGTACCGCGTGTACTCCTCCTCAGTCACGCCGGGGGGGATCACCTCTTCCTCCGGGACGACCTGCTGGTCGGGAAGGAGCCAGGCCACAGCGGCCTCGAAGACCGTGGCCGGCTCGAAACCGACCGTGGTCAGGAGCATGCGGCCGTGCGGCCGGTAGGTCGGCGCTCCCTCCACGTCGATGAGGGGGAGCACCTCGCGGGCCGGCCCGGGGCCAAGCGCGAACAGAGGAAGGTCGACGCTGGCGAGCGCCACGACAAGGGCGGCAGCCGGGGCAAGGATCAGCAGGCGTCGGTTCATAGAGGCGGGTCCCCTCGTAGCGAATCCTACGGCAGCGGATCGGGGGGGCACCGAGTCCGGGGAAGTAGATCCAATCGGTTGGAAACCACCGAGGGCGGGGAAGCGTCATAAGGATCGGAGCGATGCGCGCGAATAGACTCGAGCCGTGGAGACCGTGGTGATCCTCACGCTCACGGTCGTCCTCGCCGCCGGCGTGGTCTGGTGGGTGACATCCGGACAGATCCCATCTTTCTTCACGGGCCGGCGCGGGGGCCGGCCCACCACGCCGCCTTTCGGGGCGGAGCAGAATCCCGGCGTGGCCGCGCCGACCGTTACCCGGGGCTGGCCGCGAGGACCCGCCGAGCCGCCCAGTCGCAGGACACGGGAAGCACCTCGCGGCGCGGTCGTCCGCCATCGATCCTCCCGCACGTTCTCCTACGCACCTCCCGTGCGCGACCAGCGGCCGCCCGTCCTGCTCACCATCCTCAAGATCGTGTTCATCGTCTCCCTCGTCTCCGCGCTCCTCGCCGGGGGCATCTGGGCCTTGGGGGAGTTCCTTACGTCGTTCATGACCAAGCTCGTGGGCGAGTGAGGTTAGAGCTCCGGGGTGATGTCCCGGAGCTCCCGAATCAGGGTCTCGGATACCCGATCGTCGTCGCGGAGACGCCCCTCCAGGTTGAACTCCCCCGCGAACGCCGCCAGGGCGATGCGGGTGTCCTGATCGAAGTTGCGGGTGACGTCGCCCTTGTAGTGACCGAGGGCAGCGAGGCGCGTCTGCAGGTCGCCGACCAGCTCCGGGGTCAGGTCGAGGATTTCGTCCTTGCGGACGAGGAGCTCGCGATCGTAGACCTCGAACACCCGCACCAGCTCGTCTACCGCCTCACGATGATCGTCCACGCGGACGTCCACATACCGGTCGGTGAATCCCTCGTAGCCACCGCGTTCCCGAACCACGAGGAGCGCCGCGGACTGCCTGCCCCGCCGGTCCCCGCCGGCCCGATCCCCGGACACGAGCGCTGCGACCAGCCGGTCCACAAGATCGCCCTCGGCCTCCTCGAAGCCGCGGGCCACGGACTCCACTACGTCGGGTCCGACAAGGATGTTCCCCTGGCAGGCGTATCCCTCGCCCGTCCTGCCGCCTGCCCACTCCATGCAATCGGAGCCAGTGAACGTGGCCGGCGATCCTGTCATGTCCACCATGCCCACCTGTCGCTTCTCCCGACCGTCGTCCTCGCCGGTGAGACGGCGGATCGTCTCTTCGGCGGAGAGCCCGGAACCCATGAGCTCCAGGCCCCGGGGGCCGAAGGACGTGTTGGCCCACGACTGTGTGGCCACCGCGCCGATCCCCGCCCGGGCCCAAGGAACGACGGAACCCACGGCGGGGAATTTCGAGGCCACCGCCACTCCCCAATCGCCCAGATCCACGTCCGCGGCGACGATCGAGAATGTCATCGCCGCTTCCTCGGGCTCGTGGCGAACAGGCCCGGAGGGGCTTCCTGCAACAGCTCCAGGCACCGGCCGGCGCCGAGCACAACGGTCTCCAGCGGCTGGTCCGTCAGGTGCACCGGGACCTCGCACTCCTGCGACAACCGCATGTCGAGGCCTTTCAGCAGGCCACCGCCGCCGGTGAGGAACATCCCCCGCTCCAGGACGTCGTGGCCGAGCTCGGGCGGGCTCTGGGCCAGACAGTCCCGAGTCGCGTCCACGACGGCGTTGACCGGCTCTGCGAGGGCCTCGCGCATCTCCTCCTGGGAGATCTCCGCCGAACGCGGCAACCCGGTGGCGAGCTCCCGCCCCCGGACCTCCACTGCGGGGGCGTCGGGAACAGGGTAGGCGGTTCCTCCCGCGATCTTGATCTTTTCGGAAACCCGCTCCCCGATCGCCAGGTTGTAGTGACGGCGGATGAAGTTCTGGATCGACGCGTCCATGTCGAAGCCGCCCACCCGGATGGCCTTGCTGGTGACGATCCCTCCCATCGACACCATGGCCACCTCGGTGGTGCCGCCGCCCACATCGACGACGAAGTTCCCCAAGGGCTCGGTGATGGGGAGCCCGGCGCCGATGGCGGCGGCGAGCGGCTCCTCGATCAGCGCCACCGACCGAGCACCGGCCGACAGGGTAGCCTCCTCCACCGCCCGCCGCTCGACCTCCGTGATGGCAGAGGGGACGCACACCAGCACCCGCGGCTTGAACAGACGGCTCACGCCGACCCGTTTGAGGATCACCCGGATCATCTGCTGGGTTATCTCGTAGTCCGTGATGGCCCCGCGGCGAAGGGGCCGGACCGCGACGATGTTCGCGGGGGTCCGGCCGATCATCTCCCAGGCCTGCCCACCCATCGACAGGACCTCGCCGTCTCGCGCGTTCATCGCCACCACGGTCGGCTCGTTGAACACGATGCCCCGGCCCTGGACGAACACGAGGGTGTTCGCGGTTCCGAGATCGAGAGCGAGGTCGCCGGCCCGCATTATCGGGGGGTCCGGAGGGGAAGGGGAAGGTTCGCCGCCACGCGGTGATTTTAGCCGCGGCTCAGCCCAGGGCGCCCCCGCTCGACAGGTACCGGCTTCCATCCGGCCAGGGACGGCTGGCCATGAACAGCGAAGAGCCGACGGCGCGGAACCCGAGCGAGGCCAGTTCCTTGAGGGCCGCCCAGTTAGTGCTCGGGACGAGGCACCACGCCCGGCGCCCGCCCAGGTGACAGCCGGCCCGCACGAGTGCAGGCACGTCGGCGGCGTCGGCAGCCACAGACGGCCCGACGCGTCCATCTGGCCAGACATAGACATATCCCACGGGCTCCCCGTCGCGACGGAGCGCGAGACCTTTGCCGTGTGTTCGGAACAAGGCATGATCCTCCGGACGGGCCACCCCTCGGGCATCCCGGTCCAGGCGGTCCACCCAGATCTGATCCTCCTCGCTCAGCTCGGAGACCCCGTCGGGCATGGGGGGCTCCTCGGACGGAGGACCGCGAACATCCAGCTGGGTCCAGACCGGGAACATCGACCGGCGCAGGTACAGGGTCTCCGCGGCGGGATGCGGAGAGGAAACCACCGTGAACGCTCGGGCTCCGGCACCCCACTCGAGCGCCGCGTCGATCAACGCTCCTCCGATCCCTCGCCCGTGATTCTCGGGGAACACCCACAGCTGAGCCAGATGCCAGACGTCATCGCGGACCACCGCGCCGGAGAACCCCACCGGCTCGCCCTCATCCGCGACAAACATGGTCCCGGTGGCCAGGACGTGCCGGAGTAGCGGGAGCCGGTCGTCCGGATCCAGGGGCAGGGTCTCCGCCCGCCCGGGCTCATAACGCTCGATCAGGAAGGTCATCCCGGCAACGGCGATCCCCGCCAGCGCCGGGAGGTCGGATTCGTCGGCCGGTCGAATCGGCACAGCGCCCCGATAATAGGAGCCATGGCCGAACCCAACGACCCCGACCGCCCGAGCGGCCTCCCGGAGGACTTCCTGGCGGACGTCCCCCTGTTCCGAGAGATCCAGCGGGTGCTGCTTTCCGGGACAGGTCCGATCAACTGGGAGCTGGCCAGGCAGGTTGGCATCGCCCTGGCAGCCGGGCAGCGCCCCGACATCGAGCCCACCGACCAGGACCGCCGGGGATTCGAATCAACCGTCCGGGCGGCCGAGCTTGCGGTGGCCGACCTCACCGGGCTATCCCCACCCGCCGAGGTAACCCGGGTGGAGGCGGTTCGGCGAGGGGCCTGGGTCGAGGCCAACGTCCGAGGGCTGAAGGCCCTGTTCGAGCCCGCCGCGGAGAAGCTGTCTCAGGCCATGGCCCAGGCAGGCCGAGACCAGGCGCCGGCACCCGAGAGCCCGTTCGGTCTCGAGGTGCTCATGAATCGGATGACTCCGTTGCTCATGGGGATGCAGGTGGGCGTGGTCCTCGGCACGGTGGGCCAGAAGGTCCTCGGTCAGTACGAGCTTCCGATCCCGCGGAACGAATCACCGGCCCTCCTCTTCGTGGTCCCCAACATCGAGGAGCTGGAGCGGGATTGGAGCCTTCCACGCGTCGAGTTCCGGGCGTGGGTGGCCCTCCACGAGACCACGCACGCGTTCGAGCTCGGGCGGCCATGGGCCCGCGATCATTTCTTCGGGCTCATCCGCGAGCTCGTCGACGGGATGGAACTCGATCTCTCGGGCGTCGAGGAGCGCCTGGCCGGGCTGGACCTGTCGGACCCCGAACGTCTGTCGGAGATGATCGGCGACCCCGTGGAGCTCCTGGGACAGTCCCTCGGCGCGGAGCAGCGGCTGCTCCTGGCCCGCCTCCAAGCCTTCATGGCCGCGGCGGAGGGATACGCCGACCACGTGATGCAGGAGGTGGGGCGGAAGATGCTCCCGGCGTTCGATCGCATCGACGAGGCCATGCGGCGGCGGCGAGAGGAGAGAAGCCAGGAGGAGCGCATGGTCGAGCGGATGCTGGGCATCGATCTCAAGCGGGAGCAGTACCGCCTCGGCGGGGCGTTCTGCGAGCGCGTGGTCGAGCTCACCAACGAACAGACCCTCGCCCTGATGTGGACGAACGCGGATTCCCTCCCCTCGATGCCCGAGCTGGAGGAACCGAGGCTCTGGCTGGCTCGAATGGCGTGAGCGGAGACCGTTCGCCAAGCGGCAAAACCTTCGGGCATGAGCGGAACGACGTCTGGGTAACAATGGACTGATCATGGAAGTGGCCTGGGTCGCCTTCGCGCTGTTCGCCTTCTCCACCGGGTGGCTGGCCGAGCGCGTCATCCCCACCTGGCGCCGGGGCTTGCGGCTGTCCCTGGTCCCGGTCGTGCTGGCCTGGGCCGTGGTGATGGCAGGCTTGTGGAAGGTCTCGGCCGCTTACGTGGTACTGGCCTTCATCTTCTCGGTGGCATTCGGCTGGTCGTGGGCCCGGACTGCCGCCATGTCGGTGCTCGAGCGAAACCAGCGGTAGAGCCTCGAGCGGCTCGTCGGGAGCCGAGAGGGTAGGCTCCATAGCTTTGTTATCCTTCGCGCCGTGGCGAGAGCCGAGCTCGTCTGGGCCAACGCCCTGGACACCCGGATCCACGAGAGCGAAGGAGACGGTGGGCAGCCCCTCCTCTACACCCTGAGCCTGCCCGGTCGGCTCCTCCCGTTCGCGGTGCTTCGGGCGTGGAAGGCTCCCCAGGGCGTGGTCACCGAGCGCTTCGAGCTCATCGGGCCGTCTGGCCGAGTCGCTTACGCCTCCCCACCGCGGATCCGTCGGATGCCCGGCCAGATGGACCTCACCTGGATCACCGACGTGGTCCAGGACGCGGTGGTCGAGGAGCTCGGCATCTTCCTCCTGTCGTTCCTCATCGACGACGAGGTCCAGGGCCAGGTGGAGTGTCAGGTCGTGCTGCAACAGGCTCCACAGCAGCTTCCCAAGGAGGTCGAGGACGCCCTGCGGAAGACCGACGTGATCTGGGTGGGGACCGATCGCAACGGGCGGGACCGGGCCATCCCCGTGTGGTTCGTTTACCAGCAGGGGCGGATCTACGTCCTCCACTCGAACGACGAAAGGGCGGGGGAACAGGTGATCCCCGGGCTCCCGGACGCCCCCGAACTGGTGGTGGTGACCCGGCACAAGTACCGGGAAACGCGGGCCAGCCGGTTCCACGCCGCGGTCCGGCTGATCGAGCCGCAGGACCCAGAGTTCGAGAAGCTGGCCGCGAGCCTGGCCGACCGGCGCAGGGACCGCCACGGCCCCCCGGAGGACGCCATCAAGCGGTGGCGGTCCTCCTGCGTGATCGTCGAGCTGACCCCGGCGGTCCCGACCTAGCCGACCTCAGCTGCCCGAGTACGATCGGGTGGTGACCTCTTCTCAGATCCTGTTGGCGATCGCCTTGGGCGTGATACTCGTAGTGAACATCGGGATCATTGGCTGGCGCGGGAAGGGACAAGGGCCCGAGGTACCGCCGTCAACAGGCTGGAATCTCGTCGGTCTCTTGGCCTTCGGGGTAGTGGTCGGACTCCTTCTCCTGACCCTCTCCTACTTTCTCAACCGCGCGTTTGTCCCGCTTCTGGCATGGACTGGGCTCGTCCTCTTCTTCCTATTGGCCGTGCTAATCGTCCTCATCAACCGCCGCTGAGGACAATCACGGAGAGAGCGCCCTCAACCCTGCTAGTCGTACACGAAGGCTCACGTGCGCGGTTACCCGCCGCGGGGGAGGAAGCCGATCTTCTCGTAAACCGTCTGCAGGGTTTTCCCCGCGACCGCCTGGGCCTTCTCTGCGCCGATCTCGAGCTGCCTCGAGATCTCGCCGGGATCGGCGGCGAGCTCCCGGTACCGGTCCTGCAACGGGCGGAGGAACTCCACGATCGCCTCGGCCAGGCCGGCCTTGAGGTCCGCGTACCCCTTTCCCTCGTGCTCGCGCTCGAGGTCGGGGACCGACTTCCCCGTGGCCACGGAGTAGATGGTCAGGAGGTTCGTGATCGCGGGCTTCTCCGGGGAGGCCACGACGTCTCGCCCGGAGTCCGTCACCGCGATCTTCACCTTGCGGCGGATCTCGTCGGCGGAGTCCGTGACCCTGATCGTTCCCTGCGGAGAATCCGCGGACTTCGACATCTTGGCCGCGGGGTTCTGGAGGTCCATGATCCGCGCCCCGACCTTGGGGATGAACGCCTGCGGGAGGATGAAGGTCTCTCCAAAGCGTGCATTGAAGCGCGCCGCGATGTCCCGCGTGAGCTCTAGGTGCTGGCGCTGGTCTTCCCCCACCGGCACTCGGTCGGCCTGGTAGATGAGGATGTCCGCCGCCTGGAGCACCGGGTAGGTGAACAGCCCCACGCTGACGCCCGCCTCCTGCTGCTTGGCAGCCTTCTCCTTGAACTGGGTCATCCGCCGGAGCTCGCCGAAGCCCGTGTAACAGCCGAGCACCCACGCCAGCTCCGCGTGCTCGTGCACATGCGATTGCGCGAACAGGGTGGCCCTGCCCGGGTCGATCCCGGCAGCCAGGAGGATGGCCGCCAGATCCAGGGTGGCCTGACGCAAGGTCGCCGGATCGTGAGGGAGCGTGATGGCGTGAAGGTCCACGATCACGTAGAAGCAATCGTGGACGTCCTGATCGGTGACCCAGTGCCGCAGGGCGCCGATGTAGTTGCCCAGGTGGACCTCGCCCGTGGGTTGGATCCCGGAGAGAACCCTGGTCACGCAGTCGCCTCCTTCTGCGATCGACGCGGATCCATCATCCCACCTGCCGGGGCCGGGACCGGGAAGGGCTTACTCCTTGACGTACGGCTTTCCGTCAGCGGCCGGCGGGCGGGCCCTCCCCACGACCCCCGCCACCACCAGGATGGTGGCCAGGTACGGGGCCATCAGGAGGAACTCCGAGGGGATCGGCGCCCCCAGGATCGCCAGCCGGCTCTGGAGCGCGTCGGCGAGGCCGAATACCAACGCGGCGCCGAAGGCCCCGATCGGCGTCCAGCGGCCGAAGATCATCGCCGCCAACGCGATGAATCCTCGGCCGGCGGTCATCCCCTCGTCGAACCGACCGACCGACCCGAGGGTGAAGAAGGCGCCGCCCAGGCCGGCCATCATTCCTCCGTAGATCACGCTGCGGTACCGCTCGAACAGCACGCGGATCCCGACGGTGTCCGCGGCCCGGGGATGCTCGCCGACCGCTCGGACCCGGAGCCCCCAGCGGGTCCGGAACAGGGCCACGTGGACCAAAACGATGAGGACGAACATCAGGTACACGAAGACGTTGTTCTGGAAGAAGATGGGACCGATCACGGGGATGTCACCCAGCAGGGGGATCTTCACTACCTGGAATCTCCCCGGATTGTTCAGGTGCTGGAACTCCGGGTCTCCAAGGATCCGCGCCGACAGGTAACTGGTGATGCCCAGGGCGAAGATCGTGATCACCACCCCGGCCACGATCTGGTCCACCTGGTAGCGGATCGCCAGGACGGCCAGCACCCAGGCCAGCAACGCCCCAACCACCACAGCAGAGAGCAGGCCGATCCAAAGGCTCCCCGTGGCGCTGCCCATGAGGGACCCCGTGAACGCCCCGGCCAGGAACATCCCCTCGATGGCGATGTTGATGACCCCGGCCCGTTCGCTCAGGACCCCCGACATCGCTCCCAGGGTGAGCGGGACGGAGCGAAGGATGGTGCTGTTGACCAGGGCCACCATGTTGAGCTCCTTGCCCCGGGCGGCATAGGTCAGCGAGGCCAGGATGAACACCCCGACCACAACACCCAGCACGACGTAGGTGCGCCGCCCGAAGCCCCGCACGAGCTGGACTCCTCCGAGGAAAGCGCACACCGCAGCAAGGATGACGACGGTCACCTGGACCGGAACCGCGAGATCCGGGACCTCGACCCCTCCCCCGGAGAGCCCGAACGTCGTCTCCTGCCCGGCCTCGGTCCGGAGCGCGTACCACCACACGCTGAACGCTGCGATCAGGAGGTAGACGATGCCCAGTACCCGAGACCTGGTGAAGGATACTCGGCGCTGGACTGCCACTGCGGCCGTGCTCATGCCCCCCACCCTTTGGTGAACACCTCGGGTCCGACCTGGCGACGCGCCCGGATCCGATAGATCGCCCGCACCAGCGCGGGAGCGGCGATGAACACGATCACGAGAGCCTGGATGACCACGATGATGTCCACGGGTGTGGCCGTAAGGGCCTGCATCTTGGTGGCGCCAGCTCGCAGGATCCCGAACATGAACGCCGCGGCAATGATGCCGGCGGGGTGGGCCCGCCCCACCAGGGCCAGGGCGATGGCGTCGAACCCCAGGCCGCCGGCAAATCCCGGCGTGAGGCTGTACAGCGTGACCCCACCGAGGAGCTGGCTCGCTCCGGCCAGCCCGGCGAGCCCGCCGGCGAGGCTCATGACCACGATGTAGGTGGCCGGCACGCTGATGCCGGCGTATCGCGCCGCGTCAGGGTTGGCTCCCACCGCGCGGAACTCGAACCCCCGGGTGGTGCGGAACAAGAGCCACCACACCGCCCAGGCCACAAGCAGGGCCAGGATGATCCCCGCGTGGATACGCAGATTGGCACCCAGCAGGTGGGGCAGCTGGGCCGTCTCCTCCACCGGCTTGCTGATGGGGTCGGTGCGTCCGGGTCGCTGGAACAGCGGATTGCGAAGGAAGTAGTCCAGGAGCCTCAGGGCCACCTGGTTCAGCATGATGGTGATGATCACCTCGTGGGCCCCCGTCCTAGCCCTCAGGAAACCCGGGACGAACCCCCACAGAGCTCCCCCGACGAACCCGGCCAGGATGGCCAGCGGAAGGTGCACGACCGTGGGAAGGCCGGTGAACGTGAACCCCACGAAGCCGGCGAAGATGGCCCCCACGATGAGCTGCCCCTCGGCTCCAATGTTGAACAGCCCCGCGCGGAAGCCGACCGCCACCGAGAGGCCCGTGAGGATCAGGGGGGTGGCCGCCACCACCGTCTCGGAGAGCGGCCGAAACGCCGACACAAGACCCTCCCCGCTGGTGACCGCTTCCCAAATGCCCGTAGGGCTGCCCAACGACCCGGTGAGCAAGGCCTGGTAGGCCGTGAACACGGCGTCCCAAGAGGACCGTAGGGCGGTGAGAGGGTCGGAGAAAAGGAAGGTCCAGTCGTCCAGGACGTCGGGGTCGGAAAACACGATGATCAGCCCGCCGATGACCAGGGCGGAGAAGATGGCCAGGGCCGGGACCAGCATGGCCCTCCACGCGCTCTCGCCGGTGGGGGCGACCAGAGCTCCGCCGGTCGGGGCCGCTGCCTCCTCCACCGCGGCGCGGTCGCTGGTGTCCACGGAGGTGGCGGGATCCCGCTCGCTCACCGCTCCTCCGCTCCCGGGGCCGCCTTTCCCTTGTGTCCAGGACCTCTGCGGTCCCGGTCGGCTTCTCCCTTCGAGTCGGCCGGCACGGACCCTGCCATGAGCAGCCCCAGCTCTTCGGGTGTGGTGGAGGCGGCTTCCACCACCGCCACCACTTTTCCGCGGTACATCACGGCGATCCGGTCGGAAAGCGACAGGATCTCATCGAGCTCGGTTGAGACGAGCAGGACGCCGTCACCCTCGTCCCGCGCCTTCACGATCTGCTCGTGGATGTAGCTCATCGACCCCACATCCAGTCCGCGCGTCGGCTGCGAGGCCACCAGGAGCTCGACCGACCGGGACAGTTCGCGGGCCACGATCACCTTCTGCTGGTTGCCTCCCGAAAGGGTGCGGACGGGCGCCAGGATCGACGGCGTCCTGATGTCGTACTGACGCACTCGCTCCTCGGCAGTCCTCTTAATGGCTGCATCGTCGCGCCGGAGTCCCTTGGCAAACGGCGGCAGGTAGTAGGTATTGAGGACCAGGTTGTCGGCCACCGAGAAGTCCCCCACCAGCCCATCCTCGATGCGGTCCTCTGGCACGTGGGCCACGCCGGAAAGGAACACCCGTCGGGGCCGGGCCCCCGTGAGGTCCTTTCCTCCCACCACGACCCGCCCAGCGAGCGGAGGGCGCAGGCCGGTGATGCATTCCACGAGCTCGGTTTGGCCGTTCCCCTGGACCCCAGCCAGGCCCATGACCTCGCCCGCACGGACCTCGATCGATACACCGTCCACCGCTACCTGGCCACGTTCGTCCAGCACCGTGAGGTCCTCCACCCGGAGCACGGACTCCCCTGGGGTGGCCACGTCCTTCTTCACCGCGAGCTCCACCTCGCGGCCCACCATCATCGCGGCCAGCTTGTCTTCGGTGGCCTCCTTGGGAGTGGCGGAGCCCACCACCTTCCCTCGCCTGAGAACGGTGATCCGGTCCGCGACGGCGAGGACCTCCTTCAGCTTGTGGGTGATGAAGATGATCGACTTGCCCGCCTGCTTGAGGGACCGCATCACCCGGAACAGCTCCTCGATCTCCTGCGGGGTCAGGACGGCTGTGGGTTCGTCCAGGATCAGCACCTCGGCCTCTCGGTACAGGGCCTTGACGATCTCCACCCGTTGTTGGACGCCGACGGGGAGCTCCTCCACCATGGCATCCGGGTTGACGGCCAGCCCGTAGCGGCGGGAGATGTCCTCTACTCGACGCCGGGCCTCGTGGCGGTCGAGGAACCCCAGCGCCCCGGTCTCTTCCACGCCGAGGATCACGTTCTCGGTCACGGTGAACACGGGGATCAGCATGAAGTGCTGGTGGACCATTCCGATCCCGGCAGCGATGGCGTCGCCCGGGCTCGCGAACCTCACCGGTCTGCCGCCAACGAGGATCTCGCCCTCGTCGGCGTGATACAGCCCGTAGAGGATGTTCATCAGGGTGGTCTTGCCGGCGCCGTTCTCCCCGAGGAGGGCGTGGATCTCGCCCTCCTCGACGGTCAGGTCAACATGGTCGTTGGCCAGGACCCCCGGGAAGCGCTTGGTGATTCCCCGAAGCTCGAGTGTCACCGGCTCTCACAGAGGATGGGTGGTGCCGGCATTCACCGGCACCACCCCACCCGGGTTGAGCGGGCTCTGCTCAGACGTATTCCTTCCCCTCGGCGGAGATGGACCCGTCGATGATGCCCGCCTTGATCTCCTCGAGGTCGGCCTTGACCTCGTCGGAGATCTGGTCCTCGTACTCGTGGAATGGGGCGATGCCCACCCCGTCGTTCTCCAGCGTCCCGACGAAGAGGCCACCCTCGAAAGAGCCGTCCACGGTCGCTTGGACCGCGTTGAACACGGCCACGTCGATGTTCTTCTTGATGCTAGTGAGGAATAGCGAGCAGAACTCCTCGGCGCTGACGCAGCCGTCGGTGTCGACCCAGATCACCACGTCGTCCTCAGGAGAGTCCTGGACGGCGGCGGTGGTGCCGAAGCCCACCGGGCCCGCCACTGGCAGGATCACGTCGGCGCCCTGGCCGATGAGGTCTTCGGTGACGCTCCGGCCCTTGGCCTGGTCCTCGAAGTCACCGGTGAACAGGCCGTCCTGCTTCTTGGGATCCCAGCCGAGAACCTCCACGTTGGTGCCGTTCTGCTCGTTGTAGTACTTGGCCCCGGCGAAGAACCCGTCCATGAAGCAGGTGACCGCGCAGCCGATGTTGATCCCACCGTAGGTGCCGATCGTCCCGGTCTTCGTGAACGACGCCGAAGCATACCCCGCCAGGAAGCCCGCCTCGTTGGTCTGGAAGATCAGGCCCGACACGTTGTCCAGCGGCGGGTCGTACGCGAAGTCCACGATGGCGAACTTCTGATCGGGGTTCGCGTCTGCGGCCGCCTTGGTGGCGTCGCCCAGTAGGAATCCCACTGTCACGATAATGTCGCAGCCCCGGTCGATGAAGCTCTGGATGTTGGGTGCGTAGTCCGTCTGGGCCTGCGATTCGAGGAACGCGATCTCCACTCCGAGCTCCGTCTCGGCCCGCTGCATGCCGGCCCAGGCGGTCTGGTTGAAGCTCTTGTCGTCGATCCCTCCGGTGTCCGTCACCTGACAGGCCAGCATCCCAGCACCCGGTAGCTCCTCCGGCGGCGTCGTCTGCTCAGCCGCCGGTCGCTGGCGACACGCCGCGGCCACCAGCGCCAGCACGGCGACGAAGGCGAATAGCCTCAGTCCCTTTCTCATGAACCTCCCCCCTCCTCCTGCCTCCCCGGGACGGGGAAGCGCCTTGAGCGGCCGAATTCTAATGCCCGGGGGGTTGGGCCGCGCAAGAGGCGAACCAAGCTCGGCCGCCGCGATCAGATGCGGCGAACCACGGCGAGCCAGTAGGATACGGGCCGCCATGCCACTCACGGTGGTGGACCACCCCCTGGCTCAGACGCTCCTTACCCGTCTCCGTGACCATTCGACGCCGCCCTCGGTGTTCCGGACCCTCACCAAAAGGCTGACCTCCGTGCTGGTCCTGGAGGCCACCAGAGACCTTCCCACCGCGGCGAACCCCGTCCGCACCCCCCTCGAGCCGGCCGAGGGCCGGGTGCTGCCGGTGGGGCTCGTGGCCATCCCCATCCTCCGGGCGGGCCTGGGGATGCTCGAGGCCGTGACCGACCTGTTCCCGGCGGTATCGGTGGGCTACATCGGGCTGGAGCGAGACGAGGAGACCCTCCAGCCGACCGAGTACTACGAGAAGCTCCCTCCGGTGGAGGGGAAG
>DASYVD010000099.1:0-7257 GCA_036000545.1 Actinomycetota bacterium | reverse complement strand
GCGAGAGAAGCCGGATTGGAGGAGTAGCCGACCGGCGGCCGGAGGCTCAGACGGCGAGCACCGCGGAGAGGCGAAGGAAGTCCTCGAGCCGGTTCTGCGTGATCAGCTCGTCCAGGAGCTTCTTCTGCTCCGCCGTCCCGGCGGCGTCCATCGCGGCGACCAGTTCCTCGAACGCGATGTGGTAGACGCAGTCGACCTCGCCGGTGCCGCACGCGATGGCGGCCAGGGGAGAGGGGAGGGGCTCGGCCGTGACGGTGACGATCGAACCGCCGCCCACCGCGTTCTCGTGAAGGGCAATGGGGTCGAGGCATTCTCCCGTCTCGCCACCCACGCCCCGATCACCCCGACGGTGTTGGAGGAGGAGATCGGCGGCCGGGATGACCAGCGCGTTTGGTTCACCTTCCCGCGAGCATCCTATTCAGTGAGATGGGCAGTTCGCAGTTCGCCGTTCTGTCGTCCGGAGCGAGAACGCCCCGTGGGAAGAGGAGGAAGAGACTACACTGCGAAGGACAGGTCCCAGTGGGAACGCGAGCTAACGGAGAGGGTTAGCGTGGAAGCCATGAAGGTCTACCACCTGACGATTCAGGAGAATGGGCACTCACGACGGTTCGTCTACGAGGACCGTGATCAGGCGCTGACGCGCCTCGCCGAGGCGATCACCGCGGGGCTCGACGCAAGGCTCGACGAGGTTGTGCGGCACGCCGCGGGACTGCGATACAGTCCGCTTGCTTCCTCCCCATCGAGTACCGTCGAGGTGAGCCATGGGCGAGCGAACGGAATCGGAACCCCGGCCGGATGAGGCACCACGCCGTCCGGCGTGTCCGATGTGCGGGAGCACGCGCACCCAGCCCTTCACCCACGCTGGCCCGGCGGCGCGGGTCAACATGAAGTGCACGAACTGCGGCCATCTGTTTCGCGGTCCGGCAAAGTCCTAGCTCCGACACCGCGGACGGCCCGCCGAAGACGGGCCGGCCTGAAGGGTGCACTATTGCGATCGTGGCCTTGACCAGGGGTTTCCCTCTGGCCCCCGTTCGGCTGGTCCAGAACTCCGGAGACTGTTCCCATGATGGCTGATGGATCCCTTCTGCGATCCGGAGGTGAGACATGAGGGCCGGTGTCGCCAGACAATGTTCAGGAAACAGGTGTCTCGCCCGGTGGACGGTCTGGATCCCCACATCGTGGCCGCCGAGGCGGAGCAGGTCGAGCGAACTCGAAGAAAAGACCTGGTCACGGGCACCGATCCGAGGTTTTTGTGCCCTAAGGGGATCCCGGTGGACAAGGTCCGAGAGATCCTCAGGGTCTCCCAGGTGCCGGGTCCCTCGAGACTCCCATGGGCGAGGAGAAGGACTCCCACCTCGGTGACTTCATCGAGGACGCAGACGCCGTCGTGCCGATCGACGCCGCGTCGTTCATCCTCCTCCAGGAACATCTCGAGTCGATCCTCCACATACTGTCCGAGCGGGAGAAGAGAGTCATCCAATTGCGGTTCGGGTTGCTCGACGGCCACCCCCGCACGTTGGCGGAGGTGGGAAGGGAGTTCAGAGTCTCGCGGGAGCGGGTCCGCCAGATCGAGTCGAAGACCCTCTCGAAGCTCCGGCACCACTCACTGTCGCAGACGCTCCGCGACTACCTGGAGTAAACCGAGACTCTCACGTAGGCGGACAGGACCGTAGTGTTGGTCCGCTCATACTCTCACCACTGTCCGCTCACCTCGTGCGAGGCCACGATCTCGACGCCCTGCAGAAGCTCGCCGAGCATCTCGGCGGCGCGCTGCTCGTGGGCAGGGTCCGCCCACGCGTGCAGGAAGCAGACGGCGACGGTTTCGACCCCGGATCCCTCGATCGTCCCGGCCACGGAGCGCCGCCCGTCCTCCTCGAGCGGCGCGATGACGTCGCCGCGGTACGACGTCTGCTCGGCCACCTCGAACCGCAGCGGGCGGGGAACGAACGGCACGGGCTTCACGTACGACAGGTTGTACAGGTCGGGGCGGTTCGCCCGCCCGATCTCCAGGACGTCCCGGAACCCTCGGGTGGTGACGAGCGCCGTCGGGACTCCCCGGCTTTCGGTGATCGCATTGATGACCACGGTGGTCCCGTGGACGAGAGACTCAACCGACGAGGCGCGAACGCTGGATCGATCCAGAGCTGCCATGACGCCGTCATCCAGCCGCCCGGGGGTCGAGGGCGCCTTGGTCACCATGAGCTCCCCGGTCGCGACGTCGATAGCCGCCAGGTCGGTGAACGTCCCGCCGATGTCGATCGATACCCGGTACGCGATTTCGCCCTCCTCGGCTACGGGTCGAACCGCGTTGCGAAGAGGGCCAACAGCTCGTATGCGGCGTGGGACGCGGCGATGCCGGTCATCTCCGCGTGGTCATAGGGGGGCGAGACCTCCACGATGTCGGCTCCGACGATGTCGAGCCCGGCCAGCCCTCGCAGGATCCCCAGAAGCTCGCGGCTGGTGAGGCCGCCGGCTTCGGGCGTTCCCGTCCCGGGGGCGTGCGAGGGATCCAGCACGTCGATGTCGATCGAGACGTACACGGGCGCGTCCCCCAGTCGTGAACGAAGCCGCTCGACGACCCCTGACACGCTCCCGCGCTCGAGGTCCATGGCCTCCACGATGGCGAACCCGAACCCGGCGTCGTCCATCAGGTCCTGACGAGCATAGAGCGGCCCCCGGATCCCGACGTGCATCGCGCGATCCTGCTGGAGGAGTCCCTCCTCCCAGGCCCGGCGGAACGGCGTCCCGTGCGTGTACGGCGCGCCGAAGTACGTGTCCCAGGTATCGAGGTGGGCGTCGAAATGCAGCAGGGCGACCGGCCCGTGCCTGCGATTCATGACCCGGAGCAGTGGGAGGGCGATGGTGTGGTCCCCGCCCAGCGTGAGCAGCCGTGCCGCTTCCGAGAGGGCCGCCTCGGCGCCCACCTCGATGGCCTGGATCGCCTGAGCGATGTCGAAGGGATTGCAGGCGACGTCCCCGGCGTCGGCCACCTGCTGCGCCCCGAATGGCTCCACGTCGAGGGCGGAGTGGTATTCGCGAAGGAGGCGGGAGGCGTGCCGGATGGCGTGTGGCCCGAACCGGGCCCCCGGCCGGAACGTGACGCCGCCGTCGAAGGGAACCCCCAAGACCGCTACGTCGCATCGCTCGACCTCGTCCCGGCGAGGAAGGCGGGCGAACGTGGAGGGCTCCGCGAAGCGAGGCACGGTCCGGGCGTCCACCGGGCCCCGGGGGGTCGGCACGTCCCGGGCGCTGCGGAATTCCCCCTCTGTTCCTCCCGGCGGCATCGCGCATCAGGCTACCCCGGCGGCGTGTAAGAATTCTCGTCGCCCGACTCTTGAGGGGATGGGAAGGAGGGCGCCATGAGCGACCCGACCGAACAGACCGTTCGACCGGCCACCTTCGAGCGAAAGGCCTCGGGGCTCGTGCGCGAGGCGGGCACGCTCGACGTGCTCGTCTACAACATCAACTTCGTCTCCCTGGGGTTGATGGCGGCACTCGTCTTCCTGTTCTCCACTGCGTTCTACCCCGGGGCCAACCTGTACCTCACGGCCATCCTGATCTTCCTGGTCGTCCTCCCCGTCAGCCTGGTGTTCGCGTTCTTCGCAGCCTCGATGCCCCGGTCCGGTGCCGACTACGTCTACGTGAGCCGCGTGCTCCACCCGGCCCTGGGGATGATGTCGAGCTGGAACAACACCGTGTGGTGGTTCCTGTACGGCGGGGTTCCCTCGGCCTTCTTCGCCCAGTTCGGCTTGGCGCCCCTGTTCGCCACCGTTGGGCAGATGGGGGGGATCTCCTGGATGACCAGCTTCGGGAACTGGCTGGCCGGCGACTGGGGAACGTTCATCGCCGGAACATGCCTCATCGCGTTCCTGGTCTTCGTGTTCTCCCGCAGCCTTCGGCTGTTCTTCCGGATCCAGAACGCGCTGTTCTTCGTCTCGCTCGTCTCGCTCGCGCTCATCGCGATCGTGTGGCTGGTGAAGTCGAAGGCCGACATCATGGCGTCGCTGGGCGCGGGCCTCGGCCCGAACGCCCTGCGGGGGCTGGGCCAGGCGGCGAAGGAAGCCGGCTTCTCGACAGGCCCGTTCAGCCTGAAATGGACCCTGCTCGCCGGGACCTGGATCTACATCAACCTGGTGTTCAATCAGTCCTCGGCCTACATCGGGGCCGAGGTGAAGCGGGCCAGGAGCCTCCAGCTGTGGTCGATGCCGGTCACTGCAATCCTGTGCACCCTCTACATGCTGGTGTTCCTGGCGCTGGCGGACAAGGCCATCGGCCTGCACACGATGGGCCAGCTCTCGGCGACCCAGGGCCTGGTGTTCACCCAGATCGCCGCGTTCGGCTCCGGGAACACCCTTGTCGCGATCCTGATCCTCCTGCCCTTCGTGTTCGCGAGCTACACATGGCTGCCCGGGCAGATCACCAACGCTAGCCGGAATTTCCTAGCGTACGGCCTGGACGGTCTCATGCCGCAGTGGGTGGCCGAGGTCCACCCCACCTTCCACACGCCGGTGAACGCGCTCATGTTGGTGGGCGCGGGGTCGATCGCCGCCCTGGCTGGATTCGTGTGGGTGCCGAACTTCGCCACCCTCGTCGGGATCTTCGGGTTCATCCTGGGATTCCTTCTGGTTGCCCTGTCGGCCGTCCTGTTCCCCTACCGGCAGCCGCAGATCTTCGAGGCGTCGCCGGTGCGGTGGCGGGTTGGCGGGGTCCCGGTAGTCAGCATCGTGGGGGCGGCGGCGCTCGTAGCACTGGCCATCATGGCATGGGCGTTCCTCACCGACCCCAGCGCCGGGTTGAAGGGCCACCCCGTGCTGATCTGGATGAATATCGGGATCTTCGTCTCTGGCTTCGTCATTTTCTACATCGCGAAGGCAGCGCAGAGGAGCCGGGGCATCGACATCTCGAAGGCCTTTGCCCAGCTTCCCGTGGAGTAGAGACCGTACGTCTCAGACGAGCCGGAGGGCGATCGCCCGGCATGGCGCGCCGTCCGCGTTGCCCCCCACCCGTATCGGGAACAGGCACACCACGGCGTCGTCGAAGTCGACGGCCCCCAGGTTGGTGAGGTTCTCGGCGATCACGCCTCCCGCACCCAGCCACCGACGGTGGACTGGGAAGCCGGCCCCCCCCTCCAGGACGGTCTGATCGGGATTCAAGGCATCGATGGCGAGCGTCCTGACGCCGAGCTCGAGGATCCGGTCGCACGCGTCCTCGCCCAGGTACGGGTGATCGAAGTACCGGTCGGTTCCGAGGTGATGGTCGGACCACGCCGTGCGAAGGGCCAGGATCACCTCGGGACCAAGCCATTCGCTGTACGGCGCCACGTCGTCCCACGTGATCGGCTGGCGGGGACCATGCCCGGACACGTCAACGATCGTGCTGGGCCCGGCGAATAGGCCGAGGCCGAGATGGTCGAGGCGAGCGCCATCCGCCAAGAAATGGTAGGGGGCGTCCACATGGGTCCCGGTGTGCGACCCGATCGCGATCGAAAGGACGTTGAACCCGTCCGCCTCGATCGTCGTGGCTGGGCGGATCGCAGGCGTGGGGTCCCCCGGGTACGTCTGGGTGTCGCCGTCCATGACAATCGACAGGTCGACGATCCGCTCGACGCGCACACCGTGTGCCTATCCCACAGCGAGGGCCGAGCGCAAGTCGGTCAGGTCTCGAGCTCGTCGCGGCGCGCGGCCAGCCATTCCACCGCGATGAGGGCCTGCGTGAAGGGTGCATAATATTTAGATCATGCCGCTGACCTGGGATTCGTTCCTTCTGCCGGTCATAGACAGGCACCCTTGGCTCACGATCTGACTGGCTCCACATCGGGTCTGCGGCGAGGCTCGCTGTCCAAGACTTGAGTGCTTGAGACTCAAGAACCGGGGGTTCAGAGGGGTCTCGGGCAAGCTCGAGCCCCTGCGGCGGTGCGTGGTCCGTAAAAGGACCGATTCGCGAATGGGCAGGTCGCGGGATGATCAGAGTTTCTTTGCCCTTCAGGGTCCCTGCGCACAACGGTCGGTCCGTTCCTTGCAGGAGGTGCTTGCTCAGCCTGGGCGTCCTTACCGGCGTTGCCCCTCTCCTCGGGCGTGGGGAGGGTCTTGATCACGATCGCCACGACGATCGCGCAGCCGAGGAGAATCCAGAACTCCATGTCTGTACCTCCCGGCCCCTTGTTTCGGCGGCCCCGAGCACCGGCCTTAGCGCGCCGCGCTCCCGAGTTATGCGAGGTCTTCCTTACCGAGCTGATTGGTCATCGACGTGGTTCCTTCTCTGCTCGCTTTGAGGATGTCCGTACCTGCCGAGCGTCATCCGGACGTCGGAGTGGCCCAGCATGTACTGCACGTCGATCGGCTTTGCGCCATCCTCGATCCAGAGCGAGACCGCCGTGTGTCGGAGTGCAAGGGCGTGCGTTCGGCTGCCGGCCCGCTTCGCCGCGTTCTGGATCGACGTGTGACGTGATGCTTGGCTCGTTGCGCGGGCAGGATTCGGACTGCGAGGCCCAGTCTCGCTCGAGCACGGGCGAACCGAGCCGCGCCCGCTGACATGCCACGCGGTCGTGCCGCTGTCAGCGCCCTCGTACCGGCTCCTCGCGATCGAGTCCTGACGTGTTTCCACACGCGGCAGGCGGTTGGACGCCGAGCGTCACGAGGCGCGTAGGCTCTACGGGTGGCGATCTTCGTCTATCTGCGGTTCCGCCTCGCCGAAACCGCCGACATCCAGGACTTCGAAGGCGACATGCGGGCCATGGCGGAGCTTGCCGAGACCCAGCCGGGCTACGTGTGGTCGGAGATGGGACGGTCGATGCAAGACCAACCGGTCTACCTCGTGCTCTCCGAGTGGGACGACATCGATGACGTTCGAGCGTGGGAGCACAACGGCGTGCACGTCGAGGTTCAGCACAAGTGGGAGCCGCACCTGCAGGAGCCTCTCGTTCACCGCCGGTTCACACCCTGGGAACGACCGATGTAGATGTGTCCTCGAGTCGCGATCTCAGATCGGCGCGCTTCTTCCGGTACCTGAGGCCTGAGCGCACGTTACGGTGATCCCTGGATCGGCACGATCCCTACGATGGTCGTCCCCGACCCAGGCCTTGATCTGACCTCCAGCGTCCCGTCGATGGCCGCGAGCCGGTCGGCTACGCCTTGCAGGCCGGTCCCGTAGGCAGTGCTGCCCGGGTCGAACCCAACCCCGTCGTCAGTGACTTCGAAGCTGAGCCCGCCATCATCGCCGTGCAGGCTGACCATCGCGTGGGTTGCCCCCGAGTACTTG